>JAFLSR010000028.1 GCA_022510845.1 Treponema sp.
AGAAAACTCGGATTAAAAACAGTTGCGCCAAAAGTGCGACTGTTTTTAAATGTTCATTATTTTTAAGCAGTGAAGAAAGTTTCAACTTTCGAACTGCTTAAAATGCGATTTTGCAATGAGCGAAAACCGCATTGTGCTGAACGAGTTTGACGCAATGATGCTGACAAAAAATCTTGTCAGCATTTTATTTTCGCGAGCCTTGTGCAAATTGCATTTGCGACAAAGCCCGAATTTAAAATTACTTCAAACTGCTTGATGGTCTATTCGGGATTTTTTTCATACAAAGTTGTCCACTGCGTTCTGAGGAACTTGAATTTTGTATTCATTCCGAAAAGGGATTCCGAATGACCAATGTACAAGTAGCCGTGCGGACCGAGTGCGTTCCAAAAGTGATTTATGACACGGAATTGCGCTGGTTCGTCAAAGTAAATCAAAACGTTTCGGCAGAAAACGATGTCCATATTTCGAATGCCGTTGTCATTTTTGAGATTGTGGTAGTCAAAGCGAATTGGAGCAATCAAGTCTTTGTTGGCTTGATAGCCTGTGTCCGTTTTGGTGAAGAACCTGTCCAAATATTTTGGCGGAATTCCATCAACACGCGCCGTGGGATAAAATCCTTGGCGGCCGACCATCAAAGATTTGAGTGAAAGGTCGGATGCGATGATTTGGAAATCATAATTAGGCGGCAAAATGTCCTTGAGAATCATCGAAAGCGTGTAAGGCTCTTCGCCGGTTGAACAGCCCGCGCTCCAAATGCGCACAGTGTGCTCGCCGTTTTTTTTCTTGTCTTCCAAAACGTGAGGAATGACGTAATTTATCAATGCGTCGAAGTGAGGCTGATTTCGGAAGAATCTCGTCAGATTCGTAGTAACCGAATCAAGCATCGCTTTCATTTCTTCGCGATTGGAAATGACTAGTTTGTAATACTCGTCTACAGATTCGAGTTTTTGCTCACGCAGTCGTTGCTTGAGCCGACTGTCCAAAATAGAACGATTCGTCGCTGAGAAAGTGATTCCGCTTTCATCATAGATTGTTTTGCGAAATTTCTCAAACTGCTCATCCGTCAATAACTCTGCCATAATTTTTTATTATATATATATTCAAAAAAAAAGTAAAGAGTTTTCAAAATACTTTTTATGACGATTTTGCAAATTTGATTCGCGATTTTAGGAAAAAACGCTCTCGAATTTTCGCAAGTCAATCGCCTCTGCCATGTGCTCGGCGGAAATTTTTTCGGAGGCTTCCATGTCGGCAATCGTGCGTGCGACTTTGTAGCAAGCCGCGCTTGCGCGTGGCGAAAAATCGTGGCGAGTTATGGCGTTTTCGAGCATTTTGCGCGCTTCTTCGGTGCAGACGCAGATTTCACGGATTTGTTCGGGCTTGAGGCGGGCGTTTTTGATTCCCTGCCGTTCGCGTTGAATTTTTGTCGCAATCGCGATTTTTTGCCGAAGGAGTGCCGTGGAATAATTTTGCTTTGGTGCGAAATCTTCTTCGTCAGCCAAATCAACTTTTATGCGCAAGTCGATTCTGTCCAAAAGCGGCGCGGAGAATTTTTTCCAATAATTTTCGATTGAGCGCGACGAGCAAAGGCAAAGTTTTGTTGCTGAACCGAAATTTCCGCAGGGACACGGATTTGATGCCATCAAAAGTTGGAATTTCGCGGGGAAAACCGTGGAGCGTCCGGCTCGGCTCAAAGTGATTGCGCCTGATTCCAAAGGCACGCGAAGCATTTGCAGTACGCTCGTTCGGAATTCCGCCGCCTCGTCCAAAAACAGGACTCCGTTGTGCGCCAGAGAAATTTCTCCTGGGCGGCAATTTGGACCGCCGCCGCAAATTCCTTCCAGCGTGGAACTTTGGTGCGGAAAGCGGAAGGGCGGCGTTCGCACGAGAGGTTCTGTCGGCGACAAAAGCCCTGCAATCGAATAAATGCGCGTTGTGGATTGTGCTTCTTCCAAGGTCAAAAGCGGGAGCAAACTTGAAAAACGCTGCATAGCAAGAGTTTTTCCGCAACCCGGCGGACCGAAAGCCAAAATATTGTGCGCTCCTGCGGCGGCGATTTGCAAGGCGCGAACCAAATTTTCCTGCCCGAAAATTTCTTCGAATCCGCTTCCCGGAATGACTTGCGGAAAACCGACGCCTTCGATTTTTTCGGAATTTTCTGGAATGCTTTCGCAGTGTCGCTCCTTGCCCGCTTGCACGAACAATTCCGGATTGAACATGGCGGAGAACGCTTCGCGCAAATTTTCCGCGCCAAAGACTTTCATTCCGGAAACTTCGCGCGCTTCGCTTGCATTGGCGGCGGGAACGATGCAATGGGAGATTCCGCTTGCGCGTGCCGTGGAAACTGCGGCGTGGATTGCGCGCACAGGGCGGAGCGTTCCGGAAAGTTCGAGTTCGCCCATGCTCATTATTGGAAAGTCGAGCATTTTGGAATTTTCTGCGGAATCTTCATTTTGATTTGACGCGCAAAGGACTGCCAAAGCCACGGGCAAATCGAAGCCCGCGCCTTCTTTTCTCAAATCGGCGGGCGAAAGGCTTATCAGCACGCGCTCCACCGGGAATTCAAATCCTGAATTGCGAATCGCGCTTTTCATGCGCTCGCGGCTTTCTTTTACCGCGCCATCGGCTAGCCCCACCATGTCGATGGCGGGGATTCCGCGCTTTAAGTCCACTTCCACCGTAACAAGATTGCCTTCGTAACCGAAAGGCGAAAACGAATAGATTTGCATAGAACTACCTCAAAAAAAATTCGCAGCGAACGAGTTGTTGCGACGCGAATGCGAAAAATGAGTTTGATTCAAAACCCGGAGTTAAAGTGTGTTTGTTGGAGGTTTGAATCGTTTTACAATTAAGATAGATTTTTTTGGCAATTTTTTTGAGTTGAGATGAAAAAGATTTTGATTTTTTTACCTACTCGCTAATTCGTGCGGAAGTTAAAATTCGGGCTAAAGAATTGTGCGAATTTTAATTTTGAGTTTTGAAAAATCGTGAAAATTGCAATGTTCAAATTTTGTCATTTTTGTCGTTTTCTTGCGCAAGGGGGTGTAGCACCTGCCGCAGGCAGTCCCGAAGTTGGCACGAAGTGCTGCGAAGGGATGAGCCGAAAATCGGCGAAGTGCGAAAGACCCGGTTTTTGGCAACAAGACGCAAGGCTTGCTGCCAAAAATGCGCCCGAAAAAATAACACATCAATCTTTAGACGCACGCAATGTTTTCAGGAAAAATTTTCTAGCGCGGGCAGAAGTTCGTCGTAATAATAGCGTTCGGGGATGTGGATGTTGCCCGAAGTGATTCCGAGGCGGCGATCGGCGCGGATGGATTTTCCGTGAAAGTCGCTTCCTGCCGTGACGAAAAATCCCAATTCGTGCGCAAGGCGTTCCAAGCGGCGGCAGTCGGCTTCGCGCGCGCCGGAATGCCACGCTTCCAAACCTTGAACGCCGCGCGATTTTATTTCGCGCAAAGCGTCGGCGATTTTTCCCCAAGATATATAGAGAGAAAGCGGGTGCGCGATTACTGGAACGCCGCCGGATTTTTTTATCGCGAAAATCGCCTCGTCCAAATCCGCGCCATGCCGCCCGATGTAAAAAGGCGCGGACTTCCCCAAAAATTTATCGAAGGCGGCTTGAGTTTTTCGAACGAGATTTTTTTGCACAAAGTACGAGGCGAGGTGAGGACGGCCGAGCGTGTCTTCGTGGCTTTCGCCTCCGAAAAGCGAAACGAATTCATCGTAGTTCACTTGGTATCCTGATTCTGCCATCTTTTGCAAAATTTTTTGGTTTCGGGATTTTCGCTCGTCTTGGAGCGAACGCGTGATTTCTTCGAGTTCTTCGCAAATAGATTTCAAGCCCAATCCCAAAAGATGGAATTCGCCGCTCTGCCAAGAAATGTTCAGTTCGACTCCGGGAACAAAAATGATTTCGGCGTTTTTCGCGGCGCAAGCCGCTTCGTCCAATCCTGAAACAGTGTCGTGGTCAGTGAGCGCGAGGACGGAAACGTCGCTTTCCTTTGCGGCCGCCACCAATTCGGCGGGGCTGAGTTCGCCATCGGAGGCGGTGGAATGTGTGTGCAAGTCAATCATAATTTTCTTGAAAATTCCTTTCGCAGTATAGCATAAAATTGATTTTTATGCTATATTTTCCTCATATTCAAACTGTTGCAAAAAATGATATTTTTTTAATTTTGGAGTTTTTATGCTCAAGACAGTTCAATACAATAAAGGCTCGATAATTTATTTTGAAAATGACAATGACGAGCGAATTTTCATTCTCCAAAAAGGCGTGGTGATTCTTTCTTCTACGGACATAGAAACAGGCGGCACGAATACTGTCCAACTTGCCACCGGCGAATTTTTTGGCGCGAAATCTGCGCTTGGACATTTTCCGCGCGAAGAAACCGCGACAGTCCTTCAAGACGCGATTGTCATTTCGATGACGGTGCAGGAATTCGAACAAATTTTCACCAACAATCAAAAAGTGGTCTACAAAATGCTGCGCGTTTTTTCGGGGCAACTTCGCGAATATCACAAAAAATCCAAAGCCTTGTTGAAGAATTATAATGAGCCGAACCTAAACGAAGGAATGCTTTCTGTGGCGAAGTGTTTTTTCATGGAAAAAAAATATCGTTCGTGCATGGACGTTTGCGCGAAGTATCTTGCGCAGTTTCCCGAAGCCGAAGACAAAGAGCAAGTTCTCAAACTTTTGGACCATTCGAAGAAATTCACGGAAAAGAATTCGGAAAAAGTCAATCTCATTCCTTCGCCGTCACTTTCCAGCGTGAACAACGCGCTTGGACATTTTATGCTTCCTGCGTTCGAACGTTTCCAAAAGAAATACGAAAACGAACAAGTGATAATTTGCGAGCACGAGCCGGGCGACAGTTTTTACCTCATTCAAAGCGGCGAAGTTCAGCTTGTGAAATGCGTTGGCGACTCTTCGAAAAATTTGGACATCCTCAAGCCGGGCGAATTTTTTGGCGAAATGGCAATCTTGGAAAAATCGCCTCGTTCTGCAACGTGCATTGCGCGCGGGCCTGTTCAGTGTCTCAAATTCGACAAAGAAAATTTTGAAGTTCTCGTAACCGGAAATCCGCAAATCGCAATCATCCTTCTCAAACTTTTTTGCAAGCGAATCTATGACCAAAAACGACGCTATCGCATTCTCACGATAAAAGAACCAGTCGTGCGGATTTACGATGTCTTTTGTATGTATGACGAAATGGGGCTTTCCACGCGCAGTATCGAAAAGTCACGCTCGTTCAATATAAAGGCGCAGGACATCGTTCAATGGTCGGGACTTTCTGCGGAAACAGTTCAAGATGAACTGAACAAATTGAGCGCGAAGAAAAAACTTCAGATTTACGACAACTATATGGTAGTTGGCAATATCGAAGAGATGAAATACAGCGTGGAAATTAAAATGCAGTCGCGATTTTGATTCGGGCGAAAAGTTTCTGTCAAAAAATGATTTTTTTAAGGGGGGGGGCGAAGTGCGAGACGGCGCATCGCGATGAATTTATTTTTGCAAAAGGCTTGCATAAATCTTGCGAATTTGATATATTAAAAACACGCCGACTTAGCTCATCCGGTAGAGCAGCGCACTCGTAACGCGCAGGTGGTTGGTTCAAGTCCGACAGTCGGCTTTTTTTTGAAATCGCTTCTAACGCATTAAATCCAAATCAGTTTTACAATTTTCATTTGATTTTATTTTTTTTGCGAGTGCAAAACGATTATGGCAAAAAAAATTTTTTTATGCTATAATTTGTAAATGCAAAAAGCAAAAATCGTTTCGGCATTCTTTTTGAAAAAATTCACGCGCGTTTTTTCCTGTAAAAATTTTCCGCGATTTTTTTTCGCGGCTTTGTTTTTATTCGCGTTTCAAATTTCGGTTTTTTCGCAAACCCCAATTCCATCAAAAAATTTCGATGCGGACAAAGCGAAATCAGCCATAAAAAATCATGTTCAAAATATGACGACGCGCGAAAAAATCGGACAACTCTGTCTTATGAATTTTCGTTATTTTTCGGAAGGCGAAGTAAAAGAAAAAAAATTCGCGGACGCTCTGACGATTACGCCGGATGAAAATCTTCATGGGCTTGAAAAAGTCAATTCCACGATTTACGATTTGGTAAAAAATTATCATATCGGCGGCGTGGTTTTGTTCGGCGAAAATTTAGTCGATGTCGATTCTGCAAAACGCTTTGTCCGCGATTTGAATGATGCCGCGCTGGATGGGAACAATTTGCCTCTGCTTTTTTGCACCGACCAGGAAGGCGGCAATGTGAATCGCCTTTACGATTTTACGATGCCGAGCCCGATGGCAATCAAACGATGCGGAAATTTGGAAAACGCTTTTTTGGCAGGGCAGGCGAACGGAAGGCTCTTGTTGGACTACGGCATTCATTGCGACCTCGCGCCGGTCTGCGACATCTCTTCCAATCCGAAAAATCCCGTGATTGGAATACGGAGTTTCGGAAGCGACAAAAATTATGTCGCGGAATTTTCCAACGCGATGCAAATGGGAATAAGAAATGCCGGCGCGATTCCTTGCGCGAAACATTTTCCCGGACACGGCGACACGCACACGGATTCGCATTTGGATTTGCCGAAAATAAATTCGAACTTTTCCGAATGGAAGAATAACGAAGCCGTGCCTTTCAAAAAAAATATCCAAAATGGAATTCCGATGATGATGACGGCGCACATTCAAATGCCCGGACTTGATTCCAAAAAAATCCGTGCGGGAAAAACTGGAAAAAAAATTGTCGTGCCCGCGACTTTTTCAAAAAAAATCCTCACGAAAATTTTGCGGGGCAAACTTGGCTTTGACGGAGTGATTGCAAGCGACGCGATGGATATGCAGGCCATCTGCGACAATTTCACTCCGTCCGAAAGTTTTGTCCTTGCGATAAATGCGGGCGTGAATTTTGTTTGTCATCCAATCAATGTTTATCACAAGCGCGACTTGAATTTTTTGGAGCAGTTTTTTTCTGAAGTGGAAGCCGCAGCGCAAAAAGGCACGCTTGATTCTAAAATGCTTGATGAAAGCGTGGCACGTGTTTTGCTTTTGAAGGCGGAGTACGGACTCATTGAAATTCGTGACGAGAAAATTTTCCCATCTCCGCAAAAAATTGTCGCGATGAGCGAGCAGGAAAAATTGGAGGCGAAAATCCTTGCGCAGAAAATCCAAAGCATTGCCACGCATTTGACTTATAAAAATCGGATTCCTGTAAAAGGCAATGTTTTGTTTTTGGTGCCGCACGCTCAAAAAATTGAATTGGTTAAAAATTATTTTGCGAATTCATCTAAAGCAAATTTTCGCTACGAAATTGTTTCCTACGAAAATGAAAATTCCGTGAGCGCAACTCTAAAAGAAAAAATTCGTGCGGCGGGGACTGTGATAATTTTCACGCAGTTGAACGGCTATGCTGTGGCGAACAAAAAAAATTGGCGTTCGGCGTTTGCGGCGGATTTTGTTCAAACCGCAAAGGTGTTGAAAAAGGCGCAGGCGACAATTTGCGTGAGCACGAATCTGCCTTACGACCAGGAAACATTTTCGCGCAAAGATGGATTCGGATTTTGCGCCACATACGATTACGGCGAACGCGGCTACACAACTGCGTTGGATGAGATTTTCTAATTAGTGCGGAAAGTTTCAAACCACGACAGTCTGCGTCGTGGGAGGGGGGGGTATTGATTTATTTGAACTGCCACGAATTAAAAAAAAACTCGTGGCTAAAATCAGTCGCACAATTATGCGGCTTTTGAACATCCCCGCGCCGCGGAAACTGAAATTTTGAAAAATGCAATTTTCAAAATTTCAGTTTGCTTCCAATTTTTTTCGTATGAATTCTGCCGCTTGCTTGGGGTCGGCTTTGCCTTGCGACATTTTCATCACTTGCCCGCAAAGCCAGCCCAGCACGTTCGTCTTGCCGCCCTTGTAGTCGTTCACTGCCTTTTCGTTTTGCGCGAGCACTTGTTCCACCAATTTTTCGATTTCGCTTGAATCGCTGATTTGGCTCATTCCTTCTTCGCGGATTATTTCGGAAGGCAATTTGTTCGTCTCAAGCATTTTCGCGAAAACTTCTTTTCCTTGCTTCGAAGTGATTTTGCGTTCTTCGAGCGAATCGGCAAGTTCTGCGATGTGCGCCGGCGTGAGCGTGATTTCGCCTATCGAAAGATTTTTTTCGTTGAGGTAAGCCAAAAGTTCCGAAAGAATCAGATTGGCGGCGCGCTTGGGGCTTTTCGAATTCTTCGCCGCTTCTTCAAACCAAAGCGAAAGTTCGCGAGTGCTTGTCAAAGTTTCCGCATCGAAATCCGAAAGCGAAAAATCTTTTTTGAAACGCTCGCGCTTGGCTTCGGGAAGTTCACCCACTTTTTCATTTGCGCGCGCAATCAAATCTTCGCTCACGGAAAACGGCTTGATGTCAGGCTCTACGACGAATCGGTAATCGACAAAAGAATTTTTTGTGCGCTGAACAACGGTCTTTCCGGCGGCCTCGTCCCAACCCATCGTAACTTTGAATCCCGCGTTGAAGGGCTGGCGGTCGTTCTGAAATTCTTCGAGTTGCCTTTGCGCTTCGTAGGCACAGGCTTCGCGAATCGCTTTGAACGAGTTCAAATTCTTTATTTCCGAAATCGGCGTGTGGAAAAGTTTTCCGTCTTCCCAAACATTCAGGTTGATGTTCGCGTCGCAGCGCATATTGCCTTCTTCCAAATTGCCCTTGGTCACTTTGACATAGCGCAAAATTTCTTGGACGCTTTGCATGAAAAGCGCGGCTTCTTCCGGGCTTGTCATGTCGGGCTTTGTGACGATTTCGATGAGTGGCGTGCCGCAACGATTGTAGTCGATGTAGGAATGCGTTCCTTCCATGTGCAACGATTTTCCAACGTCTTCTTCAAGGTGAATCCTTTCAATTCGCACGCGGCGATATTTTCCATCGGGCGAAACGCACGGATTGCCTGCGAAATTTTTTTCACGGAATTTCGCGCCGCCCGGTCGTCCTTCCTCGGGATAATTGCGCATCGGCAAATCCACAAATCCATCGCTGCAAAGCGGAATGTCGTACTGCGTGATTTGATAGCCCTTCGCAAGGTCGGGATAAAAATAATGCTTTCTGTCAAATTTCGTAAAGCGCGCGATTTTGCAATTAAGGGCAAGTCCTGCCACCGCGCCCAGTTCCACATAACCTTTGCTCACTCGCGGCATTGCGCCCGGAAGCCCAAGGCAAACAGGACACACGCGCGTGTCGGGCATTCCGCCGTAACGATTTTCGCAGGCGCAAAAAGCCTTGGTCTTTGTCAAAAGCTGCGTGTGGATTTCGCAGCCGATTACGATTTCATATTTTTCGATGGACATAATTTCATTATAACGAATCGCGTTTTTTTGGGCAAGAAGATTTTCGCAAGAGTGCTCGCCATTCTTATAAGTTGAAATTTCATCGAGTTGAGTTTATAAAAAACTGCGATTTTTCCAGTACAGAAAAACGATAAAAACGACAAAATTTAAATATTGCAATTTTCATGGTTTGAGCAACACTTGCGGCTCTTTTTCCACCTCCTTGCGGAAGAATAGCGTTTTGTTTCTTCGCCTTGACAAATTCGGATTTCGTGCTAAAATAAAATTATGGGCGAAGAAAACGGAACAATCGATTTGGGAAAATTCAAGAATTCTTTTGTGGCGACTTATGGCGGCGGCGTGGAGGACGTTCAACTTTTTTCGTCTCCCGCGCGTATCAACATCATCGGCGAGCACATCGACTATAACGGCGGAAAAGTTTTTCCTGCCGCAATCGATCGCTATATGTATTTTGCGATTCGCAAACGCGCCGACACAAAAGTCATTTATAACGACTTGAAATTTCCGGGCACTTTTGAATTCGACATCAACGAAAATTTCGTGTACAAAAAAGAAAACGACTACGCGAATTATTTGAACGGAATCCTTGCGATAATAAAAAAGCGCGGTTATAAATTTGATTCGGGCTTCGAGATTTTGCTTGAATCCACTGTTCCTGCCGGTGGCGGAATTTCTTCTTCGAGCGCGTTGGAATGCGGATTCGCGTTCGCGGTTTCTGAATTGTTCGGATTCGGAATTTCACGCAAAGACATCGCGCTGATTGGCCAGCAAAGCGAGCACGAGTTCATGGACGTAAAATGCGGAATCATGGATCAATACATAATCGCCACCGCAAAAAAAGGCACGGCGGAACTTTTGGATTGCGCGAAAATCGAACACGAATATGTGCCGCTTGAAATGGGCGACTTTTGTTTTGTGGTGATGAACACGAAGAAAAAAAGGCTGCTTTCCGAATCAAAGTACAACGAACGCCGCGAACAATGCGAGGAGGCTTTGTCCGCTCTCAAGGCTGCCGCCGCGCCACTTCCTGCCGGCGGAAAATTTTCCAACACAAAGGATTTGCCCGATTTGTGCTCGCTCACGGTGGCGCAGTTCAATGCGGTTTCTTCTATATTGAAAGACGATGTTATTCTGCGGCGGGCGCGACACGCGGTGACGGAAAACGAGCGCGTTTTGAAGGCTGTGGAAGTTTTGAAAAAAGGCGACTTGAACGAACTTGGAAAACTTTTGCAGGAAGCGCATCACAGTATGCAGTATGATTTTGAAGCGACTGGAATCGAACTTGACACTTTGGCAGAAGCGGCAAACGCGCAAGAAGGCTGCATCGGAGCGAGAATGACTGGCGGCGGCTTTGGAGGCTGTGCGATTGCAATCGTAAAAAAAGACAAGGCCGACGCATTCATCGAAAACGTGCAGAAAATCTACACGCAAAAAATCGGGCACGACGCGGGATTCTTCAAGTGCGTTCCCGCAGACGGCGTTTCACGAATTTGACGCTTTGTGTCGCGGAGCAAAACATTTGTAATGGTTTCAGAAAAAAAACTTGCGTATAAAAAAAGCCGCCCATTCGGGCGGCCTTTTTATTGTTGTCACTGTATGCGATTTGGATTAGTATCCCATTTCAGGATTCGGCATCGGAGCGGCAGGCTTTGGCTCGGGGATGTCCGTGATGGCGCATTCCGTGGTGAGCATTGTTCCTGCGATTGACGCGGCGTTCTGCAAGGCACTGCAAGTAACCTTTGCCGGGTCGATGATTCCCGCTTCGAGCATATTCACCCATTCGCCGGTGTAGGCGTTGTAGCCAATGCCCTTCTTTTCGTTCTTCGCGCGGTCTGCCACAACCGCTCCGTCCACGCCGGCGTTGTCGGCGATTTGGCGAATCGGCTCTTCAAGCGCGCGCCTTACGATTTTGTATCCGACTTTTTCATCTTCGGTCAAGTTGGAAGGAATGTTTTCCAAAACCTTGGCAGCATCGATGAGCGCGAGTCCGCCTCCAGAAACGATGCCTTCTTCAAGCGCGGCCCTGGTTGCGGCAATCGTGTCTTCCACGCGGAATTTCTTTTCTTTCATCTCGGTTTCGGTGGTCGCGCCGACATTGATTACGGCAACTCCGCCGGCAAGTTTTGCGAGACGCTTCTGCAACTGCTCCTTGTCATAAGAAGATGTCGTCTTTTCGATTTGGTTTTTGATTTCGCCGACGCGCTCGCTGATGGCTTTTTTCGTGCCCGCGCCGCCGACAATCGTCGTGTTGTCCTTGTCGATTTTTACTGACTTCGCTTTTCCGAGCATTGAAATGTCGGCATTTTCAAGTTTGATTCCGACTTCTTCCGAAATGACTTGTCCGCCTGTGAGGATGGCGATGTCCTGAAGCATATCCTTTCGGCGGTCGCCAAATCCCGGCGCTTTTACCGCACACACTTTGATTGTTCCGCGAATTGAGTTGAGGACGAGCGTGGTCAAAGCCTCGCCGTCAACATCTTCTGCGATGATTACGAGCGAGCGGCCTTCGTTCACGACTTTTTCCAAAATCGGCATCAAGTCTTTCATCGCGGAAATTTTTTTGTCGTGGATGAGAATGTACGGCTCTTCGAAATTGGATTCCATGCGCTCGCGGTCGTTCACGAAGTATGAAGAAACATAGCCGCGGTCGAACTGCATTCCTTCAACAGTGTCAACCGTAGTGTCCATGTTCTTGGATTCTTCGACAGTGATTACGCCGTCTTTGCCGACTTTTTCGATTGCATCGGCGAGCATCTTTCCGATTTCAGCGTCGTTGTTCGCGGAAATCGTGGCGATGTGGGTGATGTCATCCGCGCCCTTTACCGGCTTGGAATTCTTTTTGATTTCTTCGATTGCGGCTTTTACGGCTTTGTCCATTCCGCGTTTGAGTTCGATTGGAGTCATTCCCGCCGCGACTGATTTCAAGCCTTCGCGGACAAGCGCATACGCCAAAACTGTGGCAGTGGTCGTGCCGTCTCCCGCATCGTCGTTTGTTTTTGAAGCGACTTCGCGGACGAACTGCGCGCCCATGTTTTCATAGGGATCGGCAAGTTCGATTTCCTTTGCAACGGAAACTCCGTCCTTTGTGATTGTGGGCGAACCGTATTTTTTGTCGAGCATGACCATGCGTCCGCAAGGTCCGAGCGTAACTTTTACGGCCTCGGCGATTTGTTCCGCGCCAGAAAGCAACTTCCTGCGTGCGTCTTCGCTGAATAACAATTGTTTTGCCATTTTTGATTAACTCCTATAAAATTAGAATTGCAAAATTTCAATTTGCGATTGATTTTCTATACTATAAAGATAATGAAAAAAATGAAAATCGACAAGAGGGGTATTAAAAAATTACAAAAAAGTGGGGGTGGAGATTCGAACAGTTTTTGCAAAGATATTTTTGAAAAGCGAAATGGAGCGGTTCGTAAAAGTTGTTTGCTCTAAAATTCGAATTCGTCTTTTATCTCTTTGATTGATTTTTTTATGAGCGTTGAAATTTCTGCGTTCAATTTCTTTTCTTTCGCCGAAAGAATTTTGTTCAAAAATATTTTTGGATTTTTTTTCGATTCGCTTTCGATTTCTTCTTCGGGTATGAAGAGTTCGTGTGCGGAAACTCCGAGCGCGACAGAAATCTTTTCCAGCGTGGAATCGCTCACCCAACTTTTGCCGCATTCAATGTTCGCGATGTATGTGTTTGAAATGTCAGCGAGTTCAGATAGTTGTTCCTGTGTCATTGATTTTTCTTTTCTTGCTTTTTTGATATTGCCCGCCAATACGAGCCGTATTTTTCCTACGCTTTTCATAACATCATATATGTTATGAGATTATCATAATCTATATAATAAACTATTGACATAGTTATATTATGATATTAGAATAACGGGGAAACATTAAAAGAGAATACATTGTTAGAATCAGATAATCTTAAAGAAATCAATTCAGCGAAAATCCTCGCAAAAGTTATTTTGTGTCGTTGTGCAAAAAAGACGAACAGCGAAAATCTTTTCGGAACTAGAATCGAAGAGCGTGGCAAAATTTGGTACAGGACATGGAGTTTCAAAATCAGCGAAAAAAAAGCAAAGAATGAAGGCTGGAATTCGCAAACTATTGAAACTTCGATGAATGTTGCGCAAGGCTACAACGGCTGTCCGTATTGTGGTGGATTTTCGATGGCGCAATGTGGGGCGTGCGGAAAACTTTTTTGCTTCGGTAATGAAATTTCTTCAAATCAAAAGCAGCGCGAAATGAAATGTCCATGGTGCGCCAAAATCAGCGTATATCAGGCGGCGGAAACTTTTTCAATTCAAAGCGGAGAAATGTGATGGAATTCAAAAAAGGCGAAAGGATAAAACTCGAAGGCGGGAAAGTTGCCACACTTAAAGAGAAACTCGGCGAAGGAGGACAAGGCATTGTCTACAAAGTTGAAGTTGATGGAATGGCATACGCGCTAAAGTGGTACACTTGCCGATTCAAAAATCCGAAAAAATTTCGCGACAACTTAAAATCTAACATTGCTTGTGGTGCGCCTGATGAAAAATTCCTGTGGCCGAAATTTCTTACGGAAGAATGGCATGGCTCATTCGGATATGTGATGGATTTGCGCCCGAAAGAGTTTTCTGATTTTTCTGATATTTTGAACAATAAAATCAAATTCTCTTCAACTGAAAAAAGTATTCTCGCCGCACTTAACATTGTGAATGCATTCCGGGAACTGCACAGAAAAGGCTTGTCTTATCAAGATTTGAACGATGGGAATTTTTTTGTTAATGTACAAAACGGTAAAATCCTGATTTGCGACAATGACAATGTTACTCCCGGCGGAATGAAAAATCCCGGCAATATCGGTGGAAAGCCTGGCTATATGGCACCCGAAGTTTTTCGCGGAGATGCGTTTCCTGGTGTTCTGACAGACAACTATTCGCTTGCCGTGATTCTGTTCAAACTGTTTTGCCGGCACGACCCGATGATGGGCGATGCATTTGTGAAAAGCGTCTGCGTCACGGAACGGCGTGAGATGGAACTGTACGGAACGAATCCTGTTTTTATTTTTAATCCGAACGATGATTCGAATCGTCCTGTTTCAGGCGTCCATCCTAATCCGCTCAAACTTTGGCCGAGACTTCCACAATATATCCGCGACGCTTTCGTAAAATCATTTGTTGACGGAATAAAAAATCCTAATGAACGTCTGCCCGACAACGAATGGCAGAAAAAATTGGTGCGCTTCCTTGACGAAATGATGCTCTGTCCAATTTGTGGAAGCGAGCACATGATTTACAAATTTGAAAAAGGCAAGGAAATGAAATTCGGTTGCGGGCATAGTTTCAGTTATCCTCGGACTCTCAAAAGCAAAGGTTATGAAATTGCGTTGTTTCCAGGGCAAAAAATACGTGCTTGCCACATTATCGACAAGAGCGATGATTTTCAAAAAATTGAAGGCGAAGTGATTATGAACAAAAACAATCCTGCTTTGTGGGGAATAAAAAATTTGGGAGATGTCACATGGACTTTTGTTGCGGGTGGCGAGATGAAAACTATCGGAAAGAATTCAGTTTTGCCGATTGCGAGCGATATTGAAATACATTTCAATGGCGTAGTCGCTAAGATTGTGTCATAAAAACTCGGAGGTAGAAAAAATGGGAATGTTCGATGATGTGGAAGGAATAGTCAAAAGGCAGATGGTCTTGTTTTTTATTGTTGACTGTTCGGGCAGCATGATGGGAACAAAAATAACTTCGGTGAATCAGGCGATAAGAGATGTCTTGCCGGAGTTGCAAGAAGCGGGCGGGAGCGATGTTGATTTAAAAGTGGCATGCCTGAAATTTTCTACAGGCTGCGAATGGATGTATTCAACTCCCATTGCGAGTGAAAAATTTTCATGGCAAGAACTTCAGGCAGATGGTGTTACAGATTTCGGAGCGGCTTGCGAAGAACTTTCCAAAAAACTTTCTCGCAATGAGTTTTTAAACGCCCCTTCTGCAAGTGTTGCGCCTGCACTTTTTTTGATGAGCGACGGAGAGCCGACTGACGACTACAAATCAGGGCTTGCGAAATTGCACGAAAACAACTGGTTCAAGAACGCCATCAAAGTTGCTGTGGCAATTGGAGATGATGCGAACAAAGATGTGCTCAAAGAATTCACTGGGAATATTGAGGCAGTGATTACGGTTCACACGCCGGAAGCCTTGAAAAAATGGATTCGCGCAGTTTCTGTGACAAGTTCGAAAATCGGAAGCCGAAGCCAGCCAATGAACGATGGACAGATTCAGACAAAGCAGGATGCTGTTGTGAAAGAAATTAAAGAAATCCAGCAAAGCGAAGCCGATTTGACCACAACATCTACAAGCGGCGATGATTGGTAGGAAATGGATTTGGCGCAATACAGTGGTTGTTTTTTAGCATAAAAAAACAGGCGGTATGCCTGAATTGCTTGATGATGCGGGCTTCCGCATCTTTGAGAATATTATTTAAAGAGCCAAACGAATGTGTTTGGCAAGGAGTGAGTTATGGATTGTAAGTTTCATCCAGAGGCGGAAGCCGTTACGACATGTGGGTGGTGTGAAGCACCTATGTGTAATGAATGTGTTAGCAAATCATTTATTACACGAAAAATGAACAATCGTCCTACTTGCTATTTATGTTCAATAGAGCGTATGGAAAAAGATAGAATTTGGTTAAAACGTTGTATGTTAGCTTTGATTATCGGCATAATTGTATCAATCATATTGATTGTTTGTGGGGTTCAGAATGAGGCTAACTCTATTTGGTGGATAATATTTTTGTCAGGGTTCTTTTTCGCAAGAATTTCTATGTTTGAAACAATTAATGAGATGGTGGAAGATGAAGTTAGTGGAATAGATGGGTTTTTCAAAAAAATTGGTGAGAAACTTATTGTAGTTGGTATTTTTGGTTGCGTTTTTCCTATTGTCTTGATTGTATATTTTATAAAATATTTGAAGAAACGAGGTCAATGTAAGTATGATTTGCAGTATTTACAAGAATATGAATCAATTATGCCAACAAAATAATATGGCGGAAAACAAATTGTCACAATATAACAGCAGGTGCATATAATTGCGCCTTTTCAAAACAAATATTTTAAGGAAGTTTCGTATGACGTTAGAAAATGTTATAGGTGTTGCTATGATAATTCTGAATATCGTAGGACTTGTATGGCTTGGTATAAAATTAGGGCATGCGTTTTTAGTTCCTCTAGGGTACATTATTGCTCTCATAATAATTGGCAATACAAATGAAGATGCTTGTTTAATTGTGGCACTTGCCGTTGCTGCTATTGTTCTTATTGTTATTATAGTCACTGTTGTAAGGGCGAGTATAGAAAAAAAATGGCTAAAAGAACTAGCCCGCAAAAACACTGATTTAGTGAATGCCATAAATAGAAGTGACAAACAATCTGTTCAAGCGATAATTGAAAACGGCGCGTATATTGATTACATCGATTACAATAATTATGGCAGGTATCCTCTGCAAATTGCTATTGAGAACAATGACAAAGAAATGGTCTCGTTTTTGATAGAAAAAGGTGCGAATGTCAATTTGGTTTGTGGCGAAAAATCTCCTCTAGATTTTGCTAAAGGCGATGAAATAATTGCTATTTTGAAAAGTCACGGCGCGAAATCGCAAAGAGAACAAGATAACTTGAATCATGATTTTGTTGTTGCTGTAGGTTGTCATGATGTGGAGAAGGCAAAATCTTTAATTTCTCAAATATCCAATATTGATGTTATTGATAATAGACTTGTAGTCGAGATGGTAGGTGAACGCCTTGATGGAACTGGAGAGGAACAAGTTCGAAAGTCAGAGGCAACTCCTTTGATATATTCGGTTTGGAATGATGATATAGAAATGGTGAAGCTTTTACTGGAAAATGGTGCAAATACCGAAATACGTGATTCTCATGATAAAACTGCATTGATGTATGCCGCTATGCATTTTGGTGCTGAGCATAATGTAGAGATTCTTGAATTTTTGATAAGCAAGGGAGCCAATGTGAGTGCAATGTGCAGTGACCCGGCAGACAATATAAAATATGTAACCCCGCTGATGTTTGCAACAATCAGTGGAGATGTTGACAGTGTTCGGGCATTGATAAAGAATGGCGCGGATGTGAATGCAAAAGCGTTCCGTGGTCTTGATTCTGTTACAGCGTTGGGTTGTGCAAAATACTGTGGATTTACAGAAATAGAAACTCATTTAAGGAAAAGCGGAGCGAGGGACTAAACATAACAAAATGTTAGCAGAACGAGCGTTCTTTTTAGAAATTTATTTAAAAAGTCCAAACAGTTTTGTTTGGTAAGGAGAAATTTATGGAAATGCGACACATGTTGAACAACGATTTGCTTGCTGCAGTTAACTATCATGATAGAGAAAGAGCAGAGTTCATGATTTCACAAGGGGCTGATGTAAACGCTTCCGATATTCCAGGATTTCCGGGATACACGCCTTTGCTGTGCGCTATCGATGGCGATGATATAGGAATGGTGCAACTGTTGTTGAGGAATGGCGCAGATGCGCATCGGCAAGTTTATATCGGCGGAGTATATATGACCGCCTTTAAATACGCCAGAGGACTTGGAAAACAAGATATAGCAGACCTCTTGGAATACGCATGATTTAGGAAAGAAAAATGACGCAAGACGAAATTGAAGAGATTGCATTCAAGTGGACGGGAAAACGCTCTGCCCGCAATGTAGACGCAGACACTTTTATTGAAGCGTGCGAACGCGGTGACATCGACTTTGTGCGTGAGGCTTTGGAGTACAACAAGTCTTTGGCGAATGCAAAAGAAAAAAGTAATTATACTGCATTGATGGGCGCGGCTAGAAAAGGTCATACTGATGTAGCCAGGCTTCTCATAGAGAACGGCGCGGACGTAAATGCCGCGAATGAATATAGAACCACACCATTGATGTATGCTGTCGGAGATCTCGATGATTATCCAGATATGGTAAGGCTATTACTAGAGTCAGGAGCGGATGTAAATTTTCCAGACTACTCTAACTATACCGCTTTGGATTTGGCGCAAATCGGTGGGCTTGAAAGATCTATTGCGATTTTAAGGAGTTGGGGCGGAGTGAATTCAGGGCAACCTATATCTGTTCGTACAAGAAGATAAATAGCCATGAAAGCGCAATGAAGTTTGTTGCGACTCAATTGAACATGCCTTAAAAATTATTTTGGTCGAAAACGCGAGTTTCGCGTTTGAATAAATTTATTGCTGTGGAGGCAAAATATGAGGGAACCTATAACAAGAGGCGGAAGTACAATCGGTTACTTTAGCAGGGAAGATGGAAATTTGATTTTGGATACTTATGGCACTGGCAAAGGTCGTTTCATCGAATCTGACAAGTGCATCGTGGACACCTATGGAACTATCGTTGGCTATTATGACTACTATGGCAAAGTTGTTGACAGAGACAGAAACGTAGTGTGTTCCTATGATGGCAATCCTGCTTTAGCGGCAGCGGAATTGCTTTTGTAGCATATTGTTTTTCCAAAATGATTGGATGTGTAAAGGCAATAGCACAAGGATTTTCTCATAAAGCGCAAGGAAAGCCGTGTCAAGATTTTGCCAGCATTGTGCGCAAGAAAGGTTTTGCGATAATTTCAGTCGCGGACGGACACGGCGGTGAACGCTATTTTCGGAGCGAACGCGGTTCTCGAATTGCAGTCGAAGTTGCGGAAGCCGAATTTCAAAAGCTTCTGATTGATATTTCAAAACGGCAATGGCTGGACGGAAAAATCAATTGGGAGCAGACGATAAAGGCTTTCGAAAGCAATATCGTGAAAGAATGGCAAAACAAAGTTGAAGCAGATTTTGCGAATCGCCCGCTGTCCGAAGAAGAGAAAGTCCTTGTGGAAAAACTCGGAATTAATTTCGATGCATTGTCCATAGAAAATTCTGAGCACGAAAAAATCTGTGATGTACACTTTCAGAATGCGGAAATTCTAAAATGCTACGGAAGCACACTGCTTTCGGCGTTGTATGTTCCGGTACTTGGATTTCCTTTGTCTAAAAAATCTTTTTGGATTGCGATTCAAATTGGAGACGGACTGACTTTCGCGCTAGATGAAAACGGCATGGAATTTTTGCCGATTCCAGAAGACGAGAATTTGGGATTCGGATTTACGACAAGCCTTTGTTCGTCAAACGCGGCGGAGTCTTTCCGCCATTCGTTTGGATTTTCAAAATTAAAAGCAATCGTCGTTTGTTCGGATGGCGTTGCGGATTCTTTTGCGAAAGAAAAATTTGGTAAATTTGTAAAAGATATTTTGAATAATGTCAATGCGCAAGGCAGCGAAAAAGTGCAAAAAGAGTTGCAAGAATATTTTCCGAAATTGAGCGAACAAGGTTCTGGCGACGATTTGAGTTTGACCGGGATTTTTGAAATAGAAAAAAAAAGAGGTGATTAGAATGGGTATTGCTATTGGAATTATAATTTTAATTATTGTTTTGTATAATTTATACAGCCGATATGGATTTAGGTCTATTGTTTTACTTGCTTTATCTATAGCCGGATTATTTTGTGGAAGGGCGCTGGTATTAGGTGAAACTGATTTTCCATTTTGGTTTTTCGCATTAGTGGGAGAAATTGTCTGTCTTTGTTTAATTGAATATTTTATTGGATGCAGTAGGCTCGATTTAGATTCAAAATTACTCCAAATAATGACTGTTGTTGGAACTGTGGTTTGGGGTATTGCGTTAAAGTTAGTTTTTTGGGATAAGACATTAGAGTTCGGATTATTCCTCTTTATATGTATTTTTATAGCTCCATATTTTATTGTGGCGAGTTTGGATGTTCTTTTCTATGATTCAACAGTCTTAATGGTTTTTATCGGAATTGCGAAAGTGTTGAGTTCGATTTTGCTGTATCTAGGAGATTTGATTGGCTTTTTATATAATGCGCGGATATATAATAAAATTTCTTGGACACTAATCGCATATTTTGTTATTGTTTCTTCGCTTGCATTATTATCATTCATACTGATAATTTTAAAGCCTGCCGTTTGTGCGATTGGAAATCGGAAAGAACAATTGCGAAAACAAAAGCAAATAAAAAAAGAAAGTAAGCGCAAGCAAACAAAAGAAAAATATTCATATCAGTTGATCACTGCCGTAGAAAAAAGTGACATAAAAACAGTTATTTCATTATTAGAAAAAGGTGCTGATGTAAATTATAAAGACTTTTCTGGAAAAATACCGTTGAAAATCGCAATAAAAAACAATGATAAAAATATTATTTCGCTTTTGCTGGAAAGAGGCGCAAATATTGAATACAAGGATCGCTATGGATGCACGCCTTTACTAAACGCAGTGGAAAATGGAAATGTTGATATGGCTTCATTTCTGCTAGATAAGGGTGCTAATATCAACTGTTGCGATTCTCGTTCTAGAACTGCGCTGGACCTTGCGATTGAAAAAGAGGATGTGGAATTGATTTCATTTCTGCTAGAAAGAGGTGCGGATATTGGCGACAGTGAGTCCAGTTTGAAAGCGGCATTGGATTTTGCCATTAAAAATGACAATGCTGATATACTTTCATTTTTGGCGGAACAAGCCGTGCATAAAGATGTGTATATTGAAGACAAGCCGTTTTTGTTTTTTGCGATGGAAAACGATTACAAAAAACTTGTCGAACTGCTTATTGAAAAAGGCGCAAATATTGAATGCAGAGGTAAATACGAAAACACCCCGCTGCTTATAGCAGCACACGATGGAAATCTAGCATTGGTTTCTCTTTTAGTGGAACATGGTGCAAATATTGAATGTGAAAACGAAGACAAGTTTACGCCATTATCAGCTGCCGCCGCAAAAGGGAGTCTTGATACAGTTTCATTCCTGCTTGAAAAAGGCGCGAATGTCGAGCATGAAGACAAAAATGGAAGTACGCCATTGGAATATGCTGCCATAGTAGGAAAAAATAAAGAAATTGTTTCACTCTTAATAGAGCATGGTGCAAATATTGAACATAAAGACAAAAATGGAGTTACGCCATTAGACCGTGCCATCAATGGTGAAAACAAAGAATTCATTTCCATCTTGCTGGAAAAAGGCGCAAATGTCAATTATATATCAAAAATAGACGACACAGAGACAACTCCATTACTTAGTGCTATCACAGGAAGAAATGAAGAAATCGTTTCTCTTTTGTTAGAGAAAGGAGCAGATGTCAATCTGGCGACAGCGAATGGATTTACCGTGTTACAACAAGCAATTTGCGATAGAAATAAAAATATTGTTTCAATTTTGCTGGATGCTGGCGCAGATGTCAATAAAAATTCAGACAAGATAGAAACCTCATTGATAGACGCTGTTGACAAAGAAAACTATGACCCCGAAATTGTTTCTTTATTGATTGAAAGTGGGGCGGATGTAAATTTGGAGTCGGCATTTCATGGACACACTCCTTTGATATCTGCTGTTTCACAAAACAATAAAGACGCTGTTTTGCTTTTGTTGAAAAATGGCGCAGACCCAAACAAGAAAAGTAGCAAACTTGGTTCTCCTTTGATGATTGCGTTTCAGGCGGTAAACAAAGAAATGTGCGCCTTGCTCATGGAAAACGATGCGAATCCTAGCGAAGTTCTTTGTGTGGCTGCAATGATGCAAAATACCGAAGTTGCTCAGTTCTTTCTTGAAAGAGGAGCGGATGTAAACTGTAGAGGCATAGGCGATAAAACTCCGTTGATGCATGCCATTTCCTTTAGTACAAAAGAAATGGTTTTGTTCCTGATTTCAAACGGCGCAGATGTAAATCTTGAAATGTCTGAGCCGTCTGAAAAAAACTCCCCGCGAACACCTCTAGAAGCCGCCATTGTAAGTGGCAAAGCGGAAATGCTTTCGCTGCTGATTACATACGGCGCGGATGTAAATTATGAAACAAAAAATGGCAATACACCATTGCTTTTCGCCGCACTTCATAAACAAATTAAACTAGTTCCAATTCTAAAAGAGGCAGGTGCTGTTTCGGTTGTTTCTGCCAAAAGTGTGCAGTCCTCTGTTAAAATGAGCAAAGCCACTGCTGATTCGCAAAATGATGCAACAGATTTTAATGCCGCCCTTGTGTCGCTTTCAAAAATCATCGCAAAAAACAGCGCGGAGATTCTTTCGTCAGAAAACAATCAGAAACTAAAGGCGCTTGTTTCAGATTTAATTCCACAGGAAAATGAAATTGCCTCAAAATTGAAACAGGCGTTTTCATGTGATTTCACTCAAATTATTTTGGATTCCGATGGAAAGAGCGATAGCAAAAAAGAAAAGGCGTTTAAGGATGCAGTCGATAAGATTATCACCAAAACAAAACTTAAAAAAAACATCGCCATCTCAATCGTGCGCCTTGTCGCGCTTTCTTTGGGCTGGCATCTAGAAAATTTAAACATGGAGTAAACATGAAAACTCGCATTGAAAACCTACCAAACCTAGGAGAGATTCTCACTGCAATTCAGAAATTCGATGTTGAAAAATTTGCAAGTCTCGCAGAAAATGATGATTACGATGATTTGAACTGGACAAATTCCGATGATGGCTACAATCCGTTTCTTGTCGCACTAAAAACTTTTGGTGAAAAAATTTCTGGAATTCCGCTCAATGAAAAATCCAATGAAGAGCAAATTGCAGAGATTGAAGGATTTGGAAAAAAGGCGACATCAATCATTTCGATTTTTTTGAAGAATGGCGTAAATGTCAATTGCGAGACTGTGAGCGGTCTCACACCTTTAGGGTGTGTAAAATATTATTTATATTTGGGAATGCTTTCGTTTTTGCCGAGCGCGATGGACGGAAAAGCCGATGAAAAAAAAGTTGTGATGCAGTCGCTTTCAAATTTTTTTGATGGCATCACTGCAATTTTGGTTGAGGCAGGGGCTGACGAAAAACGCAAGAACAAATTCGGTGAAACGCCTTCACAATATGCAGACAGGGCTATGACAGAAGGAATCGAAAAAAGACTGTGAGAAAATTACAAAAAAGCGATGGGGTGTAAAATACGCGCGTCTGGAAACTGTTGCGCGAGTTTTGTGCGAAGTTTTATTTTTTCAAATTTTCTTCTTTTCTGAAAAACGCTTTTTCCAGTATCGCGTATTCTGCGGCTGTGCATACTTCTTTGCATTTCTTTTCGTGTTCGGCGGAGCGTTCGAGCATTGCTTTGATTTTTTCGCATGGAAATTGGAGGCACTGATTGCATTTTTCCACGCCTTTTTCTTTGACGCATTCAGTCAAATTGTACACGCATTCTTTGTGCGAAGAGCAGCCCGTGCAACTGATTTCGTCGGGTGAAACAATTTTTTCGCGCCAGCCGATTCTATGCCACAATTCCGCAACGCGCGATTTTTCTTCGTCGGTTTTGGCAAGATAGCGAGGGCATTCCAAACAGTTGTCGCCGCACAAAGTGATTTTTTCCATGGCAAACAATTATGCGAAATTCAGTGGATATAGTCAATATCGCAAATTGTTGCGTCGCGAGCGGGGGAGTGGCTTTGCCGCGCAAGGGATGCGGAGGGCGCGGAGCGTTCCGGACGGCGCGTAAGCGACGAGCCGGAATGAAGTGAAAACGGAACCCGGAGCAGCCCGGTTTCGTCCGCGCAACTTTTTGCTACGCGGACGAAATGCGCCCAAAAATTCAAAAACTATTCTGTGAAAATCGCGTTGGACGGAATTTCCACGGTGACATTTTTCACTTTGCCTTCGCGCGAGAAAATGTCCGCGCTCAATTCAGCGGGGATTTCCGCGCCGAATGTTGCGGAGTCCACGGTGACTTTTATTTCGGAGATCGCGTCGTTGAGTTTGTACACGAACGGAATCTTGAAGCGCGTGAAAGAAAGCGTGCCGTCCGCGCCGAATTCTTTTTTCAAAAGCAGCGCAGGGCGGAAGCGCAGTTTGCCGTCTTCGATTTCCATTCCGAGTTCGCCCCAGCGCGTTATCACTTCTTCTTTTACTTGGCCTGTCATTCCGGGCTGCTTCGCGCCTTGCAGGTACGGAGTGTGCGAATACGGGTCTGTGGGGAACGCGCCGTAAATTTCTGGAGTCTTGTTGAACGAAAGTCCCGTGCGGATTTTGTAGTAGTGCGTTCCCAATTTTTTCGCGCCTTGCTCGTTTTTGGCGGACAAAGCCTTTTGGAAATTTTCCTGGACTGCAAGCAGAAGTTTTGAAACCATGTGCCAATAAATTGAACCGATTCCTTCGTAGGCATAGAAAGTGCCGCTTCGTCCTGTGAACGATTTGTGGTTGAATGTCTTTTCGTAGAGCGCGAGGATTTCTGCTTTTTCTGCGGAATCGATTTGCGGATAAATTTTTTCGATTGCATTTTGCAAAACTTCCGCATTCCGAAAATCGGGATTGAAATGCGCCTTGCCGCTTTCAAGCGAGTCGTTGTAGACAAGCGAAGTGGCATCCGGCAAAGTGTAGCCGCGTTCCAATTCCGCTTTCAGAATCGCGATTTTCTGCGCGGCGGATTTTTCCAAAACATTCTTGTTCGTAAAGCGCGGCAATTCCTTTGAAGGATAAAGCATATAAGAATTTTGGCGCGGCTCGTACATCCGGCTTTTTGCCAAAGAATCGCAGAGTTCGCAGACTTCTTGCGCGTCCAGCAAGCCGCTCGAAAGAACAGCCACTTGGCCTTCGAGCATTTCTTCGAGGTTCAAAATTTCCATCGCGCTTTCAGTGATTTCGAGCGTGTTGTACGAATGATAAAGCCCGTCGGCGCGCTTGTTCAGCCTGATGGAATGCTCCGCGTGTTTGATGAAGGAGTCGAGCGCGGAAATGATTTGCGCTTTTGAAATTTTTTCGCTTTGCAAAAGCGCAGCAGGATTTTCATAGAAAGCGAGACGCTCGGCTTCGAACGCCTTTTCGCATTTTTCCACGAAGGCTTTTCGCGCGCTTCCCGAATCGAGATTTTCGGGAGCAGTGCTTTTGTATGTCGCGGAAATTTCTTCGAGGAATTTTTTGAGCGGCGCGGAAAGATTGAAATTTTCTTCGCCGGATTTTTCAAACAAATCTTTTACGAAAACCATAAAGCGGCGCAAATAGCAAAGCGTCACCACGCTCAGTCCGTAGCCAGCGAGCGCGTTGTTCGCGTCGTTCCATTCTGGACGCTGTGTGTTCATCCAAATGCCGCCCGCCGGAACGAAGTTTGCGACTTTTGTCAAAATCAGTTGCAGCAGTTTTTCGGCCATCGTTACCAAATACGGCTCGCCATCTTTGCCGAAAAGTTTCGCGTCGCTTCCGAAGCGTTCGACTTCCGCAGAAATTCTTTCGTTTAATTCGATTTCGAACACAATTGTGTCGCGCGGATTTTTTTGGATTTGCGCGTAAGGCTTGATGTGATATGGAACGTTCGCCACGGTGAAAATCGCTGAATTCAAAAACTCCTCAATCGCGGCAGGATTGATTTTTTCTTCCAGTTCGAGAAGCTTGCTCAAATAAATTATCTGGTGGTCGTTCCAATATCCGATGTTCGCCCATGGATTGTCAGGCTCGGGGATTTCCCAGTCGATTCCGGCGCGAGTGATTCTGTACGGATTGAAGCCGTCGGAAGTGGTGGCGTTCAGGAATTTCGCAATCATGCCGCTTGTGTACGCAGGATAGCTCATCGCCAACGCTTCCCAGTTTTGGAAAATGTCGCGCCAGTTTCCTTCGTAATTCAAAATCGGGTTTCCGTGCGAGTCCTTCAAGTTGATTGAAAACTTGTTCCAAGGGCGGCTCGGGTCGCCATGCCTTCGTGAAAACGAAAGCGGCAAATATTCGAGGTAGAGCCTGTAAAGTTGATTGTCGCCCTTGGCTTTGACGGCTTTTCCAAGTTCCGCGTAATTTACGGTTTCGCCCAAATTCAAGCCTTTGATGCAAGCGGCCTTTGCCTTGTTGCGAGTTGCCACAAATCCTGCAAAATCTTCGGTGTGCACCAAATTGTTTTCCGCAAAAACTCCGCCGCGCATTATGTTGAACATCACGTTCGCCTCGTGATGCATACAGGCGATTTCGTCCGCAGTGTTCTGCAAGCCGTCCGCTTCGCCGATGTATTTTTCGAGCAATTTTTTTCCTTGCTCAATGTCATTGAGCAAGGCTTTTTTCAAAGCGGCGCGGTCGGAAAGTTCTTTTTTGAGAAGCGCGATTCTGGAATTTTCCAAATGCGTGTCGAAGACTTGCTCCCATTTTTCCTGCGCGCCGGATTTCAATTCAGTTTCAAAAACGATGAAGCACGAAGCGCGTTTGCCTTTGAGGACTTCGGTTTGCTCAAGCGGAATTTCGTGCGCGAAAAATTCGGGCGTTTGCGGGTCAAGATAAACAGGGCTTTTTTTGCTGAACCAGCAAGTGTTCGCCCAAAGTGCTTCGCTCGGTTCTGCGCGGTCAGTCAAAACAGAAGAAAGCGAAAAAAGCGCGAGACCGGAATCTTTTTCCAAATCGGATTTTTTGTAGGCATCAAGCAAAATGGAACTCGTGGACTGCAACTGCATCGTTCCGCAAGCGGGCACGATGTTTTGCGCGCCGTCAAGGATTTTGACTTTCAGGGATTTAGATGCGCGATTTTTTATCGAAGCGATTTTCACCAAGCCGTATTTGTCGCTGGAAGTCCATTCCGTGCGCCAAACTAAATCGAGTTCCGTGTTCACTTCTTCCAAGATGATGTGCGAGCCGCTGGAATTTTTGTAGATGTTGCGCTCGACTTTCCATTGCGTGTTCGAATCGAACGGCTTCCACAAAAAAGTTTCGTCCGCGGAAAAGACTTTCACCGCAGAAAAATTTCCGCTGCATGAAGCCATGTCCAAAATTTTGTCCGCCGTCAAATATGGGAAAATCGAATGCTCGGAATTTTTGCGCCCCGCACTCAACGCGCCGTTCGACCAAATGAAATTCCAGACATCGGAAGAACTTGTGATTGTCATAAAAAATGGTTCGATTGCGTTTGCGTTTGAAATTTTGTACCAAGTTTCGCCGTCGAATTTTACGACCTCGCCCGAAGATTTTTGCGGCAAAAGTTCCGTGGCAAATTGTGTAGTGCGTGAATCAGCGTGCATTTTTTCGCTCCTTATAAACTCCGCGTTAGCGGTTTGCAGGAGGCACAAAATCGCAGGTTTCAACGCAACGCGGGAAAATCTGCAACATGAAAAAAATGCACGGATGTATTTTTTTCATGCCCCCTTATTAAGATAAAATTTTTGAAAATGGCAGTTTGAAATTGGATTTGTAATTTTAAATGATAGGATGAAAATGCGATTTTGTCAATTGTAAAAAATGTATGGTACGTGGTGTGGTTTCAGTACTGATTTTTGGATGAGGAGAGATAGATGTAAAAGTGGCAAAGGGAAACTATGTGAAAGTGTTTTACGGAATTTCGCACCGAAAAAGTAATTCGTATGAAGTACGAGCGGCTCGTATTCTATGCATGACGTGCGCAGAAACGAAATCGATTGCCCATACTAGGCATCGCCTAAATCATTCCGCACACTTCCTCTACAGTTTGCGCAAGCCTGTCAGTCAGTTCTTTTTGGAGTCTTTTCGCGTAGATTTTTTCGAACGAGTCCTCCACGTTTTTGGGCGAGC
>JAFLSR010000029.1 GCA_022510845.1 Treponema sp.
GTATCGGCCTCGCAGCTCCTTGTGGACAAGCGAGAAAATCATCTGCCGGTATTTGTAGACATCAGTGAATAAAGTGAACATTGTAATAATATATCAGTTTTTATATTTTTTGTATATAGGGTGACAGCATAATTTTCTGAATCTTAAGGAATACTGAATTGCCCTGCCTCTGTCCACATACGGAATGTCAAACCGCTTCAGTTGCGTATCAGCTCGGTGGCAGGGAAGACCTCGTGCGTCTGCCGCAGGATGCCGTCAAACTCGTAGTCGGTGTAGCGAGGCTGTGGTGAATCATCGCCATGCGCCGCCCGTATCGCGCGCTATCGTTTTTGCCTTCCGCGCGGTCATGTGCTTCTTCTCGTGCGACTGGTCGTCAAGGTCGTCGGCGAAATTCCCCTCACAGATGAGCAGGGCGGAGCGGCGGTGGTAAGGAACAAAGGGCTTGACTTTACCCATGAATGGCAGTGTGGTTTGTACAAGGCATCTCTCATAAAGGACAACGGCATCGGATTTGTAGACGAGCTTATAAAAGCGCAAGATATTGTTTTCTTTACAGAAGTCTTGTTGAAGAAAACAACCCCGCTAGCGTTTGTGAACGGGGGGCTATTACAATTATTATAAAAGGGCGGACAGCCCTATTTATGGATTGAAAATACGCTAGAATCGAAAAACATCCACTTATAGAGGCAAGAAAATGCCAAGTCACCAGTATCAACAAATTTGCTTGGTGTGCCAAAAAACGTGATGTATATTTTTATTTGTATCTAGAATACCTTGACAACATAGTAAACTTCATAGCCTTTCAGAACGACAGTTTTGAGACAAAATTAGGATGCGAGAAAGGTGTTATATGCATTTATAACTTATGCAAGGATAGGGAATATTTAAAAAAGATTGACATATTTACAAGAATTATTGAGTTACCCATATCGCCCCCATCCACAACAACTCGCGGCCAATCTTCTCCTACTAAAATTTCCCGCGCCAAATAAGTGGCAATTTTTTACTCCACCTAAATTGTTTGCTTGCCACTACAGCCGCTTCGTGCACATTGACGCAAATGCGTTTTTCAATTATAATTGTATCATTCCAAGTTTTTCGTTTTTGAGGGAAATATGAACAAGATTTTAGAAAAACGCCAGCTTTCCGAAGCAGTGTTTCTGCTGAAATTTCACGCGCCCGACATCGCAAGGAATCGCAAGGCAGGACAATTTTTGATTGTGCAGGTTGATCAAGATTTGGGCGAACGCATTCCTCTCACGATTGCCGATGCAAACGCGGAGGAAGGTTGGGTGTCCATTGCGTTCCAGCCTGTGGGCGCGTCCACCTACAAACTTTCGCAGTTGAAAGAAGGCGATTATTTGAGCGGTGTTCTCGGTCCGCTCGGAGAGCCAAGCGAAATAAAAAAATTTGACGCGCCTGTTGTTTGCGTTGGCGGCGGATTCGGTACGGCTCCACTTTATCCGATTGTTCAGGCGTTGAAAGAGGCGGGCAACAAAGTGATTTTGATTGAAGGCGCGCGTACAAAGGACTTGCTGATTTTCGTTGACGAAATGAAGGCAGTTTGCGATGAAGTCATCATCACTACTGATGACGGCAGCGCGGGCGAAAAAGGCGTTACCACCGTTCCGCTCGAACGCTTGTGCCAAAGCGAAGTTCCGCCGGCGCAAGTCATCGCCATCGGTCCTCCCATTATGATGAAATTCTGTTGCCAATGCACGGCGAAATACAATGTTCCGACTGTCGTTTCGCTCAACACGATTATGATTGACGGAACCGGAATGTGCGGTGGTTGCCGAGTGAATGTTGGCGGCAAGACAAAATTCGTTTGCGTGGACGGACCTGATTTTGACGGACACCAAGTGGATTGGGACAATATGATGATGCGAATGAAGGCTTTCAAAGCGCAAGAAACGGAAGCGTTCCACAAATGCAAAATCGGAATCAAATAAGGTGAAAATTATGACGAACGAAAAATTGGCTGAAGCGGCAAAAATTGAATACGAAAAAATCAAAGAAAAAATCACTGCGGGCACGCTTTCGCCCAAAGACAGAATGGCAATTCCCGCGCAGGAAATGCCGGTGGGCGAACCGAAAGTGCGCGCCCGCCAAATGACGGAAGTCGCATTGGGCTACACCAGCGAGCAAGCCATTGTCGAAGCCAATCGCTGTCTTCAGTGCAAAAATCAGCCTTGCGTTTTGGGCTGCCCCGTGAACGTTCAGATTCCTAGATTCGTGGCACAAGTCGCGCTCGGAAATTTCAAAGAAGCGGCTGACATCATAAAAGAAACGAATTTGCTTCCTGCGATTTGCGGACGAGTTTGTCCACAAGAAAAGCAATGTCAAGGCGCGTGCACCGTCGGCAAGGCGAACAAATCTCCGGAACTCGCCGTGAGCATCGGGCGTTTGGAACGCTTTGTCGCCGACTACGAGCGCGCGCAAAACCTCGCCTCGCTTCCGAAAATCGCCGCCGAAACTGGAAAGCGTGTCGCCGTAATTGGCTCAGGTCCTGCGGGTCTCACTGTCGCAGCCGACTGCCGACGCGCTGGCCACGATGTCACTGTGTTTGAAGTTTTGCACAAGGCTGGCGGCGTCATGGTTTATGGCATTCCCGAATTCCGTTTGCCCAAATCCATCGTCGCGGACGAAGTGGAAAACCTCAAAAAAATGGGCGTGAAATTCGAAATGAATTTTTTGGCAGGTCGAACTGCTTCTCTCGAACAAATTCTTTCCGAAAAAAAATTCGACGCGGCATTCGTCGGAACTGGCGCAGGCTTGCCGAAATTTTTCAATATTCCCGGCGAAAATTACATCGGAGTTTTTAGTGCGAACGAATATCTCACCCGCGCGAATTTGATGAAGGCATATCAAAAAGGCGTTGCCGACACGCCGTATTACGATGCGAAAACTGTCGTGGTTTGCGGCGGCGGAAACGTCGCGATGGACGCGGCTCGAATGGCTTTGCGTTTGGGTGCGGAAAAAGTCTATGTCATCTATCGGCGCACACGAAACGAAATGCCGGCGCGAAAAGAGGAAGTTGATCACGCGGAAGAGGAAGGCGTGGAATTCCGATTTTTGGAAAACCCAGTCGAAATTTTGGGCAACGAAGAAGATGGAAAAGTCACTGCAATCCGCGCTTTGAAATACGAACTTGGCGAAGTTGATGCTTCGGGCCGTCGCCGCCCCGTGGAAATAAAAGGCAGCGAGCACGACATTCCTTGCGATGCTGTGATTGTGGCTTTGGGCAACAATTCAAATCCGCTCATTCCGCGAACTACTTCGCAAATCAAAACCGATGAGCGCGGGCACATCACCGTGGACGAAAACCAAGCCACAAGTATGCCAAAAGTTTGGGCAGGCGGCGACATCGTTTTGGGTGCCGCAACGGTAATCCTAGCAATGGGCGAAGGACGCAAGGCCGCTGCTAGCATCAACGAGTATTTGGCAAAGAATTGATTCGCATTAAGAACAGTCGCACCATTTGTGCGACTGTTCTTAATTTATGCGCCAGCGATTGTTTTCCTTTACGAAGCGTTTTGAATTTACTTCAATGATTCTGCCATCTTCGCCGTGAAGTTTTATCATCGAACTGAGCGGATTGATTTCCGTGATTCGGAAATTTGTTCCGTCATAAAAAATCCGCGTGCCTTCTTGTGGAAGTTTTTTGCGCTCTTCGGAATAAAAATCGTATTCGTAGGAAAGGCAGCACAAAAGCCTTCCGCATTGCCCGGAAATTTTCATCGAGTTCAGCGAAAGGTTTTGCTCCTTTGCCATGCGGATTGAAACTGGGCGCAGTTTGTCGCTGATGGCGTGGCAGCAGCAAGGTCTGCCGCAAATTCCCAAGCCGCCTGTTATTCGCGATTCGTCGCGCACGCCGATTTGCCGCAATTCGATTCGCATTTTAAAAACGCTCACCAAATCTTTTACCAGTTCGCGAAAGTCCACACGCTGGTCCGCGCTAAAAAAGAAAAGCGCCTTTGGTTCGTCCACCAAAAAATGCACGCCCACCAATTTCATATTGAGTTTGTGCGCCGCGACTTTCTCTTGAAAAACTTTGAAAGCGTCCTTTTCCTTTTCCTTGAAATTTTCTGCCTTTTGCAAGTCGGCGGGCGTGGCCTTGCGCTCGATTTGAACGATGTCGCCTTTTTTTATCGCAACTGGACTTTTCGCCCTGCCTAAAACGCGCGCCAAATCTTTGCCATAGCGTGTTGGCACGATGACGCTTTCGCCTTGTTCCAGTTTGAATCCGCCCGGAGAAGCGAAAACGCCTTCGCATGAATAATCCAACTTGAGCGCGTAAAGCGGTTCATCGAAAACGAATTTCTCGTCGGAAACTTCCGAAGCCGAATCGTCTTCCAAAGCCATTATGTCTTCATCTTGTTCTATGTCGTTTTCAAAAATATCGCTCATAATTCTTCCTTGTATGCGGCTGACTTTATATTTTACTTTTAAACCGCACTTAAGTCTACAATCAAACCGTTTATTTCGTGAATTTTTTCGAGCAATTTGAACTTGTCCAAATGATTGTACCAAATGTCGTAGGCAAGCCGATCCAATTTTTGGTTTATCGCCTGAATCAAAACCAAAGGCTCGCGTTTTTTCCCGCGCCGCAATCCCGGCCGCTTGTGTTCTTCCAAAGTGTAGTTGTTTTTTTCGATGTAGCGGACAAACTGTCCCACCGCCTTTTTGTATTTTTCAAAACTTTCGCCGCTACCGAATCTGCTCAGTTCGTCGCCCGCAATGTCGAGTTGGTCTTTCAAAAAAACAATCGCCTCTTCCTGACTCATTCCTGCGATTTCCGCCGGAAGCCCTGCCGCGGTCAAAGAATTTTGTTCCAGATTTTTTTGTACGAGCGAAGAAAAAAGCGGCTTTTTTACGCCTTGCTCTTTTTCTTTGCGACGCGCCGCGTCAGAAGCGATTTGACCTTGGACGGTCTGCGTTGCGTTGTAATACAATCCGTTTGAAGTGGGGTCGATTGAATTCATCTAATGATTGACTTGCTTTTGATTTCACGAAGTTCGTTTTGCTTTCGCGTTTCTGCCTCGAACGAAGTTTCGTCAAAAAGCGCGATGCAATGTCCGTGAAAAACCACGCCGTTCGCGATTTGCAGTTTGTGCGTGGCAATGTTTCCGATTACGGCGGAAGAGGCGTTAAGCTTGATGCTTTCGGGCGCGGAAATGTCGCCCAAAACTATTCCGTTCACTATGGCGGATTTCGCGCTGATGTTTCCACGAATCCGCGCCGTTTCGCCAACGATTATGTTTCCTGTCGTCTGCAAATCGCCGTCCAAATCGCCGTCAATCATCACTGCGCCCGAAACTTTCAGATTTCCTTTAAATGACGAGCCTGCGCCGATTATTGTACTGATTGAAATGTCGTCAAAAAGAAGAGCCATCCGAATCCTCGAACTACCGAATGTTGAGATACTTCATCGGATCCACGACTTCGCTACCAACGTGGACTTCATAATGCAAGTGCGGACCGGTGGAAAATCCCGTGTTTCCCACCGTGCCTATGATTTCATTTTGCGAAACTTGTTGACCGGTCTTCACTCGGAACGTGTTCATGTGCGCGTAGCGCGTATAAATTCCGTGCTTGTGCTTTATGATGACATTGTTGCCATATCCCAAATCATAATAAACCGTAACAACTTGACCGTCCGCCGGCGCGCGAATTGGGTCACCGCTACGCCATGTCGATATGTCCAAACCTTTGTGAATATACCATTGTCCCGTAATGGGATGGATGTTCTGTCCGAATGTCTGCGAGATATGGAGTTGAGGTCCAGTCAAAGGCCAAATGCTTGGAATGTCCGAAAAAATCGAATTTTGCGTTTTCAGCATTTTGCCGATTTGTTCAATGGGCTGAACGGCGTTTTCCAAATAAGTGGTGAGTTGCCGCACGTCAGATATTTCGCGCGTGCTTCCGACGGCAAGGCTTTCCGTGCCAAAAAGCGACGCAAGGTCGCCGTTCGGCAAAGGCGAATTGGTGGAATTGGATTTTTGTTCCAGTCCCAAAAACGAAAGCGAATTGTCCAACGAAACCTGAAAACGCTTCGCCGCGTGGAAAAGATTTTGGTTTTCGTCGCGCAATTCGTCAAGGCTCGCCATCGTTTCGCGGTTTTCCGAAAAAAGCCTGCTTATTTCCGCCTTGGAAGTAATAGCGTTTTTATTGAAAAAGATGAAACTCAACAAAATGCCGAACACAATCACGATTCCCAAAGCCATCGCGAAAACGTTTGTCTGGAAATTCATCACTTTGCCCTGCGAATGAGGGACAATCATTATCGTAAGTTTGTTGTCGAAAACATGATAAATCTTAGAAATTCCATCGCGAATTTTTTGCATGGCGTTCGGCTTTTCTTCCGTAAACGAGCGAGACATCATTTTCGACAAATCCTTGTTTTTTGCCAATTTTTTCTCCAAAATACTTTTCGCGATATTGTTCTATTTTACTACGAAATCCAATTCTTGTCAAGAAAGTTTCGATTTTCATTTTGAGCAGATTCCGCGAACTCATTTTCAAATTTTGAGGTGAAAATCAAAGCAAGCGCGCGAATCCTTTTCAAAATTTCGAATTGTTTTTTGCCTTGCCAATTTAAACCAAAAATTGTTTGACAAAATTCACAAATCGTGTTATCCTATAATATATATCGGAATTATTCTCTGGAAAATAAGGCTTTGTGCAAGCCTGCTATTATTTTTTATTTAGGAAAAAGCCATGCAGTTTTTTGATACTCACGCTCACATCGGCCTGATTTATGATGACCCGATTGAACAGTTGCGCGTAATTCAGCAGGCAAAAGTCGCAGGAGTTGCACGCATCGTCAGCATCAATAATTCTCTCCACGATTTTGAAAAGGTTTATCCGAATTTGAAATCGATTTCCGGAATTTATCACGCTGTGGGCGTCGCGCCTGCCGAAGTGGTGAATCCCGGCAAAGATTGGATTCGCACGATTGAAGAAAGCGTGAAATTGCCGAATGTGGTTGCCATTGGCGAAACGGGCTTGGATTATTTCAAGCAATTCGGCGACAAGCGTTCCCAAATCGAAATGTTCATCACGCAACTCGAACTTGCACAAAAACACAATCTGCCCGTGGTCATTCACAATCGCGATGCGGGCAAAGACATTTTCGATATTTTGAGCCAGCGCATTCCTGATTCCGGCGCGATTTTGCATTGCTATTCCGAAGATGCCGAATACGCGAAAAAATGCCTCGATGCGAATCTCAACGTTTATTTTTCTTTTGCGGGAAATTTGACTTATCGAAACGCGCGAAATTTGCATGAGACTGTCCTCAACATTCCTGTGGAACGGATTTTGATTGAAACAGAAAGTCCGTTTATGATTCCGGCGGAATTCCGCGAAAAGAAGCGCACGATGCCGAAGTATTTGCCGTCCACGGCGAAATTCCTCGCGGAAATGTTGGAAATGGATTTGGAAGATTTGAGCGCGCAACTTTGGAAGAACAGCTGCAAAATTTTCAAACTGCCTGAGTAAGCGTGGCGGAATTCGTCTGAACTCGATTTGAAATGTTTCATCCAGTAAAAATCGGAAACCTTTCTCTGCCTGGAAATCTCTTCCTTGCGCCGGTTGCGGGCTACAGCGACCGCGCTTTTCGCAGTGTGTGCGTCAAAGGCGGAAGTTGTTTTGAATACACCGAAATGGTTTCGATGGAAGCGCTCACGCGCGATTCCAAAAAAACGCAGTGCTTGATGGAACGCGCCCCGAATGAAAGCGCGTATGCCGTGCAGATTTTTGGCGGCAATGAAGAAGTGGTGGCGGCGGGCGCAAGGATTGTCTTGCAAAAAACTTCGTGCGAACTTATCGACATAAACTGCGGATGCCCCGTTCCAAAAATCATCAAAAGCGGTGCGGGCGCGGAACTTACGCGAAATCCCGAAAAACTTTTCAAAATAGCGAGCGCGGTTGTGAATGCGGTTTCGGAATTCCAAGGAGAACGCCCGACATTTTGTGGAAGGCCCGCTCCGCAAAAAATTCCTGTTAGCGTGAAAATCCGCTCTGGCTGGGACGCGCAGAATCTGACTTGGAAAGAAGCCGCCGCCGCCGCATTGGAAGCGGGCGTTTGCGCAATCACGATTCATCCTCGCACGCGCGCTCAAGGCTACGAAGGCAAGGCGGATTGGAATATTTTGGCACAACTTGTGGAATTCGTTGCGGGGCGAATTCCTGTTTTTGGAAGCGGCGATGTTTTTTCGCCACAAGACGCGAAAAATATGCTCGAACAAACTGGTTGCGATGGCGTGATGTTCGCGCGCGGCGCGATGGGAAAGCCTTTCATTTTTAGGCAGACGCGCGAACTTTTGGAAAAGGGCGAGTTCAGTGAAATTGCCGCCGAAGAAAAATTCGCCGCCGCGTTCGAAGAATTGGATTTGCTTGCCGCCGACATCGGAGAAGCCGCCGCGTGCCGAGAAATGCGAAAGCGATTTTGTGCTTATTCAAAGGGAATTCAAGATGGCGCGGAACTTCGAAGGAAAATAGTACACGCGGAAAGCAAGGCGGACTACAAGGAAATTTTTGCGGGAATGGGCGGCACGATTTAAAATCGATTTGGGTTGCGGGGCGGAATTTAAAATGCAGCATCCCGATTTTCGCTTCCGAACGCAAGCCTTCGTCTTGCTACCGAGTTTCGCAAAGCGAAACTCGCAACTAGCATCTGCACCGTTTTGCTTCCGTAAGGGGCTTCAAAAAAATATACATGCACGGTCGCTAATGCGATGTTTATAAGGAAAATGAGATGACAAGATTTACAACGATAATTCCGACGCCATCGGATTTTAAGCGCATCCTGCTGATTTTGCTTGGCGCGATGATTTATTCTGTTAATTTGAATTCATTCGTTTATGCGGCGGGAATTTTTCCGGGAGGTTTTTCTGGGATTTCACTTTTGGTGCAACGCTCCTGCGAAAAATTTTTTGACCTGAAAATTCCATACACTGTCCTCTATCTTTCTCTGAACGCCGCGCCGGCGATAATCAGTTTTTTGTTCATTGGGAAAAAATTCACGCTTTTTTCAATTTTTATGATAACCCTTTCATCTGTGTTGACGGACGCGCTTCCCCAGTTTGAACTGACAAACGATCCGCTGCTTTGTTCCGTGTTCGGCGGAATTTTTAGCGGGATGGCAACGACTTGTTGCTTGCGTGCGGATGCGACTAGCGGCGGAACGGATTTCATTGCGATTTATTTTTCAGAAAAACGCGGCGTGGATATGTGGAATTATGTTTTTGTGATGAATGTGTGCGTTCTGATAGTGGCAGGATTTCTTTTTGGTTGGGACAAGGCGCTTTATTCGATTGTGTTTCAATTCAGCGCGACGCAAGTTTTGAATCGGCTTTACTTGCATTATCAGAAAAGCACGATGCTCATCATCACGGAAAAGCCGGAAGAACTTTACACAATCATAAAGCAAATGACAAACCACGATGCCACAAAATTTGTAGGAACTGGCTGCTTCAAAAATTCGGAGAAGTCTTTGCTTTACACTGTGGTTTCGTCCGATGAATTGGGAATGCTGAGCAAGGCTCTGAAAAATTGCGATTCAGGAGCCTTTATAAATGTGTTGCAAACGAAAGAAATCTTCGGACGATTTTTCACAAAAACCAAAGACTAATTTTTCAAAGAACTGTAGTCGAAGTAATAATCAAATTTCTGTTTGCAAAATTCGCCGCTAGAAGGATTCACTTCGATTTCGGCTTCGTATTCATCCGTAGAAAATTCTACCTCGTATTTCATGCGGTCGCCTCGGTCATATTCCATTTCGATTTTAAAATTCGCAACGTCAGGAAATTTTTCGCGCAAAAGAGATTCCACATCCTCCAATTCCAATTTTATGTTTTTGGATTCGGCTGAAGAACGGCTTTCGATTTTGATTTCTTTGAGAGCCAAATTGTTTCCGATTTTGTCGATTTCAACTTTGTAAGTTGACTTGGCGTTGTCAACAAAATTCAATTCGTATTCATTGTCCCTGAAACTATAATTTTTAAACTGCGCGTCGGCGGGAATTTTTTCGCGTGCCATTTCAAGCACATTTTTGGGCAAGCGGTCGGCGAATGCAATTCCTGTGAGCAAAACGAAAACGGCAAGGCAAAGATTTTTTTTCATAATCACTTCCTCCAAATATGAGTTTAAAAAAGCATACCGCATTTTTAAAGAAAAATCAACAAGAAAATGTCGGATATGGAGTTCCGCAATTTCTGTGCAACTTGAACGAAAAAGCGAATTTCGCGAGCAAGCGAAAAGTCGATAGCGACTTGTTGCGTACAGAAAACTCGAAGTTAAATTTGCCATGAAATAGAGTTTTCAGGATTGGAAAAAACTTTACATTTTTAGATACGCGTGCAATAATAAATTATGAAAAAATCAGTTTCAATATTTATGTTGCTCGCGCTCGTTGTTGGATGTTTGAAAAACGAAGAACTCACAATTGATAACCAAACAGACCAACTCGAACAAGTTGAACAAACAGTGCAAGGCGAGCAAACTTCTTTGCCACAGTTTCGCCAAAATGCGCAAAATTCGGCGCATAGCGTTTATCTAAATGATGAGGTGGATTTTTTGAACCTTCCGCCGACACCGAATTTTGAAAAAATGCTTTTGGTTGGAAATGATTTGTGTGTTTTGTTCAATGCCGTTCCAAAAAATGATGATGAATTTGATTCCATGAAAAACACTGGAATAAAAATTCCGAAAGGCACTCTGCTAAAATGTACAGGCGAAAAAATTGTAGCGGAGGATAAAAAGTATGACGGGCTGTTTTCATTTGAACAAAATCTCAATTATTTTTATCCAGTAGAATATGACGGAAAATCAGGATTTGTCTTTGGCGCGGATGTGTACGGACAGGATAAAAATATCACGAATGAGCAAATGAGAATTTTTTCATTTTTGTATCAACGCGCAAGCAATGAAGATAGTGCGTATTTTGAAAATTTTTATCCGATTTGCGGCTACAAAAAAATCGATGCGAAAATTGCAGATTCTCTCGTCGAAAATCGCATCGCATTGCAAAATGTCGGGCCTTACGAAATTAGACTCAACATAGATAACCCAGATGATATGATTGCGCTTTATCAAAAACATCGCGAGGCTTCTTTTGGCAACACTATGGGAGGAAATCTTGTGCCGCTTTTTATCACGACGGATTTATTCGCGCACAGCCAACACCTTTTGTTTGACAGGCTTTTGCAGCATATCGAACAAGATTTCTTTTCTCCGCGCTTGGCTTTGCTCACGGAAAAATTCCATGAAAAAATTTCAGCGGATTTACAAAAATATCCCTCAAATGAAACTGTGAATATCGCAGAAAGATATTTTGCCGTAGCAAACGCGCTTTTGAAACTTTCCCCGAACAAAGATGAATATGGCAACGAAGTGATGCCAGATAAAAACTTGGTGCTTTCGAAATATGACGAAGAAATTCGCGAAGAAGTGGAAAAAATTTTCGAAGCCGCAGCAATGCAAAAATCGAGCGCGTTTGTTTTTTCCGATGGCACTTCTTACATAGAAGATTACACGCAATATAAGCCGCGCGGTCATTACACTCAAAACGAAACATTAAAAGCATATTTTCGGGCGATGATATGGTTTGGCAGGATAAATTTTCCGCTTCCCGAAAGTTCGCGCAGCCTTTCAGACCCCAGCGAAATTTTGGCGCGAAATATGTTCAAAGTTGGAATTTACATCAATGACATCGTTATGCAAGATGAGTCCTTGTATAAATTATGGAAAAGCGTTTTCGACCCGATGACAGTTTTAATCGGCGAGTGCGATGACCTTTCATTCGATGATTTAATTCCGCTGTGGAAATCGGTGGGCGCAAAAAATGTTTTGGAATGGATTTCCGATGAAAATGTCGCGGGCTTCGCAAATCTTTCGCGTGAAAAATTAAAATCCCCGCTCATCACAAGCACAAGTTCATTTTATGCAAACCAAACCGAAGGCGATATTTCAGACCCCGAAAACATAAAGCCGCCGATGGGTTGGCGATTTTTGGGACAGCGTTTCACTTATGACGCATGGATTTTTCAGAACGTAACATCGCCTCGCCTTTTCGGAAGAATGATGGCATCCGGTCTTGACATTGCAAGCGCATTCGGTTCAAATTCTGCCGATATGATTCTTAAAAATGCGACTATAGAAAATGGCTTTGGAATTGACGGCTACGGGTCTGAAAAATCCGATGAAAGTTTTAGAATACAAATTTTTGAAAAATTAAAAACTGCTTTTGACAAATTCAAAAAATTCTTCAATTCAAAAGACGAAAATTTTTGGAGAAAAACTTATTACAATTCAGTTCTCGCGCTCGTAAAATCGCAATCCGAATTTGAGCAGGGGGCGGGATTTTTTTTCACCGAAACTCCGCTTTGGAATATCAAATCGCTTGAAAGTTCGCTCGGAACTTGGGCGGAATTAAAGCACGACACGATTCTGTACACAAAGCAAGTGTATGCTGAAAGGGGCGGTGGTGGATGGATGCCGACATATCGCACGGATAAACTTCCAAGCCCCGTTCATTACATTGAACCGAATCTGAAATTTTTTATTGAACTTTGCGCGTCATGGGAAATTTTTCAAAATGTTTTTGAAAGGTACGAACTGTTTGATGATGATTCTGCAAATGCGGTTGCTTCGATGAAAAATATTTGTGTTCGCGCCTTGGATATTGTTGCCACTGAAGTGAAAGATCAAAAAGTTTCAAAAGAAGATTTGGAGTGGATTGGGACAATTCCAAGCCTCTTTGCAAAATTGGTAGTTCCATTTTCAAATTATGCTTCATACGCCGATGATAACTCACAATTTAAAATGGCGCTGGTCGCCGATGTTTTGACGAATGCGGAAATCTCTTCGGTACTTGAAGTTGCCGTTGGAATTCCACACAGAATTTATGTCGCGCTCAACGACAAGCAGGGCGGAAAACGCGTTGCTGTGGGCTACACATTCAACTATTATGAATTTACGCAGCCGATGAGCAATCGTCTCACAGATGAACAGTGGAAAGAAATGGTTTATGATAATCCAAGTGAAGCGGCAAAGCGAAAGCCTAAATGGTACATTGATTCAACTATTGAAGCGAATGGTTTTGGCGGGAAAATTTAGATGAAAAATTTCGCGTTGGGATTTGCAACAATATTTTTTCTTTTTTCTTGCGGAAACTCCCCGTTCAAAAATTCAAAATCACAAAAAATTTTGGAAGAAGAAAAAATCACGCATTTCCCAACTTGGCAAGAGCGCACTTTGATTTTGCCAGATGTTCCGGAAATCCCATTTGAAAATCATCTTGCAGAACGCGATGTGCCGTTTGCCGGAATTGTTAGCCATCATCTTTTGGCGTACAAATTCATTGACCAGTGGTTTTCTGAACTTTCCGAACACAATCCAAAAATCAAAACTTTTATCGTCTTGTCGCCTTCGCATTGGAATTTGTCACGAGCGGATTTTTCTCTGACATTTGGCGCGTGGAATTGTGATGGAACTTTTCTCGAAACCGACAAAAAAATTCAAAAAGTTTTGCTTGAAAAACTTGATGGAAAAATCGAAGACGATGTTTTTTTGTATGAACACGGAGTTTCTACTATCGCGCCTTTTATCGCAAAATATTTTCCAAAAAGCAAAGTCGTTGCCATAGCCTATGACGCGAATTTGCCCGTAAACACAAAAATTGCAAAACGTCTTTCCAGCGCACTCGAATCATTTGTCGCAAAAAAAGATTTTTTCATTTTAATTTCTTCGGATTTTTCGCATCATCATAATGTCGAAAAGACAAAGCAAAATGACAATGTGTCAAGAAAATTTTTTAACGACCCAAATCGTGCAACATGGCAATTTGCGTTTTGCGATAATTCACTTGCAATGTATGCGTTGACGCACGCAACAAAAGAAAAATTTCAAGCCATAATTCAGCGAAACACAAACTCATTTGAAATTTCGCAGCAAGACGAAGACGACATCACAAGTTATTTCTTTTGCTATTTTGTAAAAACCGCTCGGAATTAAATTTCTTGCGATAAAAAAAATTATCGCGAATTTTTCACAAACTAGAATTTTCGTACTGTATGATTTCCAACTTCAAAAGTTTTGCAAATCTTGAATAAAGGCATCTAATTTTTCTGAAAAATTTCCAAGCGCGAAAAGGCTCTCCGAAAATTTTTCACAGCCGCGCTTCAAATTATGCGCTTGCGATAAAAATTCAAAACAGGCTTCTTCCAATTTTTTTTCGCAAGAAATATCGCAAGCACTTTCATTGTACACAAGCCAAAATTTTTCGAGCGCGGCAAATTCGCTTTCCGAAAAATGCGGACGCATTTTTTCTAAAAGCGCGCGAACTTTTACCAAATGATAATTTTCGTCCTGCGAAGTTTTTTGCGGATACGCATTCCAAACAAAAGGCGTTCCGCACAAGCAGGCGCGGGCAAGCGAATCTTCGCCGCGAACAAAAAGCAAATCCATTTGCAAAAGCATTTCATCCCAATCTTCTTGCGATAAAAATTCAAGTTCGCTAAACTGGATTTGCGATAAATCGAATTTTTGCGAATCACGGAATTTGCGATAACATTCCAAAAAACTTTCTTTTCCAATTCCTTGTGCCAAAAATATTTGGATTTGCGATGAATCGTTATCGCAAAATTTATGGAACGCCCGCAAAATCGGCAAAAAATTTTTCGGATAAGAAAAAATCAAAATTTTTCGCGGCTCGTAGTTCCGCGCGTTTTTATCGCAATTCGAATTCACGCATTTTTCTGCATTTTGCTTTTTTTCAAAATTTCCATGCCAATTTGCGATAAAAGGCTCGTCCAAAATTAGCCCGCCAGTTTTCGCGGTGAAGCCTGGCATAAAATTCACTTTCTTCACGAATGCGCTTCGCGTGCCGGATTTTAAACAATGAAATTCTTCGGCATAATTTTCGGCGGTGAGATAATCGATGTTTATAATCTGAAAAATTTTTTCGCCATTTTGCTCGCATTTTTTTTCTTGTGATTGCGAAGCGAAGAGAATTTCATCAAGCCATTTTGGGCGGCCGCATTGAAAACATTCCAAAATCACGCTCGGCAAATTTTTTGAAAATTCCGCCTTGCAAATTTCTTCCTCCTGCGAATAAAAAATTTTCATTCCACAAAAAATTTGCTCCGCGCAATCCAAATTTATTTTTGGCGCGATTTTTTGAAACGCCTCCAAATCATTTACGATGAGGCGGATTTCATAATGCGGATTTATCTTGTGCAAATTTTTTGCAAGGCGGTACACAAAACCGATGTCGCCGAAGTTATCGACAACCTTGCACAAAATTGTAATGTCGTAATTTTTGGACATAATTTTTTCGATTACAAATTTACAAATTCAACACGGTGCGAATTTTCACAAGAATTTCAACTGCGTTTTTTGAAAAGAAAAATTCTCCGCAAACATTTCGTCCGTCTTGCAAAAAAGAAAATTTGATTTTTTCCTGCGAAAAAATTTGAAACCATTTTTTCGGACTTACGATGAATTTCAAATCCTGCAAATCATTGAAACAAAAAAGCTGCTCTTCAATTTCCGCATTGTCGCCGCCAAATTGAATCATCGACATCAATGCGAGCGGACGGCGAGGCGCGTAAAAGTAAACGCTCTTTTCGCAAATGACGAGCATTCCCCAAATGCCGTCGCCGCCGTTCAAAGAAAGTTGCATTTTCGAAAGCGAATCGGCACTCGCGCGAAGTTCGCACATTTCAATGCATTCAACTTTGTCATTTACGCGGGCAGAAAAATCTTGGATGAATTGTTTTTGTGCTTCGAAATTTTTCTTGTCCATTTTCCGCCTTCTTTAAAAATCATCACCGCAGAAATTTTCAGATTTCGATGATGATTTCGTTCGCGCTTGCACTTGTCGCGACGAGTCCAATAAGCGAGTTTCACGAAAGTCAATAGCAAGCCATGAACTTGCGTTCAACTTTAGCGACTTAAACATTGTAAAAAAAACGCGCCGAATTTTTCGGCGCAGTTCAGATTATTTTATTGATATAAGTTCTATATCAAATCCGATATAACTGTTTGCAGGAATCACGCCGGGATAGCCGCGCTCGCCATAATGCATATCGGGCGGCAAAAGAACCGTGCGTTTTTCGCCGACTTTCATTTGTTGAACCATCGCATCGAAGCCGGGAATCATTTGTCCTGCTCCAGTAGCGAATTCGAGCGGCCCGCGTCCTTCGGACTGATCGAACACATCGCCATTTAGCAAAAATCCCTTGTAATGAACCGCGACATTTTTTCCTGCGCCGCAAATTTCGCCTTTGCCTTCTTTTGTCACTTTATAAAAAATTCCGTTCGAATCTTTTTCGCAGCCAGGCCATTTTTTTTCAATGAGTTTGATTTGCGTTTCATATTTTTTTTCTTTGGCGGCGCGAGCAACTTCGTTCGCTTGCTTTGCGGCAGCGTCGAAATCCGCTTGAGTTGCGCTGAATGCTTGGGCATCCGCGCCCTGCCGAACAATCGTAATTTTTTCGATTACATCGCCTTGCTTCGTTGTGTCAACAATTTCTTGCCCGCTGATGACTTTTCCGAAAATCGTATGATTTCCATTGAGCCAAGTTGTTGGCGCAATCGTTATGAAAAACTGGCTGCCATTTGTGCCGGGACCCGCATTTGCCATCGCCAAAACGCCTGGCTTTGCAAACGTATGTTTTTCCAAAATTTCATCGGCAAATCGATAGCCAGGTCCGCCACGACCAGTTCCTTCGGGGTCGCCGCCTTGAATCATAAAATCTTGGTCATCGCCGTTTGCCTTGCTGATTACGCGGTGAAATTTTAGCCCGTCATAAAAAGGCTTGCCTCTCGCCGCATCGAGCGTGCCTTCCGCAAGTCCGACAAAATTCACGACAGTTAGCGGCGTGTCCTTGTAATACAATTCCAATGCGACTTCGCCCTTCGGCAATTTGAGCACGGCGAAAACGCCTTCTTTGCCATTCAATGCATCCATAGTTTTTTTCTCCATTGATTTTGATTTACTTTGGGCGCAACCACTCGCCAAAATGACAAAAGTGAATATCGCGCCAAAAAATTTTCCTTTCATTTTTTTTCTCCATACAAATAAATTAACATACCCCATACGGGTATAGGGTATTTATTTTTCACTTCGAAATTGCGAACTTCAATTTTCAAATTGATTTTTGAACCAATTGTAAATCGCTTCAAGCCTCGCTTCAAACGAATTGTTCAGCCGCTTTTTCAAGGCGGAAATCATTTTGAATTCCGTGTAGTTGCCGATGTAAAACAAAAATTCATCGCCGCAATCGACGATGCAAACGCACATCCGCAAATTGCCGGGTTTTACGGCGTTGATAGGCCCATAACTCAGCGCGGAATAATTTTCCATGCACATCAAAAGCGCGTTTTGATTTTGGCTGTAGGAAATTTTGTAGACGCTTTCGCCAAAAGTGTGGTCGTTCAAAAATGCGAAAATTTCCAAGCCATTCGCATCGCCTTCGTTCAAATCTTGCGCGGCAGAAAAATTTTTTGAATCGGGATTTTCCACGCGAAACGCTTGCGAATAAAGTTCGTCCCAAGATTTTCGCGAGCGAGAAAAGTATTGCATTCCCTGCATCTTCGAAATCGAACGCATAATTTTTGAAGCCGCGTGGGTGTCAGCATTTTTGTTTGCGATTTCAGATTTTTTCAAGCGATAAAGTTTTTCTTCCGCAAAGCCCATTTTTTCCGGCTCGATTTTTCCAAACACGAAATTTTTTATTGTGTCTGAAAATTCAGTGTTCGGAATGAATTTCGGCTCAAAATCATTTTCGGAAAAAATGTGCGAGATTTCGTTGGTTTGTAAAAGCATTTGCTCAATTTGCGGCGGAAGAATTTTTTGCAATTCCAAACTTTCGGCAGATAAATTTTTCGCAAAAACGAAAGCCGTCATTGCGAAAAATATTGCACCAATTTTTCGTTCAAACAAAATCATGAATTTCCTTGGTAATTCACAAAAGCAATTCAGATGACTCCTTTATAAATTACGCGTACCTGTTTATATAAACCATCGCCTTCGGATTTGGTTTCAATATCTGGGATTTCATTGAGCGTGGTGTGAATGAGGCGACGCTCGAATGGATTCATTGGCTCAAGCAAAATCGATTTTTTGTAAGAACGAACTTTGTCGGCGGTAGTGTAGGCAAGACGCACCAAAGATTCTTCGCGGCGGATTCGATAGTTTTCCGTGTCCAAAATAACGCGCACATTTTCGTGGCCGAGATGTCCTGCATAAACATTGAGCAAAAGTTGAAGCGCGTCCAAATTTTTGCCCTTGCGTCCGATCAAAATCGAAGAACTTTCTGACTGAAGTTTCAAACCGATTTTGCGCTCTTCGCGGAACATAATTTCCACGTTGGCAGAATATCCCATTTTTGAAATTATTTCGGTGATGAATTCCGTGAGTTTTTTTTCAAATTCGTCTTGCGGTATTGGATTGGCAACATTTTTTTTCGGCGCGCGTTTTTCGGAAGTAACTTCGTTCTTCGCGGCGGCATTCGGCACATCGCTATCTGTGTGGATACGAATTTTTACGAAACCTTTTTTGAAAAGCGAGTTTTTTTGTGTTTCCAAAATTTCCACATCGAACTGGTCGCGTTCCAAGCCGAATTCTTGCGCGGCTTTTTCAATCGCTTCTTTTTCAGTTTTTCCTTCATATTCGTAAGTCATTTTTTTCTCCTTAAAAATAAAGCCAAAACAAAAATTCGTCCATAACACAAATTCCGTCGGCTTTTTGCGCATTGCGCGAAAGTATGTAAAGTTTGCTACGCAAACTTATTGCCAAAATTTTTTGCCCAAAATCAAGGTCGCTTCTTCGAGCCGCCAAATGATTTATTTTTTCATTTTCACGACATTCTTATTTGTGGCGGCAGTTTTTTCTTTTGCCTTGGATTTGTTGATGAAAACTTGCTGCATCATTTGCAAAATGTTGCTCATCGTCCAAAACAAAATCAATCCGCTCGGCGTGTTGTAAAGAATGAAGAAAAACAAAATCGGAAGCCCGTAAGTCATAAATTTCATCTGCGTGGAATTTTGCGCAGCCGTTGCAGTGCCGCCCACTTGCGTGACTTTTCCATAAAGCAACTGCGAAACAAGATAAATCACCGGAAGAATGCGAATGTGATTGCTGCGCAAAAGCGGCAAATTGAAATTGAGCATATAAATGCTGTCTCCCGCAGAAAGGTCGTCAATCCATCCTTTAATAAAACTTGCGCCGCGGAATTCAAAATAATTGTTGAACAAATTATACATCGCAAAAAGGCACATCATCTGCAAAACCATCGGAAGACAACCCGACATCGGATTGTAGCCCGCTTCCTGATAGAGTTTGGCGGTTTCGGCCTGCATTTTTTGAGGATTGTCCTTGTACTTCGCCTGAATTGCCTGCATCTTCGGTTGAAGTTCCTGCATTTTTGTCGTGCCCACGGAAGCCTTAATCGAAAGCGGAAAAAGAGCAAGGCGCAAAATCAGCGTAAGAATGATTATGCTCACGCCCCAGTTCGGCACCATTTTATAAACCAATTCCAAAACCCATTTTAGAATTGTTTCGAGCCATCCCAAAAATCCGCCCGAATCCATCGCATCCGTCAAACGATAGCCGCTCAAATTCCATGCATTGTTTTCGGCGTTGGAGTAGACGCGCAAATCCTTTTCAGCGCGCGGTCCAACATAAACATAGTAAATGTCATTCGTCTGCTTTTCGGTGATTGGCTTTCGCACCAAGCGCGCCTGCGCGTTGGAAGAATCTCCGAGTTCAATTTCAGTGGAATAATATGCGTTTTCCAAAATCGAATTTTTCAGCGGAATGACAAGTTCGCAAAAATATTTTCCGCCAATTCCCGCAATCTCGAATTCTTTGTTGTAATCTTTGAATTGTCCGGTGCCCAATCGAATCCGTTTGCTTTTTCCTTCGTTGAGCGCGATAAACGAACGGTTTTCATAGCGATCGATTTTCGGGTCAAAGGCAGGGCCTACTTGCGGCGAAGTGCGCAAAGTGTATGAAGCGTTCATTCCGTTTGCGGTAGGGAAATTCAGTGCGGAAAAATTTTCGCCGCCGTCAATCACCACATTCATTCGGAACATATATTCGCCGTCTTTGAAAGTGTATTGCTTTACCAAAGTAAAATCCGAAAATCTTTTGGCAAACGCAATTTTCTTTTCTCCGTCCGCTTCGGGAAATTCCTTCGCCTCGAACAAATCGTTCACGATGGAATTTTCCGCACCGCCAAAAGCCAGCGAAAACGCGCGGTTGTTTGCCGAAACATTGTCCGCCATTTCCACGCCCAATCCAGTTTTGGTGTCCTTATGGTCGAGCAATTCGTAGCTCACGATGTCGCCGCCGCGATTCGTAAAAACGACTTTGATTTTGTCGGTGGTAATCGTGTACTTTTTTTCGACAAGATTTTCATTCGCGCTTGCTGAATCTTCGGAAGAATTCGCGTACACAATCGAATTGATTTCTTCGGAAGCTTGCGAATTCTGCGTCGAATTTTCTTCGGCAGATTTTTCTTCAATCTCAGTTTGCTCGATTTGCTGCTGTTGCGGCGGCGGGAAAAATTTTGCCTGAACAATCGTATATCCTATCAAAACAAGCGAAATCAGCACGACGGCTGTTATTGAATTTTTATCCATAAAAAATTGACCTCAAAAACTCGACAGCAAGCAAAAGTTAGCCAAATTCGACAAAGGCATTTCATTTGCCGATTTTAACATTCTTTAAATCCAAAGCAGTGAAAAAATTTCACTTTCTTGCCGCTGAATAAGTTTAAAGTTTGCGTTGAAATGTCGCCGCAAACTTTAGCATTGTTTTTTTGATTGACGCGGAAATTCGAATTTCGTCGGAAGCGGATCGTAACCGCCTTTGAAAAATTTGTTGCATCGCAAAATTCTTGCGGAAGACATAATCATTCCCTTGAGCGGACCATATTTTTGGAACGCCTGCATTGCATAGCATGAACAAGTCGGAAAAAATCTGCAACACGACGGAAATAACGGAGAAATCGCAATTTGATAGAATCGAATCAAAGCGCAGAAAAATTTCACGAGAAAACTTTTCATTTCATCAGCCCTGCCTTTTTGCACAATTCACGAAATTGAACACACCTTGAGCTGAACGAATCGTTTCCAGGGTAAACCAAAAATAAAATATCGTACCCTGTGTTCAGGAATGTCTTGAAAAATCGAAAAGCCTCACGACTGAATCGCTTGGAAGCGTTTCGCTGAACGGCGTTTCCGTAACCGCGAGGCAACGGAAATGCGATTCTATTGAAACCGAGTGAATTTTTCGCAAAGAAAATCTTCGCGCCGCCAACGCTCGCTTTTTTTCCATTTTTAAATAGATTGCGAATCTCCGCCGATTTTTTTATGTGCTCGCAACGCTTGAATTTTCGTCGCACGTCCGAAGCCTTTTCCGGCAAATCCGTTTCCATAAATTTTCAAATTTGCAGAAACAATCAATACTTCTTGTGTTCGTCTGCTACCGAAAGCTTTTTGCGTCCTTTCGCGCGACGGCGAGACAAAATTTTGCGACCGCCCTTTGTGGCCATTCTTGCGCGGAAACCAAATTTTCTGTTGCGCTTAACGCGACTGGGTTGATATGTCCTTAACATGGCATACTCCTATTTCACAGGGAAAATTTCCCAAAGATTTTTATTTGAGTATTGAATTATATCACATTTTTGAAATTTTAGTCAATATGTATAAACGCGCATTATTGCAACAAACGGAAAATGGCAAGCCACTTTCCTGCTTGGAACGAAACAGCGTTTTCGGCAATGAAATGGGAAATCATTCCTTTTCTCAATTTTTCTAAACTTTTCAATAAAATCGCCGAGTTTTTAAAAGCATATTGGCGTTTCTCATTTCATTGCGAAGCGCATTTGTATCGCCGAAATCATACGATTCGGATTTTTTTTTACTTGAAGGGAAAAAATGAAACGGGTCCGCGAAATCGAACAATTTTATGACAAAAAATATTCAAAAGAAGATTTGGTCAACGCGATAAACTGCATCGACCGTTTGTATCCACGCTTTGAAGGTTTTCTTCAGGAAGATTTGACAATTCGCGAATGCATTTTGACTTATTTGAGTTACTGCGCGGCGGCGGAAAAATTCAGTTATGTTTGGAAAGGATTCGGAGCCAGAATTGACACAGAAGGCACGATTCGGCTTGCGAACAGTTTTATCAAAAGCAAAACCATTTCCAAAAAACAAGCTGAAATGGCAATACGAGTTTTCTTTTCAAAACGGCAAAAAACCGCCGTGGAACAATAATTTTCGAGGCAGAGGCAAGCAAATGGGAAAGAAAAAAAATTGCCGATACGTGCAAGATGTGGAAAAGTTTTTTGGCTCGGAATTCAGCACGACGCAACTTATTGAAGCAGTGGAAGAAATGACCGTCATTGCAAAAAGAGGTGAAAGCGGCGGCATAAAAAGCGACCCAAAGGCAATAGCGTTGGGCGTGTTGGCAGCCTGCAAGATTCGCGAACTTTACGATGACACATATTACCATCCATACACTTCTTCCACGAATTATTATTCGCAGGAAAATATGCGAAATCAATCCTACCAGATTGGACTGGACATCGTAAACGGAAAATACAATGACATTTCACAGGCAATCCGTGCCTACGAAAAAGTCATTTGAAAATACGCCGCAAATATGCTTTTCGTACTGAGATTTCAAACACCGACATTCTGCGTCGGGGTTTGTTGATTGCGGGCTTTGCGGAAAATGCAATTTGCAAAACTACTCGCAATTCTGAAAATTCAATCACTAGGCAAAACCTCAAATTTTTGTGCGAAAATTCTCTTTTTTCAAAAAATTTGATGCAAAATAAAAAATCGAATCAATTTCTTCATTATAACATTGAATTTTTTCGTTGAAAAACAATTTTTCTATATTTTTGAAGATTGGAATATTGAAAATTTAAGAAATTTTTCCTAAACTTTTTTATGCATTTTCCGAAATTTGAATCGATGCATTATCCTTTTTGCATGGAGGCTGAAAATGTATAACCAAGCATACAATGCTTACAAAAGAGCCAGCGTGAACACTGCCAGTCCAGCAGAACTGGTGGTTCTTTTGTACGAAGGCGCGGTGAAAAAATTGTCATCGGCTTCTTCAAAATTTTCCGCGGATGGGAAAATTCCTGTTTCGCAAATCGAATCGTTCAGCACGGATGTTTTGCGCGCACAAGAAATCATCACCGAACTGCAAGTTTCGTTGGACATGGAAAGAGGCGGCGAACTTTCGCGCAGCCTGATGTCGCTTTACATCTATTTCAATGAACAGCTTCGAGAAGCGAACATCGCCAAAGACAAAGCAAAAATCGATTCCGTTTTGAATTTTATGAAGCAGCTCGCCGATTCCTGGAGACAAGCGGCGGCAAGCACAAGCGCCGTCACTCCGATTCGCGCCCAGCAAGCGCTGAACATCGAAGGTTAGCCAAGGAGAAGATTTATGGAAAAAATTTCCGCACAAGAACTCGAAGAGCGCGTGGCGTTGCTCAAAAAATTCCGCGAACTTTTGCAACAGCAGCGAGAGAAATTCCGCGAGTATCTGAACATTTTGGAAAAGCAGGAAAATTCTATCGAAACCGAAAATCCCGACGCACTTTTGGCGCACACAGAATTGGAACAGCAAGTCGTTTCCAACATCGTGAATTTGCAAAAAGTCATCGTGCCGATGTCGGACTTGTACAACGCGCGTGGCGGAAATTCCAATTCCGAAAAGTCGATTACAGATTTGCAAAACGACCTTTCAAGTTTGCGTGAAAAAGTTCTGGCGCAAAATGCCAAAAACCGTGATTTGCTTCGAGTTCATATCACACAAATCCGCACGAAAATAAATTCACTGCGCAATCCCTATAAAAACGCGCGTTCGGTTTATTCCGAAAAGAATGCCGTCGGTTCTGTTTTGGCAGTAGAAGCATAACGAAAATCGTAATATCATAAACGAGTTTTTCGAGTTTTCGCGAGCGAAGCGAAATTGAAATTACGCAAGTTGTGCTAGCAAACGAAAACTTGTTGGCAAATCAAAAATCGCGTTTTCAATATTCGTTGCTCATCGCGCGTTTGACTTTTTTTCAAAGTTCGCCGTAAACAAAACTTCGTGTGCGCGCCTCATCATTTTTTATTTTCTGGCGATGAAACTTTTCGCAAAGGAATACGCTCGTTGCGGCGTTCAATATATTTTTTGCTGACAATTCGCGCCGTAACTTGTCGCAAAATTTTTTCCGAAACTTCGTTGGCGACGTTTGCGAATTCCGCTTTGACTGTATCTCGCACCACGACATTCAGCCGCTTGTCAAATTCAAAATCTATGTCAATGTCGCTGTAAATTTCAGAAGGCTTTTTGCCAAATATATTGCAAAGTTTGCAAAGCAAATCATCGCTTATTCCTGTTTTCCCGCTTTCAATATTCGCAATGTGCGAAGTTGATTTTTCCAATTTTTCCGCAAGCATTTCCTGCGTGAAACCTTTTTCTTCACGAAAGTTTTTTATATTTCTTGCAACAGCATGTCGTATACTTTCAACCGTAGTCATACTACTAACATAAACCATAGATTTTGTTTTATGAATAGTTTGAAAGTTGTAGAACTATGATTTTTACAAACATCTTTTTTTGCCGAATTTTGCGCAGAATTTCAGCAAGCCAATCTCGCCGTGCCGATTTTAATTGTAGTGTGTTTTGCAAGAAAATCCAAAATTAAAACTGATGCGATTCGAACCAGTTTCGTTTTGACTCTTATATTAAATAAAAAAGCCCGCATTTTTTGCGGGCTTCGTTTTTACAATATTATGCTTGATACGGTCTAGTAATTTTCCGGCTTGATTTGGAAATATGCCTTTGGATGGTCGCAGACCGGGCAAGTTTCCGGCGCTTCCTTTCCGATGCAGATGTGGCCGCAATTTCGGCATTGCCAAATTTTTTCGCCGTCCTTGCTGAACACCAATTCCTTTGTCACATTGTCGAGCAACTTCTTGTAGCGCTCTTCGTGTTCCTTTTCGATTTTCGCCACGCCCTCGAATTTTTCCGCAATGTCTACAAAGCCTTCTTCCCGCGCGGTCTTTGCGAATTCTGCATACATATTCGTCCATTCATAATTTTCGCCAGCCGCCGCATCTTTGAGATTTTCCGCCGTGGAATTGATTTTGCCGTCATTCAGCAATTTGTACCACATTTTCGCGTGCTCTTTTTCATTTTCAGCAGTTTCCAAAAAAATCGCGGCAATCTGCTCGTAGCCTTCTTTTTTTGCCTTGCTCGCAAAATAAGTGTACTTGTTTCGCGCTTGAGATTCGCCCGCGAACGCCGCCTGCAAATTCGCTTCTGTTTTTGAGCCTTTTAGATTCATAATTTCTCCTTAAATAAAACCGCGTCAACGGTTTTGTAATATAGAAATATGATAACTTTTTTTGAGGAAAAATCAATAGGTAAAATTAAAACCGCGTTATTTTATTTTTTTTCGGAAGCCCCCTGCGAATGTTTACCTTCGCGAGTTTTTGCGGTTCTTTTTCTGAAGCCCCTTGCGGAAGCGAAACGGCGCAGCCGCTAGCCCCGGCGGGAGCGGAGCGGGGGAGTTCCTGCCGCTTCCGCCCCCGGGCGTGCGTTTCCGTGGCGCGTAAAAAAACGAAAAAAAATGAAATTTTTTGCGCAAAGGGGTTGACGAAAAAAGCGCGGCGTGATAATATGCCATTTACTCGCCCCTCTGGGCGCGGTCATTGAAAGGGA
>JAFLSR010000003.1:0-55884 GCA_022510845.1 Treponema sp.
CGCTTCGCTACTGAAAACCGCAAAAACTCGCGCACTTTTTCTGATTTAAAGCATAGCTTTCAACTCGTGGTCGCAGAGGGATTCGGGAAGCACTTCGCCTTTTACAAGCAGGTCAACAACGGCGTGCAGTTTCTTGACATTCTGTCCGCGCTTGATTGCCCGCTTGTACTCTTTTTTGAATCGGGAAGTCGGAACAACGGAATATCTCACTTTTTCAAGTCCTCCCACATCTCCTCCACATTGTCGTACACCTTCGCCTTGTCAAGATGTTTGAGGAGTCGTTCGCCTTCTTTCATGGCGCGGATGGTGGCGCGGTTCGGGCGGTCAAGCCCCACGCGGAACGGGATTTCGCCTTCGCGCAGAACCTTTTTTGTAAACAGCGTGAAAAGCGCGGAGACCGAAAGTCCTATTTGGTCGCAAAAGTCGTTGAGCCGTTTTTTGTCGTTGTCGTCGAGCGTAATCGTAATGTTCGCCATATTCACCTCACTTTTCACAGCATAACACAGGAATACCGTGAAAGTCAATAGCACCCCAAAATCCCCGCGCACCAACTTTCCCTTGACAATGCGCATTATGCGCATTATATTATAAGAATGAAAGACAAAGAACTTTTGAGTCTTTTGAAGAAAAACGGCTGGCGAGTGGATAGAATAAACGGCAGCCACCACATTTTGGTAAAAGGCAACAAAACAATATCCCTGCCAGTACACGGCGCGGATATGAAAACCGGTCTTGAAAACGCAATCCTAAAGCAAGCCGGTTTAAAATAGACAAAATGCGGACGCAAGTTCGCAAAGGAGCGTAATCTATGAATGTCGCTTATCCTGCAATCTGCCACTTTGAAAACGGCGGCTATTGGTGCGAGTTCCCCGATTTAGAAGGCTGCCTTTCGCAAGGCGAAACTGAACTGGAAATTGTGGAGAACGCAAAAGAAGCCCTTGAAGGGTATGTAATTTCAGTTCTTGAAAGAGGTGTCAACCTTCCTCCGGCAAGCGCGATAAAAACCCTGCGTTCAAAATCAAAAGGCAAAGATTTTCTTACCTACATCTCATGCGACATATCCGCCAACGAAAAGTTCGTAAGAAAGAATGTCACTCTTCCCGAATGGCTTTCTCTTCGCGCGGAAAAGGCAGGGGTGAATTTTAGCCAAACTTTGCAAGAATCCCTGTTCAAAAAACTCGGGATTTATGCAATCACGACATAACCCAACATTCACTCCCCAAAATCCCCGCGCACCAACTTTCCCTTGACAATGCGCGGAGGAACTTGCCACGTTGCGCGTTATGTGATAGGATAGGGTATGATAAAATCATGGAGGCACAAAGGTCTCAGGGATTTTTTCGTGACTGGCAACAAGGCAGGCATAATTCCGGAGCATTCCCAAAAACTTGGGCGCATACTTGACCGCCTCGATGCAAGCATAAGTCCGCAGGATATGAACTTGCCCGGGTACAGGCTGCATAAACTGTTGGGTCAAGAAAAGGATATGTGGTCGGTTACGGTGAACGGAAACTGGCGCGTTACCCTCCTATATTTTCGGCAATGAAAAAAGTATCAAGTTTTTTCATTGCCGAAAACGACGTTTCGCAACGAATTGAGAAACGACAGTTCAATAAGCGAGTTTTTCATTTATTTTTGCTTGTGAAAAACTCGCATTAAAATGAGCCGCTATATTCTAGCGGCTCATTTTAACTGTTTTATTTTGAAGGACAAGACGTTGTGCTTGTTGACTATCAGGACTATCACTAGGAGGGCATTATGACTAGAAAACCGACACATCCGGGGGAAGTATTTCTGAAAGATGTCCTTGCCCCGCTTGGAATACCCATCACGGACGCGGCAAAAATGCTCGGGGTCACAAGAAAGACGCTTTCCGAGTTCGTGAACGAAAAATCCGCCTTAAGTCCCGAGATGGCTCTCAGAATCGCGCGGGCAACTAGCACAAGCCCCGAAAGCTGGATGGCAATGCAGATGCGGCTCACGCTTTGGCTTGCCATGCAGCACGAACCGGAGAACGTGAAAGCCGCCTGCCTTGCTTGATACTCCAAATCGCCCCACCCAAACTTTCCCTTGACAATGCGCGGCACTCTTGCTAATCTTATATTGGAAATTGGAGGAAATCATGCGGAGTGCAGAGAGCATCAGTTTTACCGCAGAGCCGAAATTGCGCGCGCGAATCGATTCGTACTGCGAGGAAGCGGGCTGTTCCCTCAACGCTTTTTTGGCGCGGGCGGCGGAACATTATCTTGCGGAATGGCTTGAAGACAGGGCGGACTACGAGGACGCTGTTGCCGCGCTCGAAGAATACGAGCGGAGCGGACGCAAGTCTTATTCCGCGGAAGAGGTTCGCAAGGAACTCGGTTTATGAGAATCGCCTATTCAGACAAGTCTCTGAAACAACTCAAAAAACTAGACCATTCTATAAGTAACCGCATTGTTGATTATTTAGACGCTGTTGCAAAACTGGAAAATCCACGCTCGCGCGGAAAAGCACTCGTAGGCAACCTTGCGGGGATTTGGCGTTACCGCGTGGGCGACTACAGGATTCTTTGCAGAATTAAGGACGACGCGTTGGAGATTCTTGTAGTTGAAATCGCGCACAGGAGAAATGTATACGACAACGAATAAAATCGCCCACTCCGCTTGACACCCCCAAATCCCCCCACAACTTCTCCAAACCATGCCATGCTTTCGGCGCGGCGATGGGCTAGACCAAAAAATACCCCCTCCCAGTCAAAAACCGTAACACTTTTGGTTTAAAACCGTTACTGTTTTGGGTAAAAACCCTTACGGTTTCTATATATAAACTCTTACTGTTTTAAACCAAAAGAGTAAGGGTTTTTGGGCAAAATAGTTACGGTTTTTATCGGGGCAAGTTTTTGGGAAAGAACAGCCCCTCTATATATACGCAAAACTTCGTTTTGCTAACGAGTTTTTGTTTGCTCGCAAGGCTCGCATTTTCATTCGCTTCGCTACTGAAAACCACAAAAACTCGCGCACTTTTTCTGATTTAAAGCATAACTTTCAGTTCGTGGTCGCACCCCGAAACCCCGCTTTAGGGCGTTGGCCACATCACCGAATTTTATCCGCGAGTTTCGCGCTGCGATGTTTTCCCTTGACAATACGCATTTAATACGCATATAATAAAATTGTGGAGGCAGAATGACAAAACGCGAACTTGAACAAAAGTTTAAGAAAGCCGGTTGGTCATTCATTCAGGGCGCAAACCATGAAAAAGCGGTTTCGCCGGACGGCAAAAAGAAAATCCCTATTCCACGGCACAAGGGCGACATTCCAAAAGGAACGGCTCTTGCAATATTAAAAGAAGCGGGGCTTTCCTGACAGTTTCGGGAGGGAGTATGAAATATGTTTATCCTGTAATTTTTGAAGAAGCGGAAGAGGGTGGCTACAATGTAAAAGTTCCCGATATTCCCGGCACTTTCACTTGCGGCGACGATATGGCAGAAGCGATTCTCATGGCGGAAGATGTCATCGCAATGATGCTTGCGGATTATGAAGATGAAAAAAAGCCTGTTCCCGCGCCGTCCAAAATCGAGAACATAAAAACAAAAGGAATTGTTTCCCTTGTCCGCGCCGACACAAACGAGTGGCGCAAGCTTGTGGATAACAAGTCCGTAAGAAAAACGCTTTCGATTCCCAATTGGCTCAACACAATGGCGGAAAAGGCGGGCGTAAATTTTTCGCAAGTCTTGCAGGAAGCCCTAAAGACGCTGCTCGGCGTACAAGAGCCACGGAAAGCCGTGTGAGGCGTTCAAACAAACTCGCGTTAAAATCCCATGCACATATTCGCGAGTTTTGCAAACCCGAAAACTGGGCGTTCCCCTCACTGCGTTCGCTTCGGAACTTGCGCCTTTCGTAGCCCTAACGCTCGCGCGGGGCTTAATAGTTCACATCATTCTATAAACGGTTGATAAAGTTATTGAGTTTTTTGTCGAATGAAAGGATTTCGCTCCCGTCCACGAAATGTCGCGCGGCGAGCACACAGTCGATGAAGTCAAGATTGGTTTCAGCGTAATAAGAAAAGGCGACGCGCATCACGGCCTCGTTGTCCGTTGCTACGAGCGAAAGCAGCGCACAAAGCGTCTTCGAAACAATTCCGCGCTTGATTTGATAGACTTTTGTCAGCACATACACCACTTCCGCAAAGACCTCTGTCGGTACGAACAAGTCTCCCGACAGTACGAACGCGCGTGCTGTCTGCGCCAACTCCATATTGTCTTTCATAATGAAGCGAACAAGGATGTTTGCGTCAGCGCAGACCATGCTTATCCTCTGCCGCCATGCACCATGCCTCACGCTCGCGTTCCCGAAGCGCGGGATTTGCGTACTGTTGCAGGCAACCGAACAGGGCATCCACGCGCTTCTCCCGTTCGTCCTGCGGCATGAAGTCGTCCAGAACTGTTATCGTGACTTTTTGGTTCGGCTTTATGTCCACTTGCTCCAGCGCGACATAATGCGTCCCATCATAGTATCCTTGTACTGTCATGTGGTTCTCCTATGTCAAAACGAGCAGACAACTTCATCTATTATATGAACATTTTATACATATTGTCAAGTGCGTTCGCGCGCAGGGCAAGCCCCCGGGCATTGAGGCTCTCGAAATGCCCGCAAACGCGGATACTTCTTGCGGTGGTTTCGACAGGCTCTACCACCGCAAACCTCGCGCGAATTACTGCTTGGTTTGCACTTAAGCCTGAATTGGTATCGTTACCAGTGGAAGAATTGAGGTAAACCGTATTTATTGGTGCTGAATAAGACCATAATTCCCGCCGCCAGGCACAATTTTGTAGGCCGCATCCGAAAGCGCGAACTTGTCGCAAATGGCTTGCGTAATTGTTACGCCACTTGCGCTCAAAACTTGTCTGCCTGCCACATAACTTGCGGGCGTAATCTTGGCATGGATTCCGTCAGTAAGCTCGCCTGTAACTGTGATTGTGGGTATCTTATCCGAATCATAAACATGAAGATAGACATCGTTGCCCTGCGCCACTGTCGCACTGCCACTCATATTGAACATGGCGTAGGGAGAAACGTGTACGCCCGCACCTTTGTCGGCCGTTTCGTTGCTTTTTATCGTGCCGCCTTCCATCGTGAATATGCCCTGCGCGTCCGCACCCGTACCATTTTTAGCGCGATAAACATACACGCCGCCACCGCCCGCAGTGTCGCCTGTGTTCTTGGATACGTTTCCACTGATTTCGCCACCGCTCATTGTGAACGCGCCGTTGCTTGCAACATACACGCCGCCGCCATCACCTGTGCTTGTGTTGCCGTTGATGGCGCTATTGCCGCTCATCGTGAGCGTGCCTCTGTTAATATGAACGCCGCCGCCAGCTCTTGCGGAAGTGTTGCTACTGATTGTGGCAGAGCCGCTCATTGCGAACGTGCTGCCTGCAACATACACGCCACCAGCATCTCCTGTGGAAATGTTGCTGCTTATTGTAGCAGAGCCGCTCATTGTAACCGTACCATCCGAAGAAACGCCACCGCCGTATTCCGCCTGGTTTCCGCTTATCGTGCCGCCTTCCATCGTGAATGAGCCAGTATCATTTACCACCGTGCCGTGATATATATAAACGCCGCCGCCGTAGTTGTTGCCCTTGTTGTTTTTGATTTCGCCATCTTTCATCGTGAATGAGCCGGTCGCGATGAAGACTCCGCCGCCACCGCCACCGCTGTTCGAGCCTGCCGTGTTGTAACTGATTTCGCCATCGTCCATCTTGAATTTGGCAGAAGTAGAAGCAAGATACACGCCGCCGCCGTAAGTGGTGGCTGTGTTTGCCGCGCCGCTTCCGCCGATTGTGCCGCCAGTCATATTGAGCGTGCCGTTTGCGACATACACGCCGCCGCCGTGCTGCGCTGAATTCTTTGCGATAGTTCCGGCTTCTATATTGAATGTGTCCTTAGCAGCGGAAAGATATACGCCGCCGCCCGAAGTTTTTACCGTATTGCCGCTGATTTCGCCGCTTTCCATTGTGAATGTTGCGCCACTTCTAGTAGCAAGTCCACCACCAACGCCATCGTCTGCGACTGCTTTGTTTTGATTGATATGGCTGCTTTTCATCGTAACATTTCCAGCAGCCATATACACACCGCCGCCGCCATCTGCGGTTGCATTGTTTTCGGAAATGGTGCAGCCTTCCATTGTGAATGTGGTGCTGTCAATATAAATTCCGCCGCCTGCCCCCGCGGTGTTGGTAGTGATTGTACAGCCATTCATCGCGAACGTGCCATGTTCGACACATACGAAGATGCCGCCACCGCCAAAGCCTGCTTCGTTTTCTGTGATGTTCAAACTTTTCAAAGTGACAGCGGCAGTGCTATCGCCGTTTTCAATGCAGATTGCGCCGCCCACCCTTGTAGCAATATTTTTGTCGAGCGCGACACCCTTCATCGAAAGCGCGCTTTTTTCAACATATATTCCGCCGCCGTCAATAAGGTCATCATCACTGACAGGAGTGCCCGTGGTTTTGTTTTCGGAAATCTTTCCGCCTTCTATTGTGAGCGTGCCGCTTTCAACAAAAATGCCGCCGCCTTGTTTCTCGGCTTTGTTCCCTGTAAAATTGCAACCTTCGAGCGTGAATTTTCCCTTTGCAAAATACGCGCCGCCGCCATAGTATGCGGTGCTGTCTTTCACTTCGCAGCCTGTCATCGTAACAGTGCCGGCTAAAATCTCTGCCGCGCCGCCGCTACTGTCGTTTGCCGCGCCGTTCGTTAGGACAAGGTTTTCTAATGTGAGTTCAAGTCCGCTTAAAGAGGCGGGCACGTAGAGCACGCGCTTTGAGCCGCCTGCGTGAAGCGTGGCTGTGGCTTCTCCGGGGAAAGGCTGTATCGTAAGATGGAGCGGATTTTTAAAGCCCGAAAAGTCTGCCATTCCATAGCCTGGCATACCATTCGACGAGATGTGACCGTGTACATAAATCGTGAATTCGCTTGTTCCGTCATTTAAATCTTTTAGCGTTTTGATGGCTTTTTCCATCGTCTTAAAGGGCTGTTCTTTTGTGCCAAGATAGGTGTCGCTGCCACTTTCGCTTACGTACAAATCAGTTTGCGTTTTGCCGAGAATGCCTGAGTTGGAGTTGTCAAGAAGGATTATCCATTCCGTGTCGTCGTTTTGCGGCTTTACGGCGAATTGGTCACAAATTTCTTGCGTTAATGTTACACCCTCGCCTGCGGTCAGGATTTCCCTGCCCTCTTTGTAAGTAGATGGCGTGATTGTGGCTACCGTGCCTGTGGCAGTAAGCGCGCTCGTTATTGTGATTGTGGCTGGAGTTTGATTCCAACTATCAAAACTATAAAGATAGATGTCATCGTCTTTTTCGAATTTTGCCGCGTCACCCATCTTGAATGCGCAACTGGGGTTGATGTATGCACCATTCCCGTTGTTTGTGGCAGTGTTTTCGCTGAATGTTCCTCCACTTATTAAAAATTCACTATAACCACCCAAAAGAATTCCGCCACCATCTCCTGTTGTTGTATTTTTGGAAACTATGCCCCCCTGCATAGTGAATATACCACCTGATGATGAAGAAATAAGACGAAAAACATAAATTCCTCCGCCACCAATATTGAGCAAAGTAGAACTTCCCTTGGCTTCGTTTTCGGTGATTGTGCCGTCTTTCATTGTGAAAACGCCGTTATAAATATAAACGCCGCCACCATTAAGGCTCGTCGTGTTCCCGGAAATCGTGCCGTTTTCCATTGTGAATGTGCCGTAAGTATCATCACTGGTCACTCCACCGCCAACATACACGCCGCCGCCGTTTCCCGCAGTCGATGTGTTTCCGCTGATGGTGCTGTTGCCGCTCATAGTGAACTTGCCGCCGCTAGCAACATAGACCGCGCCGCCGTTCGCCGTGACGGAGTTTCCGAAGATTTTCACATCCGAAATACTCGCCGTGCCGCCATCAACATAAATCGCGCCGCCGCTTTCGTTCTTTGTGTTGCCGCTGATTTCGCAGCCAATCATATCCAATGCGCCGGCCACGTGGAAACTCATTTTTTGGAACTTTATGTCCTTCACGGTCAATTCGCTTGTTCCCAACACGCTGAATCGCCGCTCCAAACTTTCTATCGTGCGGGCTGTGCCGTCCGCGCTCGCAACCGTGAGTTTTTTTCCGCTTTGCAGTTCGAGGAACGCGCCGTCCGCAACATTTGTCTGCAAGAAAATCCTGAAACCATCGGCAGGCTCAACGGAAGCATTGTTCACCATTTCCACGGCGCGGTAGAATGTTTTCAATGGGTCGAAGCGCGTTCCAGAGTTGCTGTCGTTGCCGGTACTGGCGTTCACATAAAGCGTGGTGTTTTCGAATTCTTTAAGCAGGTCTGCCGTCAGAACAATGTCGCCGCCCGAAATGTAAGCCGCGTTTCCAACGAATTTGTCTGTGCACAAGTTGGCGTAAACTTGCACTTTTTGATTTATGAGATAAACGAGATTGGCAAAGTCGCCGTAGAAATTTATCGTGAGCGTGTATGTTCCCAAATCCTTAAAGATGCGTTTGATTTTAAATGTGCCCGCCGTCAATTCTTCTTCGGTGATTTTGACTACTATTTTGTTTTCGCCTTTGGACAAAATGTATTCCACCGCCGTGATTTTGCTGCTTGCGGGGGGAGGGAACGAAACCGAAAGCGAAACTTCGCCTATGCCGTCATCGGGATTGGTGGAATAGCCAAGCGTGAATTTCAAATCCACTTGTGAATTTGCGGCGTTCAACGTAACTTTTTTTGTTTCCGAATAAATTACCTTTCCCGTGCTCAAACCTTGCGCCGTAACATTCCAAGTGCCATAAGGAAGTTGTATAGAAAATTTTTTCGTTGCCTGATTTACGTTCGCTTCGATTATGGTCAAACCATTTTCGCTTTGCGCGAAAACCCTGTAGGAATCGGGCGTGTTTTTGTCGGGGTCGGGCATGGCGGTGCGCGCGCTCGCGGAATTCGCGGAAGGCACGGAGCCGGTTACAATTCCGTAGCCTTCTTTCGCCCTGATTTGTGTAACCGCCTCATTGTTCGGGGAATTGGAAGAAAAAAGATTGGTGCAGCCGCCGCCCAAAGAAAGCGCGGCAAAGAACGCGCCAAACGCAATGAGAAAATTCAATTTGCGAAAACTCGAAAGCATTCTGTTCCTTACAATAATTCCTTGCCCCGTATTTTAAGGTTGCGATGTTATCGTGTAATCCAATTCATCGTCGGCAGATTGCCCGTTCTTATACGTTCCTTCAATAGTTATTCTATATATTCCTGCATCATTGACACCAAGACTGAATGGGTTCTCAGTCTTGAGATTACCCCCTTTAATGTAATGACCAGTGTAATACGTAATCTTTGCTGTCAAAGTAGTGAAATCACTAATATTAAGCAGGGTGCCATCGCCGAATGCGTAAATCTGTATGTTTGTTCCATTACCACTATCCGTGCCTTTAGTGCTGTCAGTGTTGCTAAACGAGAATACAATCTTCATATTCGGAGAGGTATCTATGTCACCGCCGCCGTTTATAGTGAGCACCACTTCGCCACTGGAAACCATTGGTTCATAGTATTCATCGCATTGGAACTGGGTTTTCAAATCGGTGGCTTTGTAACCCGCAGTGCCGTAGCCAGTTGTGATTGTTATCATTTTAGTGTCATCGGGTTTTTCTTCGGTGAAAACGCCGATTTGCGAGCCAGTAAGCGAGCCTGCCGTTATATTGATTGTTTTTCCTTCAGGCAGGTATACATTTTTTGCCTTGCCCGAAGATGTGTTTCCTGTAATTTTCACATTGCCAGGGGCTTTCAAAGTGAGCGTGCCTTCCACCACCACCGCGCCAGAAGTGGTGTCCATTCCAGTTACCGTAACATTTCCCAAAGAAAGCGAGCCTGTGCTTGCGATATTTATTCCGCTTGCGATAGAAGTGGAAGACGCTTGCGATAGAGTAATCGCGTTCATTTCCACATCGCCGCTTATCGCAAATGCAGTGTCGCTGCTTGCAAGGCTTGCCGTAAGAGTAACGCGGCTTCCTTTTGTTCCGCCTGCGGCACCCTGCAAAAGCAAGTTTTTGGAAAGCGTTACAGGCGAGTTTATCGCAAGGTTGCTCAAAATAAAAATCTTTGGTGTGCTGCCGGCTGCTAGAGTGCCGAACGAATCTTGCGCCTTTGTAATTGTGGCAAACGGATTGGATTTTGAACCGTCGCCGCTTGTATCGTTGCCGCTCGCGCTCACAAAGAAAATGCTCGGCGTTACAGTGATGTCTTGCGTGAATTCTTCGGAATCTTCAAATCCTGCCGCCTTCGCAACAGCCGAAACGCTGAATTCGCCCGCCGGCAATTTTATCGCAAGCGGTGACGCGCCGCTTCCCGAATAAGTGTGCGAGCCGCCTGATGTTTGCGAAACAGTGTAATGTATTGTTCCCGCGTCTGCCCGCAAAATATAAGTTGCCATTCCATCGCTTTCGTCTTGTGCAAGCGTGATGGACGGGTCATCGTTTCCGGGCGTGGTGTGATAAGGCGGCGAAAGTTGTGCGCCATGCGAAGGATTAAGCGTGTATGTTTGGGAAGTCAAGCCGAGTTCATCCTGCAAAGTAAAATGAACTGCAAATGCCGCGCGGTTTTTTATGTTGATGTTGGTGGTGATGTAGCAGTTCGCGCCTGCCGGGGCGGAAGGACCATTATCCCAAGTTTTTTCCATATTTGCCGGCGCAGTGGAAGAAATTGTCCAACCGGCGCTTGAATTTCCATTAGAAATGGGCAGAGAAAAAGTGTGCGTTTGTCCAAGCGCGGAAACAATCAGATATTTGTCGTCATCTTTTAGCGTGGGCAATTTTATCGCAAGCACAAGAGTTTCATCGGGAATCTTTTGCCCCACGGCGGCTTCAACTGCTTTGGGGGGGGTGTTGCATCGCAAGGCGATTGTGTGCTGGCTTTGTATGCGCTCTTCTTCGCCAAAGTCCGCGCGATAAAGAATTACCGTGGGCGAAATATTGCACTGCTCACTTTTTCCGTCAATTGCATCGAGGTCGCTTCCCGAAATTTTCAATGAAAAAGTGCTTCTCAAAAAAAATACATCTTCGGGGAAGTCGGGGGTGAAGTCTATCGACAAAGGCAGTACTATCGCGCGTAGCCTGTGATTGCCGGGATTATCTATCGTGTAAGTTATTGTGAGGTCGCCGTCCGAACCGACATTCAGCCAGCCGCCTTGCTGGGTCTGCGTGCCCCCGCGAATATCCACGTTTGCCACGGTCGCGATGCTTCCGTAGTCTTCCAAAAAACTTCCAGGGGTTTCTTGCAATAAGTTGCAGGCGGAAAAAATCACCGCGCAAAAGGGCAAAATGGAGAGGAAAACATTTTTTAGCGAAAAAATTCTTTTTCTCAAAATTTCACCCCAAATGAAATTTGCGGAGAAAGAGTTCCGCAAGACATATCTTTGAATTTCACATGGATAAAATCCGCACCCGCCGCAACAAAAAAATGTTTCGCTTTCCCAGGATGATATTGTAGCATAAAACCGCCGCCGAATGCAAGTCCCATAGCATCCAGGCTCGGGCTTGTAAACGGCGCTGTGGTGTAATCGAACTTCGTGTCGAAGAGCGTTGCCACGCCCGCCAATCCGTGCAATTCCAAAATCAGTTTTTGCGGAATTATGTGCCCTTGATAAAGCAAGTTGAGCATTCCTGTCAAATAGTTTCCGCTCAAATCATAATATTCTGTGTTCATCGGAAGGCGCGTATAATTCGCCTTTACGCCCACGCCAAAATGCATTTTGTTTTTAACCAAAAAAATCAATGAAATGTCCGCGCCCGCATTCAAAAAAGTGATTTTGGAATCCATGTATTTTTCCAATGTGCCGTCATAAAACAAAATGGGCAGGAAATACGCCGCGTTAAGTTGAACGGTTTCAAACGCCAAGAACTTTATCTTTGCGTAAAATGTTTCGGAAGTGGCGGAAAAATCGCCGGGATTGTTCGCAGAAATTTTGTAGCCGCCCTCTTGGAATTTTTCCAAGTCAAATTGGACTCGCGCCGTTTTTCCGTCCGCCGAAACTTCCAAGATTTTTCCTTGCGCGATTTCCTGTTCCGCGCCTTCGCCGTCCACCGCAAGCAATGAAAAAAGAGTCAGCGGCAAAAAATTTTCGCCGTGCAACGAAAAAATGCCGTCCTGATTTTTTTCGGTATCAACAAATATTTTTTTTGGCAAAACCGAATTTATTTTTGGAATGCTTGCTTTCAAAATCGTAAATCTTTCCCATTCGGATTTTCTTTCCCTTTCCAACAAATTTGCCGCCTGAACTCGAAAGCGGTAGTTGCCTGATTCGAGCGAAACTTCGATGAAATTTTGCGAAACGGTTTCTTTTAAAATTGTGGTCCAAGCCTCATTGGAATTAGTTGAAACAGAATTTATTTGCCCGATGAATTTTTGGATTTCCACTTCGTAATGTTCCACATTCGGGATTGCCTGCCAACTCAAGTTTTGCACGAATTTTATTCTTTGCCGCGAATCTTTTTCGATGTGATAATTTTTTTGAAGGTCATCGGCGGTCGCTTCGCTGGATTTTTTTTGCGCGGAAATTTTGAGTTTGGAATTTTTTTTGGATTCGGAATTCTTTTCGCCTAAAGAATCGGTTTCTGTGTTAGAAACAAAATCCAAAATTTCTTCGATGTTTTGGAAAGATTTTTTTTCAATCTCGACTTCTTCGATTTCTTCGGCATTTTGGGCGATGTCTTTTTCGGCTTCTGCTTCCTGAATTTCCTGCGCATAAATTTTTTGCGCAAAAAAATTCGCCGTGAGAAAAAGCATTGCCAAAAAAAATCTTTTCATCATTTTTAAATATTTTCAAAATTTCATAGAAAGTCCGAAATTAAAATCCATAAAGAATTCCTGTGTCGTTAATTATGATTTCATCGATTTCCGGCATATCGATGGTGAACATCGCAACCGATGAATAGCCGCTGCGCACGATTTTTCCATCGGCGGAATTTTTCAATGCTTGCACCGACCAAGTATAGTTTCCCCCTCCCAAATCCGCCATATCGTTCAAACGGAATTTCGTCTGCTTGAAAGTGCGCGCGAATATCGTTTTTCCGTGAGTGTTTTGAAGTATAAACAAATATTCGTCGGCATTGGAAACAGAAGTCCATTCAAAAGTCAATGTGCGGTTTTGCCGAATTCGCTCCGCATTAAAAATCGCGCCGTTCGTTGCTTCGCCAAGAAGTCTTATCATTCCCAAAGAAGGCTCGTCTAACGCAACACTCTCCTCCACTTTCGGCGCGGGAGGGGGCGAAGGCTCTTGTACAACAACAGGCGGTTCGGGAACAACTGGTTTTGCGTTCACGATGAAATTCCTGACACGCGCAGAAACATCGATTCCTTCCTCGGTGCGCGCGCTCACTGTCCAATAATATGTGCCCGGTTCTAGCGGCGGCAAAGGAATTTCGCGCGATGGATTTTGCACAGAAATAATCGGTTCGGAAACGCCGTTGGAATTTCGGCTCAGCGTAAAAATCGAACTTGCAAGGCTCTGTCCGTTTGAATCCCATCGCACCACGCCGGGATTTTCTCGCGCCCGCTCTTCTTCAAATCGCGCTCCGTTTGCAGGCGCATTCAGCACAACATTCCGAATTTGTTTGATGCGAATTTCGCTTTCGCTTGTCTCACTCACTCGCGCGGGCGCATAACTTTTTTCTTCCGAGCCAGCCCGCACCGACCAAAAATATTCGCCATTGGGAAAATTTTCCAGCGTAAACGAATAATTGTTCGAAGCAATCTGCCTCGTATAAACCGGTTCTCGCGAATTTGCCGATGAATACAAATTGAACAAATAGTAATCCGCGCCCGAAACTGCGTTCCAAGAAAAGGCGGTTCTCGCGCCACTGCGCACCAAAAGCAAGGCGTCGTCCACAGGCGAAATCAAATTCGGTTTTTCAAGAGGCGCGATTACGTTTATTGCGCGCGCTTGCGTTTGGAATCTTTGCGGGTCGTCTTTGGAAACAATTCGCCAAAAATAATTTCCGCCGCCCAAATTCGCGCCCGAAAATTCTTTTACGCCCGCGGCGTTCGTCTGATTAAAAACTGTTTGCGAAAAATTCTTGTCGCGCGAAATTTGCAGAATCGTTTCGCCGGGAACATTCGTTGCCCATGCAAATCGCAAAGTCGAAACATTTTCGTCATTCACCGAATAATTTTCGGGCGGATAAAGAAGTCGTTGTTCGAATTCGATTTGTTCTGTTAAAAATTTTCGTACTTCGGACTTGTTGGCAAAATCTCCGTCTTTGTCAAATTGCGAAACGTACCAAAACCATTCCCCGGTTTGCATTCCCAATTCCGAAGGCTTGACGCTGACGAAATTTCCTTTTTGTCTTCTGCGAATTATTTCGTTTGAAAAATCAGAATTAGATGCGACAACTATTTCGTATTCGCCGACTTCGGAATTGTTCTTCCAAGAAAATGCGAGGTTGTCGGAAAATTTCGTGTTCACAGTTTCATTCGCCGCCGGCAAAATCAGTTCCACAGTTTCAAGCGAATTTTTTTGGCTGACTGTAAAAACGCGCACTTCGGAAGGCTCTGCCAATTCCGCGCCGTTCACCGTATAAAATGGAGTTACGCGCCAATACCACACGCCTTTTTCCAAAACAGAAACAATGCTCGAAGGAGTTGTGATGCGCTGCTTTACAACTGGCTCGGACATTCGCGGATTGTCTGCCACTTCAAAATCGAATGCCGAAACCCATTCGTTTTGCGTCCATGAAAATCGGATGCTCGGCAAACTCACTTTGTAAACAAAATCGGCGTGGCTTTCCGGAATTACGAGTTCCGGCCGAGGCGCGTCCAAAACGCTTATTTTGCTTTGCGCCGAAAATTCCGCGCCCTCTTTTGAAGGAAAAATCCGCCAATAAGATGTGCCGTTTTTTAACTGGGCGGCGATTTCGTTCAGATTTTTTAATTCCTTGCGAAATGTTATATTTTGAAATTTTTTGTCCGATGCAATTTCCAAAACCAAAAAATCGTCCGCTTCCAAATTCTGCACGTTCCATTTGAATGCGACTTGCGATTCATCCGAATCCGTGAAGTTCAAAATCTTCCCGTTCGGCATGGGATGCAAAACCGTAATCAGCGGCACGACTCTTTCCTGCGCGTTTTCGTCCAAAGCCAGAGAATTGCCTTCGGCAATCGTGCGGGAAGAACCGTCCATCGAATTGAATGTCGCGTCGCCATTGAGCACATTGATTAAAGAATCGCCGTTTTCCGAAACGCTCGTTCCAAGCGAAGAACCTGCGCTCAATTCAATCGTAGAATCTCCAAACGAAATCACCGCGCCATTTTTTGCGCCCGTTGAATTCATTACGACGCTTCCGCCTTGCACCGAAGTCTGAACTTTTCCATCGCGGACAACAACTTGCGCCATCGTGTTTTCGCCAAGTTCCATGATGTTGCCGTCGGAAAAATAAATGGTCGCTTCGGATTCTGGCGCGGTTCGAATTACATCGCCATTGTAAATCGGCGAATCTTGCCTGAGGCGGTCCCACACCATTCGCTCTTCGAATTTTCGTTGCGCCGTTTTGTATTTGAATGTAATCGTAGCCACTGGCTCTTCGTTCATTTTTGTCAAAGAAAGATTGAGGCTTTCGTAGAATTTCATCACGCTCCAGCCAGCACCGAAAATGCACAAGAGAATTAGAATTACAGAAAAGAGGACGGACTTATTGTCCTTGGATTTTGTATTTTTTCTCATCTTCGTCAAGATTCACCGTGCCCAAATCAGGCTCATCCATTCCCAACAATTTTCGAACTTCCGACATAGTTTTCGGACCGTTTTTGCCCGCGCCCGGAATGTCATCGGCATAAGGCATATTGATTACCGCGTACATCTGAACGGGGCGGCTTTTTCCTTTCACCGTCACCGAAGGCATCTGTTCAACGAGGACATAATCCTTTACCAATTTGTAGGTGTTCTCTGTAATCAAAATGTCCGTGTGAAGCGGCTTGTTCAAAGCCTCCGTTCGCGAAGCAAAGTTCACCGCGTCGCCGATTACCGTGTATTCCATTCTTTCGGTTGAACCGATTTGCCCCGCAATAACAGGCCCAGTATTGATTCCGCATCCAATCCGAATTATTGGCTTTTTGTCGCCGCCTCGTCCAACATTGAATTCTCGCAAAGAATGGCGCATCATCAGCGCGGCCCGAATACATCGAAGCGCATCCGTGCCTGGATCTTCGGAAGAAATTGGCGTTCCCCAAACTGCCATAATCGCGTCGCCAATGTATTTGTCCACAGTGCCTTGGGTTTTGTTCACGCATTCGACCATGCGCGTCATATATTGATTCAAAAATTCTACGACTTCAAACGGTTCAAGTTTTTCCGAAATCGCAGTGAACGAGCGGATGTCCGAAAAGAAAATTGTGCAAACCTTTGTTTCGCCGCCCAAAGCCAATTCGCCTTTGGCTGATTTTTCGGCAATCGTTTTGTTGACGAATCGACTGAACGTATCTTGCAAGCGTTCGCGTTCGGCAAGGCCTACGCTCATTTTCCCGAATGATTGCGTAAGCATTCCGATTTCATCGTGGCTCTTCGGAACGAGATGGATTTCGTAGTTGCCCGCCTCAATCTGCGCCGAAGCCTGCGTGAGTGTTACCAGCGGCCGGCTCAGGCTCATTGACCAAAACCAAACAAAAATTATCGAAACGAACAAAACCGCAAGTCCCAAATAAACATTTCGTTTTGTCGTGTTGCGCACGTTTTCAAAAATTATTTCGGATTGAACTGTTGTGATTACGCCCAAATCGCCCAACGCAATTTTTCGGTACGCGCCAAAATATTCTTTGCCGTCACTGTCCATAAAAAGAATTTGGCGGTTTTCGTCGTTGTTCTTCCGCATTTGAATTATCAGCGGAGTTTCGGCAAGATTGACATTCATTCGCATCGCGTCAAAATCAGGATGAACAAGAATGTCGGCGCGGCTGTTTATTACAAAAGAAACGCTCGTGCTGCTTTGACCGAAACTGTTCATCAAAAATTCACTGGAAGCGAAAATCACTACGGCATCGGTTTTTCCGTCCTGCGATTTTCGAGGCACAGCCAACGCGACCATTCCGAATTCAAAAAATGCCGTAGCGTTTAAAATTGTAACTTCGCCCAAAAAAACTTTTTCCACAGTTTCGCGCTCAGTGGAAATGAACGATTCAATTCCGCTTTCGTCCAATTCGTGGCGTATGAAAAATTTTTCATTCACCATCCGCAGATTGTAGTTGCCGTACATAAAATTTTCTTTGGACAAAAGCAGCACGGCCGCCACATCGGGATTGTGCACAAAATAAAGTGAGGACGCGTCCTTTTCGGTAGAATCCTGCAAATCCGCGCTGCCAATGAAATCGAGCAACAAAAGCGCATTCGCTTGAAGCGTGGTAAAACTGCTTTCCACCGCATTCGCCGAACGAGCATTAGCATCCAAATTCGTATTTTCCGCAGTAACGCGCACATCGTCACTGACAAAATAGTTGACCAAATATGTTATCGAACCAAGCGAAATGACAATCAAAAACGAGACGATGATAATAAGTTTTGCACCAATCGGAAATCGAACAGTTATTTGCTTTTCCACAAAAATTCCTCAAAAATTACTATTAGAATTTTTTAATTATATTAAATTTTACATTCTTTGTATATATTTCTTTCAATGCCGAGTTTTTCATTTCAAAAAATTCGACATCGGCAAAATCACGCGGATTCCGGTGGAAAGAACAAGCCCAGTTCCCGCGCCCTTGCTCACCGAAAGCGCGTGTCCGCTTGCCGTTTTGAAAATCGTAACGCTCAAATCCTGCACCAAAGCCAGTTCGACCTTGCCAATTTTCAGCGAAGGCGTTTGAAACGAAACTCCGAAAATTCCCGGAAAAACAACGCCCTTGATTTCTTTGTCGGTATCAGGCATTTTTGGCGAACCGAAATTTATTACAGCCCCCAAATACGCCTTTATGAATTCATTGAACGAAAGCGAAAATACAATCGGAATTTGAAAATTGTCCGTGCCGTGATTGTAGCGGAAAATCGTGCCAAGCCCCGGCTGCAACTTCCAACCAGCGTATCGAACGTCCGCCTCAACCGCGATACCACGCCAATTAAAGGCGACGCGGTTTGGCAAAAAAAAACTCCAATCGTAAAAAAGCGTCGCGTCAAATTCTAATTTCGAATACCATTTTCCTGAATTCGAATTCCTTGAAAAATTTTCCGCCGATGTCGCCGCAGATTTTTTCGGAGCAGAATTTTTTTCATTCGAATTTTCATCCAAATAAACGGCGGAATTTTCTGCGGAATCAGAATCGTCCTGCAATTTTTCTTCGGAATTTGAACTGCGTCCCGAAGGAAGCACACGCCCAGCGCCCGCAAACGAATTTGCGTAGTAGCGTTCGTTCAGCGAAGAAATGATTACGCCCGTATTTGCGCCGTCGCTTGCCGCATGAATGAATTGATTTTTCCCAATAAAAATTCCAACGTGCGAAATCGAGCCATCGCCTGTCGTCTTAAAAAAAACGAGGTCGCCTTCTTCCGCCTGCGAAATTTTAATCGTCTTCGCCTTGGAATAAATCGCCTTTGCCGAACGCGGCATTTGCGTTTTCGCGCCTTCGCGCATGACCGCATAGACAAGCCCCGAACAGTCAAACGCATTGGGTCCAATCGCGCCAGATTGATATGGACAGCCGATATATTGTTTTGCGCAGGCAACTACATTCTTGCGAATTTTTTGCGCTTGCTCGGCAGAATATTCTTGCGCCGTGCAATACCAAATGCAAATCAGAGGAATCGCCAAAAAAGCAAAAAATTTTTTCGCCTTCGCCATAACTTGAATTTTCGGAAAAAAAGCAACAAATAATTAGAAATTCGTTGCAAGTCGCCAGCGCGATTTTTTTTCGGAATTTGTTTCACAAATTTCAAATACTGTGATATAATATCCTAAAAAGGGTGGGCGTTACAAAAGATTCAACTCGAATAAAGACAGTTTTCAAAAACTGCCAGTTAAAATCAGTGCTATTTTGCCGCTGATTTTAAATATCCTTAATTTTAATTTTGGAAAATATGAAACCGATTAGACAAGAAGTCAGCTGGAAATTTTTGGACGAATATCGTGGCAAAATTTTTGATTCGGAATGGCCCACGCTTCCGCAAATGTTTTTCATTTCAAAAACGCGCTACGGCGAGCGGCCGTGTTTTGTGGATTTTGAAGGCAAGGACGGCACAAAGCAAACTTATACTTACAATCAGGCTTGGCAAAAAATCGAAACGCTCGCGCAATGGATGATGGCGCACGGCGTGAAAAAAGGCGATCACATTGCCGTAAGCGGAAAAAATTCTCCCGAATGGGCGGTCGTCTTTTTTGCGGCGATGCTTGCCGGCGGTGTCGCCATTCCGCTCGACTACGCCTTGCACGAAAATGAAATCGAAAATCTGCTCAAAACCGCGAAGCCCAAAATGCTTTTCGTGGACGAAGAGAAATTCCAATATTTTTCTTCGTCAAAAAAAATGAAAGTTTTTTCGCTTTCGCCAAAAGAAGAAAAAGCTTTCGTCTACAATTTGAAATCCACAAAAAACGAAATTCCTTTTCCAAAAGTTTCGCAGGAAGACACCGCGGCGATTTTGTTCACGAGCGGAACAACTGGCATTCCAAAAGGCGTGATGTTGAGCCACAAAAATTTGGTGAGTGACAGTTTTATCGCGCAGCAAAATTTGATTCTTTATCCCGAAGATATTTTTTACAATCTGCTTCCGATTCACCACGCATACACAATGCAAGCCGCGCTGATTGTTCCGCTGAGTTGCGGCGCTTCGATTGTGTTCGGAAAAAGCATGGCGGTTTCCAGACTTCTAAAAGAACTGGACGAAGGAAAAATTTCCGTAATGCTTGGCGTGCCGCTTTTATACAACAAAATTTATTCGGGCATAAAAAAAGGAATCGCTGCAAAAGGCAAGGCGGCAGAAATTCTTGTGAACTCCATTATGGAAATGTGTTATTGCCTCCGAAAAATCACTGGCAAAAATATCGGGAGGCATTTGTTGCGTTCCATTTTGGAAGCGGCGCATTTTTCCACGATGCGCGTGGCGATTTGCGGAGGCGGGCCTCTCGCGCCGAGCGTCTTCAAAGCCTACAATTCTCTTGGTATCGATTTCATTCAAGGTTACGGTCTCACTGAAACTTCTCCGATTGTCACATTGAATCCGCTTGAACATTTTAAAATCGAAAGCATCGGAAAAGATTTCGCTCCGTATGAAGAAATCAAAATCCTTTGTCCAAACGAAGACGGCATCGGCGAAATCGCCGTCAAAGGTCCGATGGTAATGCAAGGCTATTACAATATGCCCGAAGAAACTGCGGAGATGTTCACGCCGGACGGATTTTTGAAAACAGGCGATTTAGGTTGGATGGATAGCGAGCATTATGTGATGCTTTCCGGACGCGCCAAAAATCTCATCGTCACCGAAGGCGGAAAAAATGTCTATCCCGAAGAAATCGAAGACGCATTCCAATTATATTACGACATCGAACAAATCATGGTGCGCGGTTACATCGCGAACGAAGAAACAAAGTCCGAACAAATCGAAGCGATGATTTATCCTTCCGACGATTTGATAAATCGGCTCGGCGTTTCGCGTGATGATGTTATGGGCAATATCAAAATTTACGACGAAATAAAAATCATTGTTGATAAAGTAAATAAAAATTTGCAGCCCTACGCGCGCATTTCAAAAATCACGATTTTAAACAAACCGCTTGAAATGACAACGACGCGAAAAATCAAGCGCGGCAATGTTGAAAAAGTCGGCGAGAAAAAGGCAGTTGTAAAGAAAAGCGAAGAAAAGAAAACCGCACAAAAAGTTGTGACAAAAAAATCTGCCACAACACCGAAAGCTGAAAATGCGCCAAAGAAAAAAGTTTCAAAGCCCAAATTAACGCCGCGAGTTTCCGAAAGTTCCAGCAGCAAAGCGAACGGAAAAGCAAGCCGCGCGAACACAAAATCAGTTTCCGCAGAAAAGAAATCCGCGCCCACAACAAAAAAGTCCGCGGCAAAACAAACGACTTCTAAAAATTCCAGTTCCGCGAAAAAAACTTCCGCACCAAAAACAAAATCCGCAGGCAGCATAAAATCTGCTTCCACAAAAAAGAAACCTGAACCCAAAGCGGAAAGATCAATCGGCACAAAAAAATCCACGCCCAAAGCAAAATCGAAAAACGCCGCCACAAAATCATCGAAAACCGCTTCCGCAAAAAAACCTGCGGAAAAGAAGGAGAAATAGTTTTGAAAAAATTGCTTATTAGTTTTTTGATTTTAATTGCAACTAGTTTAATTTTTGCTGAAACAAATATCGACAGCATAATAGAAACTTTTTTGGAAAAAGGCACCTATGCAAAAATTCACATTGATACGACTACCATGTATTTGCAACGTGGAAATATTGCATTTATTGCGATTGACAACGATGATATAGCATTTTGTTTTGACCCTACTAGCGACGAACCACTTGCTTTCAGCCTCAAACAATGGAAATTTACACTTGATGGAAAAAGCAATCTCATTATTAAAGAAGAGTGAAAAACACTTGCGATAAAAACTCGAAAAATCGCAAAAGTTAAATTGCCATTCACGCGATTTTTTTCTATCGAAATCCATGTAACTTTGCCGCTTTCAAATTTTTTATAAAAAAAACACATATTTGATTTTTTATCGCGAGCGAGGCTTTTATGAAATATCGCAAATTCACAAAATCGATTCTTTATTTTATCGCAATTTTTTCTCTCTCATTGATTTTTTGCGGATGCCCGGCGGATTTAAAAATTATCGCAAACCCCGACAAAACTTTTTCACTGGAATTCAATTCGGTTTTCGGCGAAAAATTGACCGCCGCACTGGAAGATTTATCGCAAGTTTCCGCCCAATTCTCGGAAAATCCACAAAATAGCGCGAGCCAAAATCAATCGCAAAATTTCGATTTATCGCAAATAATCGATACAAAGAAAATCGAAAGCGAATTGAATTCTAAATATTTTTCTCAATCACAAGTGAAAATCCAAAAAAAATCCGAACGAGCATACAATTTTATCGCAAGCACAAAAATCAAAAATTTTGCGGCGTTTCCAAAAGACTGCCTATCGCAACAAGAATTGCCTGGCGGAAAAAAGCACGTTGTGTTTTCGCTCGGCGCGAAAACTTTGCAGACAATTTTGCACAACGAAAGTATGCTGAAAACTTACACCGAAATTTTGATGGCACCACTCGTCACTGGCGAAAAAATGTCGGTCGCAGATTATGAAGATTTGCTTTCGGGAATTTACGGCGAATCAGTGGCAAGCGAATTACTTTCGGGAAAATTCAAAGTTGATTTTGTTTGCCCCAACGGAAAAATTTTATCGCAAGAAATTCCCATCGCAAATCTGCTTGCCGCAAGTGAAGGTGTTGAATTCGTTTTTGAATATTGAGAATTGAAATTTTTGAAAAGGTCGGAAACGCACTTTTGCAACGAAGTTTTTATCTAGCCGATATTAGAAGTCGACACAATCTCTGCAAAAGCCTCACGCCGTCGGTCGTGTGTTTCCGATTCGGCGCGACTGAAAAATCGCCTTGCCTTTATAAAATAAAAACCAAAAAACCTGCACCGCATAATGCGACAAAAATCCCACCGCCGTACAAAGAATGAGTGCGGCACAATTCGCTTTGAAAAACGAAAGCCGCATTACATTGAGTTTTGCCAAGATTACGAAACACACACCCTGATTCAAGTACGCGCCGAGCGTTGCCTTTCCCAAAAAGCCGAAAACCTTTCTGTTCAGCAAATCCGAGAAAAAAGTTAGCCGCGAAAATTCAAGCACGATAAGCGCGGCGAACAGCGGAATCGCCACAAAGTCAGAATTGCCGTGATGCCTGCCAATCAAAATTTTGTAAAGAAGGCAAAGCACAATCAGTTCGCAGAAGGTGAAGCCGATTTTGCTTGCGCGAGTCTGCCGCACGAGTTGCAGTTTTTGCTGGACGCTGAACGCAATGCACCCGAACGAAAGCCCTGCGAACGCCCGCAATATGCCGTCTGTAACAAAGGGCGTGTAGGTCGTAATATGAAAATCTATGCCGCGTTTGAACCGCGCAAAGTACGAATAAATTAGCACGATTGAAAGGGGCGCGACAAAACCGATGAAGAAATCCCGCTTCGTTTTGAGAAGCCAGTAGATAAAATAACTTGCCAAAATCATCGCGGAAATGTACCAACTGAACAAAGTAAAGTACTCATTGTTCGGAATGAGCATCCACAGAAGCGACAAATCCCAAACGTGTGTCTTGATTATGCCCAGAATCGTCCCCAGACTTTTATGATACACGACCAAGCGGCACAAAGCGAGAGCACAAGAAAAAAGAAAAGCCGGATACAGTTGCTTAAAGCGCAGGGCAATATATTTTGCCGAGGCGCAGGTGGCGGACTTTTCGGAATCGTTCATGCAGTGCCGCATCAGAAAAAATCCAGACAAGATAAAAAAGAATTCAACACCCAAATAGCAGCATATAAAGTAACGCCTCTCCGAAGTTATCATTCCTTCAAAATGCAGGAGAATCACAAGGTATGTAAAGAGAATCCGCCAAAACTCGATAGAATAGTTCTTATTTTTCATTTTATTACAACTGTAATAATTGTATCATGCGAATAAAAATATTTCAAGTTAAATAAAAACAAAATATAAATATTACAATTGTGATAAAAGGAATATATGGGTTTTTGGCAGAATGTAGAAGACGAATGCGAATTCTTGGGAATCAGTCGGAAAGAACTTGCCGAGAAGGCCAATTTTTCTGTTCACACGATTTCAAACGGAATCAGGCGCAACGGAATGCCCGCCGCAGACTTGGCGCTCCGCATCTCGAAGGCATTGAACGTCCCGCTCGAAAAACTGCTCGACTGGAACGAAAACATCAGCGCAATCAAAACATCCGAGCAAGCCAAAAACCACAGGCTTTTCGTGAAATACCTCCCCCTCCTCAAAAAACTGAACGAAATGCAGATGGACTCAAAGAAAGCGGTACTGACAATCATCGAAAATCTGCGGTGAACGCCGCGGGCAAAGCCCCATTGCAAAAAATCTGAAAATCGTGTAAATTAGAATAAATTCGTTCTTTAAATTTTAACAGTAAGGAACGAAGTTAAAATTATCGCTGCATGGCGACAATTTTAAGCATCTGAAAAATTTTTCAAAATTTTCGCCGAAGGTGTTGTTATGCCAAAAATCGAAGTGAACGAACATTTGTTTTTTGACGCGGTGGGTCGCCATTACGATTATGCCGCACTTGAAGATGTGCTTCCTTGCGCAAAGGCCGAGCTTGATGAACGCCCGGATGAAACTTTGCCAGAAAACGAGCGCACAATAAAAATTGAATTGAACGACACGAACCGCCCCGACTTGTGGTCCACGAACGGCTTGGCGCGTCAACTCAAACTTCACGCTGGCGGCACATCACCCGACTACTTTAAATTCATGGCAAGCCACGGCAACACGGATTACGGCGAGCGCGTCATCAATGTCGATCCGGAATTGAAAGACATACGACCATTCATGGTGGCGTTTTTGATTTGCGGAAAGCCGATTGACGACACAATGCTAAAGGATATCATTCAGACGCAGGAAAAACTTTGCTGGAATTTCGGCAGAAAACGAAAATCAATTTCCATGGGCGTTTACCGCGCGGAGAAAATCAAATTTCCTGCCGCGTACAAAGCCGTCGATCCCGACAAAACTTCATTCATTCCGCTTCAATGCGAACAGTCGATGACTTGCCGTCAAATTCTCACCGACCATCCGAAGGGCCGCGACTACGGCTGGATTTTGGAAGGCTTGCCGAAATTTCCGTTGCTCACAGATTCAAACGGCGAAGTAATGTCGATGGCTCCGATTATCAACGGCGCGTTCTTGGGCGCGGTGAAAGTCGGCGACAAAGATTTGATGGTGGAAATGACCGGCGACAACATGGAAAACCTTTTGCTTTCAATGAACATCGTGGCGTGCGACTTCATCGACCAAGGCTACGACATAAAGCCGATTCTTGTAAAGCATCCTTACGAAACTGGATTCGGGCGCGACATCATGGTGCCGTTCTATTTTCAAAAAACCACCAAAGCAAAGTTGAGCAACATCAACACAGTTTTGGGAAGCGAATTCGACATTCAAAAAATTTGCGGCGCGCTCACAAAAATGGGAAGCAAAGTCGAATCAAAACAAATCAATGGCGACTGGGAAATCACGCTTGCGCCCGCACCCTACCGCAACGATTTTCTCCACGAAGTCGATGTCACAGAAGACGTGATGATTGGAATGGGCGTTGCGGAATTCCCCCCGCTCAAGCCGCGCGATTTTACAATCGGCAAACTTTCCGATGTGACGCTTTTCAGCCGCAAGGCAAAAGAAATCATGGTGGGGCTCGGCTATCAGGAAATGATTTTCAACTACCTCGGAAGCAAAAAAGATTATGTCGAACGAATGAACATCGATGAGCGCGGCATAATCGAAATAGAAAATCCGATGAGCGAAAATTATCAATTCGTGCGCAATTCAATCGTTCCGTCTTTGCTCCGCGCAGAAAGTGGAAGCGCGAACGCAATCTTCCCGCACAAAATTTTCGAAGTGGGAAAAGTCGCTTACATCTGCGAAAAAGAAAATACCGGAACAATGACGCGCCAAAATTTGGGCTTGCTCACCGCCGCTTCGAACGCGAATTTCAATTCTTTGGCAAGTGAAATTTCTTCGCTGCTGTACTTCCTCAACCACGAATACAAAGTTGTAGAAACCGAAGACCCGCGCTTTGTGCCTGGCCGCCAAGCAGGAATTTTGGTGGGCGAAAAACAAATCGGAATTTTCGGCGAAGTGCATCCGCAAGTTTTGGAAAACTGGGCAATTCAAGTTCCGTGCGTTGCTGCCGAATTGGATTTGGAAGAATTGATGTAAAACGCGAATTTTTTGAGTGGCATTGCTTTTGTAAAAGTCTATGCACTATGACTTTTATGCCATTGCGTTTTTGAAATTTCGCCTTAAAATTTTTATGTGGGAACAGCAATTAAATCAATATTCTGTGTCAGACAATGCAGAATAGGCTTCCCCACATAGAAATTTTCTGACAAGTTTTGTCATAAAATTTCGCCGGGCTTTTGCCCGGTTGTTTTTAACTCCGCGTTTTTATTGAATGCCGCCTCACACCGCCAACACAATTCTTGCGCGTCAAAAAAATTTTTGCTAAAATGAATTATGCAAAAATATGCGCAATGGCTTTCTGCAAAAATCGAAGAAATCCAAAAAGAAATTTCTCGCACTGAAACCAAGCAAAAACCCACGCTTCTTTTGCACGCCTGTTGTGCGCCGTGCTCTTCATATACCCTCGAATATTTGCACCGATTTTTCGAAATCACGATTTTCTATTATAATCCAAACATTCATCCGCAAAATGAATTCGCGCGGCGGCTGGACGAACTGAAAAATTTTTTGCCAAAATTTTCTGCGGATGCGGAAACCGAAAATTTTAATTTGGTGGAAGCCGAATATTTTCCGCAAGAATTTTTCGATGCCGTGCAAGCCGAACGCGACAATTTGCAAAATGAGCGCGAGCGCGGAGAACGTTGCCGCCGCTGCTACAAATTGCGGATGGAACGCGCGTTCGATTTTGCGCAAAAAAACAAATTCGATTTTTTTACGACAACGCTTTCGATAAGCCCGCACAAGGACGCGCAAAAAATAAATGAAATCGGTGCGGAACTCGAAAAAAATAATTTAGAAAAAATCGCGCAAGAAAAAATGCAGATGCAAGGTGGGGGTAAAAATTCCGCCACCGATTTTCACGGAACAAAATATTTATACGCCGATTTTAAAAAACAAAATGGATTCAAGCGCAGTTTGGAACTTTCAAAAAAATACGGTTTGTACCGCCAAGATTATTGCGGCTGTATTTACTCAAAAGAAAATTTGCGCTAAAATAAAACCATGCGGGAAATCACGGAAAAGGCGAATCAAATTCGCGATGTCATAAATTACATCAAAGTTTTCAAAAACGCGCTTGCCGTCATTCACATTGATGACGAGATTATCGATTCGCCGCTTTTGCCAAATCACATTCACGACATCAGCCTGATTCACGAGGCGGGCATAAAAGTCATCATCGTTCCGGGCGCGCGCCGCCAAATCAACAACGCGCTTGAAGAACAAAAAATTTCTTGGCAGATAAAAAACGGCTTTCGCATAACAGACACGCACGCGATGCCCGCAATAAAAACTGCGGCGTTCGATGTTGCCAACAACATTATGAACATTCTCTCCGGCGAACATCTCACGGCGGTGATTGGAAATTGGGTCAAAGCGCGCGGAAAGGGAATCATCGACGGAACGGATTTTGGAAGCGCGGGCGAAATCGACAAAATTAAAATCGACGCAATCAAGCAAACTTTGGAAAATGGTTTCGTTCCGATTTTTCCTTGCATCGGCTGGAATGATTTGGGAAAGCCCTACAACATTTCTTCAACGGAACTCGCGACGCAAATTGCAATTCATCTCAAAGCGGAAAAACTTTTTTTCATTTTTCCCGACGCGCAAATTTCCAAAGACGAATTTTCTTTGCCGGACGGAATCGCCGTGTCGCAAGAGGGAAACATTCCCGCAATGAACATCGAAACTCTGTCAAAAATTTTAGAATTGAATTCGGCTTCTGAAAAAAATTCGCGCAAGGAAAAATTGCTTTCGATTTTTACACTCGCAAAAGATGCCTGCGAAAACGGCGTTTCACGAATTCACATTTTGGACGGAAACGCAGAAGGAATTCTGCCATGCGAAATTTTTTCCGCAATAGGAAGCGGCACGATGATTTTCAACAACGGCTACGGCGACTTGCGCCCGATGCGCGACGACGACATTCCTTCCGTGCTTTCGCTGATGAGTCCGTTCATAAAAAGCGGAATCCTTTTGCCGCGAAATTTGCAGACGCTAAAATCTCAATTATACAATTATATTGTATACAATGTAGATGGCGGAATCCACGCGTGCGCCGCGCTCAAAAAATATGACGACGGCCAAATGGAAATCTATTCCGTGGCGGTGGACGAAGCCTACAGCAATATGGGCGTTGGTCCAAAAATGATAAATTTTTTGCTGGAAAAGGCAAAGAGCGGCGGCGCAAAAACCGTTTTCATTTTGACAACGCAGACTGCGGATTGGTTCGAAAAACTGGGATTTGCCGCCGACAAAATCGATTCGCTTCCGGCAGAACGAAGAAAAATTTGGTCGGAAAAGCGCGGCTCGAAAGTTTTTAGAATTTCATTTTGAGTTTGTGCTTTTTCATTTCGGCAATGAGCGCGAGCACTGATTTTTTATCTGCCTCACAAAGTTGTTGAAAATCAGAAACAAGTTTTTGGAACGGCGAAGGTCTCCGCGCGAAATCTTTTCCCAGCACCAAATATTCCACACTCACGCCTAAAACTTGCGCGATTTTTACGGCGTTTGCCGCGCTAGGAATCGCCTTGTGCCCGTTTATGTAATTGCGAATCGTGTTGACGCTGATTCCAGTTTTGTCGGCAATTTCTTTTGGCTTGATGTCCTGAAACAACATTTCTTCGCGCAGATTTTCCTGAAAACCCATAATACAAAGTTTAATCTAATAAGATTAGAATTTTCTTGACTTTTATCTTTTATAATCATATAATTTATATAAATTGATTATATTTAATCACTTTGTCTTTATTTTGGAGGAACACAAATGAAAAAAATTATTTTCCTCGGAATTTTTTTTGTGGCAATATTTTTAGTTGGATGTCAAAACGGCTCGGAGGAAGAAACTTACACAGTTTGGACAGACATTTCAACCGCAGATGATTTTCAACAAACTTTTGGAACGACACTATATGACGGAAAATATATCACTGTAGTTCTTCTCAATTCACAATTTTCAGCAATGACTCAAATTTTGGAAAAGGAGGCTGCCGAATTCAAACACAATTGGACAGAAGAAGAATTGCAAAAGTATTTTGTTGGTAGGGGTTTTGATTCGCAAACCGCAAGCAAAACTGTGGCATGGCTTGTGACTGTAAATCATGGATTTGTCGCTTCACGAACCGGAAACATCGTCTATTACATTTTGAAATAGATTGCAAGCAATGAACAAAATTTCCGCACGAAGATGATTTCTTTCCTGTGGCAATTTTTCACACCTCGCTTGACATTAAAAATTTTTTTTCATAACATTGCTTTTATGAACGAAATTGAATTTTACAAAAAAACTAGCTGCTTTACCGAACTGGGGCTTTACAAAAATTTCGCGCAATCTTTGCCGGACGACATTCGTGAACTTTGCCTTTTGCAACGCCATCAAATAATTCATCCAGTTGCGATAATGAAAGCAGGTACGCAAAAAGAAACTTTCCATGGTGATATGACGCAAATTCCGTGCGACCAATTGCTTTTCGAAAATGAGCGTTTTCCCACCGCGTTGAGCATTTTGGCGGAACTGCTTCGGCGCGAAAGCGAATATTCTTGCCAGCGAAAAATTCAAAATAAATTGCACCTCACTTGCCGCGAGCAGGCGATTCTTTTGACCGCAATTTTGAAGGCAAAAGGCATTCCCGCTCGCGCAAGAAGTGGATACGCGCCATATATTTCCAATGACGGCATTTTTCGCGACCACTGGATTTGCGAAAGATTTTGCGATAAAGAAAATCGCTGGATTTTGACTGACGCGGATTGCTGCGTTGAAAATTTGGATTTCGATTTTGCCGATATTCCTTGCGATAAATTCCTTTTTGGCGCGCAAGCATATTTGAAAATCCGCGGCAAAGAAATTTGCGATAAGGTTTTGGAATATGCGTCCGTTCCGCCCACACACGGAATGCGCGCCGCGCTGCAATCACTTTTTTATGATTTGCATTCGTTGATGAACAACGAAATTTTCTTTTGGCATTCGCCTCGATATATTGTCGAAAAAAATTTCGTTTTATCGCAAGCGGAATTCGAAGAATTGGATTCTATCGCAAATTTGATGCTCGAACCAAGCAAAAATTTTGAAAAAATTTGCGATATTTGGGAAAATACGCCAAAATTTCGAATTGTTTCCGGCGGATTTAACTGAAATTTCCATACAACGAAAATTTTTTATCGCAAATTTTCAAAATCCAACTTGCGATATTTTTTGCGCCCATGGATTTTTGTCGCACTTACAAAAATAGCGACACCAGCTAAAGCCAATGTCGCCACGTGCAAATTAAATTTTATCTTTCGCTAAACTAAAACGAATATGTCCAAGAAATCGGGAATTTCACGAAAATGTCTCCATCGCAAAATTCCAAATCTGCAGCAAGAGAAAACTCGTGATTTCCAAACGCGCATCCCACTGAAGGTTCAACTCCGAAAACAGGCTTTGCGTTTGCTTCGCCAAAATCCAAGAAGCATTGTCCGCCCAAACCGACCATGAAATTTTCAGTAATGGCATATCCGAATTTTACGCCGATGTACATATCATACGCTTTATTTTTGTCGCTATCTTCGTCTTCGTATTCATCATCAAAATCCGTATCGCAAACAAATTCCGCGGCAAGCGCAAAATCATTCATTGCCCATTCAACCGATGCATTGAAAATATTTTTTCCGGCAAGCGCAATATTTTCGGAATAATCCAATTCTTCCAAAACGCCCACGCCTTCGTAATGTCCATAGCCCGCGCGAATTATCAAGTCATCGGATTTGAGCGGACGGATTGCCGCGAAAACGCCAAAATAAATTTCATCGCTGTCAATCAAGTCGCCAACTTTCGCGCCCACGGAAAAAAGTTCGCCAAAAGCATATTCCGCGCCAAATCCCAAATCGAACGGTTTGTGCTCGCCTTCATCTTCATCGCCATTCAAAAAATTTGCAAGACCATCGTCAAGATTGTCCATCGGAATTGTGGCGGCAATGCGAAGCCCTTCAATCGGCTCGACCATCAGCGTAAATCCCGAAGAGCCAAGACCGCCTGCGGGCGCATTGTCATCCCAAAGCGGCAGATACGAACCATCCATCCACAAATCATCATGGAATGCGAGCGTGAGAATTTTGAACGGACGAAAGTGCAGCCAGTAGTCCAAATCCGTCCATGCAAAATTCAAATGTTTTGTTTCGGAAACATCATTGCCTGTTCCTGTTCCAAGCGTGAATTCCACTTCGAGATAGGCATCAACTTTTTCCGAAGAAAATTCAACGGAAGCGTTTTCCGTGATGCCCGCGAAATTCGTTTCATCGTCCCAGATATTGTCGATTGTAACAACATCCGAAGAAAGCTCGTTCGTGAAACTGAATTCGAATTCCTGCGCCCACAAAACGGACGCGCCAAACATTGCAAGCGCGGCAAGCAATTTGAAAATTTTTTTGTTCATAGAAACCCCTTTAAAAAAATTTATTAGTCTAAACTAACTTTGAATAGACTACACTAATTTTCTATATTATGCAAGCCTTTCAGCAAAAAATTTTATAAAATATGAAAATCTGTCCACTCCGATTTCAAAACAAATCTTGCTTGAAAAAAGTGCAAAAAATCGCTAAAATATTTCGTGACTTATTTCTATAACGAAAACAAAATCACCTGGAGAATTTTATGAAAACCGTAAACGGCGAAAACCTTTCCATCGAAGATGTTTTTGATGTGGCTTGCAAAAACGAAAAAATCGCGCTTCCTTCCGAAAAAAAATTTTGGCAGACTTTGGAAAATTCACGAAAATTTTTAATATCATACATCGAAAGCGGCGTTCCGACTTACGGCGTTACCACGGATTTTGGAGATTCGTGCGCCAATCAAATTGCGCCCCAAAAAGCGGGCGAACTTCAACGCACAATCGTCGCGTACCACGGAATCGGGCTTGGAAAGAATTTTTCCCGCGAAATCGGACGCGCGGTTTTGCTTTGCAGGCTTAACGGAAATGTCAAAGGCGGATTTAGCGCAATTCGTGGCGAGCTTGCAAAAATGATGGTAACGCTTTTGAACCACGACATCATTCCCGTAATTCCGCAACTCGGCTCGGTAGGCGCAAGCGGCGACCTCACCCCGTTGAGTTATGTTGCCGCCGTAATCATGGGGCAGCGCAAAGTTTTTTACAAAGGAAAAATCGTTCCCACAAAAACCGCGTTCAAAGCGGAAAAAATCGAGCCGCTGCCCATCGAAGCAAAAGAAGGCCTTGCAATTATGAACGGAACAAGCGTGATGACGGCGGTAGCCGCGCTCGCATGGAAAAAGGCAGAGCGGCTTGCGAACATCTCGGACTTTCTCACTGCCGTAACTTCTGAAATCACGCGCGGAAAAGACACACCTTTCGTGGCAAAAGTGAGCAAAATCAAAAACCACAAAGGTCAAATGCAAAGCGCAGCTTACATCTACAACATCATAAAAAATTCGAAGCGCGTTTTTAAATACGAAGATTTTTTGAAAACACAAATCGAAAAAATCGGCGGAAAGACATTCGTAAAGCAGCAGAACAAAATCCAGGACAGATATTCGATTCGATGTGCGCCGCAAATTTCCGGCGTTTTCCGCGACACTTTGGCAATCGCGCGAAACTGGATTACAGAAGAAATCAATTCCGCCAATGACAATCCGCTTGTGGACATCGAGGCAAACAGAATTTACAACACAGGCAACTTTTATGGCGGACATATTTGCGCCGCCTGCGACTATTTGCGAACCGCGCTCGCGAATATTGCAGACCTTTCGGACAAGCAGGCCGAAATCATAATCGACGGCAAGTTCAACGGGCTTACGGACAATTTGATTCCGTTCACAAAAGAAACCGACCCAAAGGCGGGCTTGCGGCTCGGCTTCAAAGCTGCACAAATCACCATCAGCGCGATTCGCGGCGAAGTACAAAGTTTTTGCTATCCAATCAGCGTCACATCCGCGCCCACCGAAGCACTGAACCAAGACAAAGTTTCCATGGGCACAATCAGCGCACGAAAATTTGACGAGCAAATCGAATTGGTTTTCCTGCAATTTGCCACGCACATCTTGGCAGCGATGCAAGCCGTGGACTTGGCAGGCAAACAAGATTTCAGCCCGTTTACACAAAACGTGCACAGCGAAGTGCGAAAAATGAGCAAATTCGTAAAAGACGACCGCCCATTGGACAAAGACGCGACCACGGTTGCCGAATGGCTCAAAACAACAAAAATTTTCGAATAGTCGCAAAAACCACGAAAAACCTCGCCAGCAATTTTTACTCCAAAACAAAAAGCCAGCAAGAAACGTCTTCTTGTTGGCTTTTTTCGTAAAACCCTGCACCTTGCCGCGCTCGTCAAATTTCGCCACACACATTGCTTTATGCCAAACACGAGCGACACAGATTTAAAAAAAAGCAAAATTTCCCACCGGCCTATTTCACTCCAAGCAACAACAAAAAACCATGTCAAAAAAAGCGCGGTTCAAAAAAAATAGAAAACCCACGCAAAAGTAAATTTACTACCGTTTGTTAGTTTTATTTTTTGCACACACGCCCCACGACGACAACAAAAAGCGAAAACAAAAACTTTCTCAAAAAGCCCGAAACACGCCCTTCCGCCTACCGAATTTCTACAAACGAACATTAGTTTGTAAAGAAAATCAATGTTTCACGTGAAACACTATTTTCACCGCAACAACATCAGCAGGCAGAATTGTGGAAAACTTGTTTAAAATGTGGAAAACCTTCTAGGAAAAAAAGAACCCCGCTACCAAACTAGAGCGTGCTGTCAAACACCGCCCGCACCACCGTTCCTCGCGCACTGCCCAAAACCGAAGCAACCTTGCGCTTTTCTTGATAAGTCGCGCCCATATCTCTTACTCAACAGTGCTCTTTCTATCACGCCGTTTTTGCAAAAATTCGTGCACCCATTTTACCGTTTTGAAAGAATTCGTTTTTACTGATGATGTTTCACGTGAAACAATTTTCCACCAATGTGGAGTTTTTGTGGAAAATCTTTTTAGAAAAGATGCCGCATATTTCGCTTTAAAAAACAAAAACCGGGGCAAAAACCCCGGCTGCCTGATGTGTTTCTGTAAAAACAGATTCCCCTCGACTTTCAGTATATTATAAATTTTTTATTTTGTCAGCAAAAATTTGCAGAAAAACAAAAAATTTTTGTTATTTTTTAATTCTTGATATTATAAAGAATTAGCATATAATTCTTTATAATATCAGTATTTATCACTGTTTCTCATTTTCGGGCGGGATTTTATCAACGCCAACAAGGAAATCGGGGTCAGAAATTTTAACGACCTTAACGCCTGTCGAACCCGTGCCTTGCTGATTGATTGTGTTCACCGAAACGCGCAATGTTTTTCCTTGGCTCGTCATGCAGACAATTTCATCGCTGTCCTTGACCGAAAGCAGTCCGATGATTTCACCGCGCTCTTCGGTGTTGCCAAAAATTTTCTGTCCGCCAGTGCCTCGTCCATGCGGCTTGAAGTCGTCGAACGAAACCCGCTTGCCGTAGCCTTTTTCGGTGAGAAGCAAAATGCTTTCGCCTTCGGTGTAGGTGATTGCGCCAGAAATTTCATCGCCATCGGAAAGCTTCATGCCCTTTATTCCGCAAGTCGCGCGTCCCATTTCGCGAACATCGTTTTCGCTGAAACGCAACGCTTTGCCTTTGCGCGAAATTACGAACACATCAGAATTTCCTGCCGTGAGAATTGCGCCAACAAGTTTGTCGCCGGCTTTGAGTTTGAGGCCGATAATTCCTTTTACGCGGGCATTAGCGAATTCCGAAGTCTGAACTTTTTTCACCACGCCGTTCACCGTTGTCATAAAGAGGAACGTGCTTTCCGTGAATTCCCGAATAGGCACAACTGTCGTGATTTCTTCGTCCGCGGAAATCGCGATTAAACTTTTTATGTGAGTGCCTCGACTGCCTTTGGACATTTCCGGAATCTCGTGGACTTTTATCCAATACGCGCGTCCAAGATTCGAAACGAACAAAATGTGGTCGTGCGTCGAGCCGATGAACAAATGATTGACGTAATCGTCTTCGATGAGCGCGGTGCTGTTGCTTCCTGTTCCACCCCTCCCCTGCTTTTTGTAGGTGCTCACCGAAGCGCGTTTGACATAGCCGAGTTTGGAAATCATCACAACTACGTCTTCTTCTTTTATCATATCCTCGATGTTGATTGATTCGACTTCGCTGGAAATAATTTCCGTGCGCCGGTCGTCGCCATACTTTTCGGCGAGTTTGTTCGTTTCGTCTTTTATGATTCCGAGAATTTTTTCGCGATGCGCAAGCAAGTCTTCAAGGTAATCGATGAGCGCCTGCAACTCTCTTATTTCTTTTTGCAAGTCCTCAATTTGAAGATGCGTCAAACGCTTGAGCTGCATATCCACAATTGCCTGCGCCTGCTCGTCATCAAAGCCGAACCGCTTTTCAAGCCCCAGTTTGGCGGTCTCGGTATCGCGGCTTTCTTTTATGATTTTAATCACTTCGTCAATGTTGTTGATTGCCGTTATGATTGCCTGCAAAATGTGCATTCTGCGTTTGGCAACTTTCAAATCGTAAATCGAACGGCGCGTTATGACTTCTTCTCGATGCGAAACAAAATGTCCGATGAGCTGCTTCAATGTCAAAATCTCGGGCTTGAGGTAAGTTTTTTGAAGCGTCAAAAATCCTGGCTCATCGTAGCGGTTTCCTGCGTTTTCAAGATTTTGCGGAACAAGAGCCAAATTTATCACGCCGAAATTTGACTGCAAATCCGTTTTTGCAAAAAGCTGATTCAACACCAGCTTCGTAACTGCGCCGCGTTTTAAATCCACCACAAGCCGCATTCCGGACCTGTCGGAAGATTCGTCATTGGCTCCGGAAATTCCTTCAATCTGCTTGTCGCGAACCAATTCTTTTATGCGGCGAATTATGTTCGTGGTGTTCACGCCGTAAGGAACTTCGGTAAAGACGATTGTCTCGCGTCCGTGCTTGTCGGTTTCAACAATGAATTTCGAACGAATCGTGATTTTTCCGCGGCCGGTTTTGTAAGCCTTTTTTATTCCCTCGCGCCCATAAATGATTCCGCCAGTTGGAAAATCAGGGCCTTTTATGTATTTGCAAAGTTCGTCGATTGAAATTTCGGGATTGTCGATATATGCTCCGATTGCCGCCGCGACTTCGCGCAAATTGTGCGTGGGCATATTCGTCGCCATTCCAACGGCGATTCCTGTAGTTCCATTGCAAAGCAAAAACGGAAACGACGCGGGCAAAACGGAAGGCTCGTTTGTGGTGTCGTCAAAATTGGGAACCATGTCCACGGTGTTCTTGCTGATGTCCGCCACCATCTCTTCGGTGATTTTGGACATCTTGGCTTCCGTGTATCGATAGGCGGCAGCCGGGTCGCCTGCAATCGTTCCGAAGTTTCCCTGCGGAGTTACGGTCGTGTAACGCTGCGCAAAATCCTGCCCCAAGCGTACAAGCGCGTCATAAACAGAAGCATCTCCATGCGGATGGTAATGCCCCAAAACTTCGCCGACAATCGTGGCGCATTTTTTTGTCTTTCCGCCCGAAGTAAGATGAAGCGTGTCCATCGCGTACATGATTCTGCGGTGAACAGGTTTGAGCCCGTCGCGAACATCGGGCAAAGCGCGCTGCACAATCACCGACATCGAATAGTCGATGTAGGCTTTTTTTACCTCATCCTCAATCGGGATTTTTATTATTTTTCCACCTTCGGCAGTTGTAATTTCGTCCATACTTTGTTTTCCTTATTTTATTGTTTTTTGAATTTATTCCTCGTCAAAATAATCGCTGTCTATTTTCTTCAGCTCATAATTATGCAATGGCGCAACTCCGAGATTATACTCAATCATATAATTCGCAAGTTCCATTCCGTCAATCAAAATCACCTTTGTATCATTCATTGGCTTGTACTCCAAAGCCTCTTTTGAAAATGACGAAGCTGTGATGAAAATTCCTTTCTTCGCTCCCTGACCCGCCAGCGCGCCCACGAATTTTTGGATTTCAGGACGACCGATTATGTTATTTTCTTTCCAGCGTTTTGCCTGAACATAAATCACATCAAGACCAAGTTTGTCTTCTTTTATGATTCCATCGATTCCTTCATCGCCGGTCTTGCCGACCGCTTTGCCGGCATCCTTTATTGAGCCGCCATAGCCCATTTTAACAAGCAGGGCGACAACCAATTTCTCAAAAAATGACGGCGAGACATTTCTGATTTTCTCAAGCAAATCCTCCGCAAGCGATTTTTGAAAATCTTGGAAAGCTGTTTCAATCAACTCTTCGGGAGTTTGATTGTCATAATCAGTCTCGATTTCTGTTTTTTCTTTTTTCGAATTTGATTTAGTACGAAATTCTACAAATTCATCAAACTTTTTTAAAAATTTAATATCAATTCTTGTCGGCTTTTCTTGAAGGACTTGCTTTCCTCTTTCTGTTATCTTTATAGTTCCTTTTGTCTCAGATTCAATGAGCCGCGCTTTTTTCAAATGCGTTTTTGCCCAACTAATTCGATTATAAAAAACGCTTTGTGTTCCGCTAGGAATCATAATAGTTAATTCTTCATCACCAAGAGAAAATTTCTTTGCGAGAGAATTCACTACATCACAAATTTTATGTTCTTTCCCATCAGAAACTTCTTTCAAAACAGGAAGCATTAAAGTTTGAAAATCTGGTATCACTTTCATTAATTTTTCCCTAAATGTCCAAATTGGCGTAACTGGAATTGCTTTCGATGAATTCGCGGCGCGGTTCGACTTCTTCGCCCATGCAGACGCTGAATATTTTGTCGGCGGCTTCAGCATCGGGAATCGTGACCACACGCATTTTTCTGCGGGCGGGGTCCATCGTGGTTTCCCAAAGTTGATTTCCGTCCATTTCACCCAAGCCTTTGTAACGCTGCACGTCCGCCTTTTCGCGCTGGTCGCCCAAAGCCGCCAACGCGTCGTCGCGCTCCTGATCGGAATAACAATAAACCGGCTCTTTTTTTCCAAGCTGGACTTTAAAAAGCGGCGGCATTGCGAGGTAAATGTAGCCGTTTTCAATCAACTGCGGCATATACCTAAAGAAGAATGTCAAAAGCAGCGTGCGAATGTGGCTTCCGTCCACATCGGCATCCGCCATGATGATGATTTTGTGGTAGCGCAATTTTTCGATGTTGAAGTCCTTTCCGAATCCTGTTCCAAGGCTCGCGATGACCGGCTCCAACTTGTCGTTGTTCATCACTTTTTCTGGACGAACTTTTTCCACGTTGAGCATTTTTCCCCAAAGCGGCAAAATCGCCTGGATTTTCGGGTCGCGCCCTTTTTTCGCTGAACCGCCGGCGGAATCTCCCTCGACGATGTAGACTTCGCAAAGTTCGGGGTCTTTGAGGGAACAGTCCGAAAGTTTTTCCGGCAAACCGAATCCATCGGAAAGCGATTTTTTCCTGGAAGCGTCCTTGGCTTTTTTCGCCGCGATTCGCGCCGTTGCTTCTGCCAAAGCCTTGTCCAAAACCTGCTCAAGGATTTTCGGATTCTGCTCGAAAAAAAGCGTGAGTTTTTCTTTTACAAGCGCGTCAACAATCGTGCGCACTTCCGTATTGCCGAGTTTTTCTTTTGTCTGACCTTCAAATTCCGGCTCGGGAACTTTCATCGAAAGAACCAAAACCATTCCCGAAAGAATGTCCTCTATGCGAAGCCGTTCGTCTTTGTCCGCTTTTTCGAGGCGCTTTTTGAATTTTTCGTTCGAATCAAGAAATTTGTTGAGCACGAAGTTGATGGCGTTTTTGAATCCGTCAAGGTGAGTGCCGCCTTCGCGCGTGTTGATGTCGTTGACATAAGTGTTGATGTTGCTCGAAAATCCATCGTTATACTGAAAAGCGCATTCCGTAATCACGCCTTCTTTTTCGCCAGTAATGAGGAGCGGCTCTTCGGGAATGAAAAACTTGCTTTTTGAATGCTCGTTCATCTCTTTGATGTATTGAACGATTCCGCCTTCAAATTTATAGACGGCTTCCTTTGGAGTTTCCAGACGCTCATCGCGGAAAATTATCGTGCAGCCGCTGTTCAAAAAAGCCAGTTCACGCAGACGCTTTGAAAGCACATCAAAATTATATGTCGTAGTTTCCTGAAAAATCGTTTTGTCCGCTTTCCAGCGAATCGTAGTGCCGTGCCGCGAAGTTTCTCCAATTTCTTCGACCTTTGTCTTTGGAATTCCCACGGCATATTTTTGCATATATTTTTTTCCGCCAACTTCGACAACGGCCTCCATCCAAGTGGAAAGCGCGTTCACACACGAAACTCCAACGCCGTGCAAACCGCCCGAAACCTTGTAAGAGCCTTTGTCGAATTTTCCGCCGGCGTGAAGCCGCGTCAAAACCAATTCCAACGCGCTCACTTTTTCGGTGGGATGGATGTCCACAGGAATTCCGCGCCCGTTGTCCTCAACACGGACAACATCGTCTTTTTCCAAAGCGACGATAACTGTGTCGCAAAATCCAGCCATCGCCTCATCGATTGAATTGTCCACGACTTCATAAACGAGATGATGAAGTCCGTTCGGTCCTGTAGAACCTATGTACATTCCAGGCCGCTTGCGCACAGCCTCTAGACCTTTCAAAACTTGGATATTTTTTGCCGAATAATTTTCGCCCATTTTTTCTCCCGATTTAAAACTTTTCTGTAGAAAATTTCCCATTTTCATTATATCCATATTGAAAAAAAAAGTAAAGATGGGCTATAATATGGAGATTATGAGCGAAAACAATTTTCAAGAAATTTGGAAAGAATCCTTGAATCAATTACGCGAACAATATAGGCAGGAAAATCGCGAAAACGAATTCAAATTGTGGTTCAATTTGGAATACGTGAGCGACGAGCAAAACATAATCACAGTTGCCGTGGCAAGCGATTTTATGCGCGAAACAATGGTTAAACGCGGAAACATCGAAATCATAAAAAATAAAATAAAAGAAATTAGCGGCGCGGAAATCGAAATAAATTTCCAAATAAAGAATTCCAGCGTGGCAAGCGAAAAAAAATCCGAAGAAAATCCCGCAGAATCAATTCCCGAAGATTTACCAAAGAAAAAAGTAATTTCCGCGGAAAAAAATCAAGATTCAGAAAAAACAGAATTTTTCAGGCATCCTGATTTGGACGAGAATTTTGTGTTTGAAGCCTTCGTTCCGGGCGACAACAATATGTACGCCTACCAAGCGTCTTTGGCAGCCGCAAAAAATCCAGGCTCGATATACAATCCGATTTTGCTTTACGGCGGTTCGGGCTTGGGCAAAACCCATTTGATGGAATCAATCGGAAATTACATTTACAACGAAAAACGCGGAAAAGTAAAACTTTTGTATTTGAGCGCGGAAACCCTTTTGAACGAATTCACCCTTTCTTTGACGACAAAAACGACACAAAAATTCAAAAATAAATACAGAAATCTCGATGTTTTTTTGCTTGACGACATTCACTTTTTGCAGGGAAAAAACGCCTTGCAAGAAGAGGTTTTCTATATTTTTGACGCATTGAACCAAAAGCACGCGCAGATGGTTTTCACTTGCGACCGTCCAATCAGCGAACTTAAAGGAATAAATGAGCGGCTTCAAACAAGGTTCAGCAACGGAATCCGAATCGATATGCAGCCGCCGAATTACGAAACAAGAAAAGCAATTCTTTTGAAAAAAATGGCTTTGATGAACAAAACAGTTTCCAACGACATAATTGATTTCATAGCCGCCAATATCGAAAGCAATGTCCGCGATTTGGAAGGCTCTTTCAAAAAGGTCATAGGCTATGAAGAATTTATGATTGGAACTGGAAAAAAATTGACTTTGGACATTGTAAAGCAACTTTTGCAAGACCAAATCAATTCTGCGTCCAGCGGAAACATTTCCATTGAAACCATTCAAAAAGCCGTGGCGGAATATTACAACATTTCATTCGTTGACATCAAAGGCAAAAAACAGACAAAAAAAATCGTTTTTCCGCGCCACGTGGCAATTTACATCACACGCGAAATCACCGAAAATTCATTCACTGAAATCGGTTCGGAATTCGGAGGCAAAGACCATTCCACAATGATGACTTCCTACAAAAAAATCGACAATCTCATAAAAACAGACGCCACATTGGACAACGCAATAAAATCAATAATAAAAGAGATAAAATCGAAAAAATAATATATACAAAAAAGAAAATTTTGTGTTATAATAGTTATAATATTGTGGAAAATTTTTAAAAATGTGGAAAAGTTGAAAATTTGTGGATTTTTTTCATTTTTTTTCAAAGGTTCAATTCTTTAAACAAAAAGAAAATAGACCACTTTTCAACAAATTCACGCCGCTTATTATAACTATTATTAAATTTATAAATTTAATATATATTAAGGATTCTTGAAACGTTTCTTTCGTAGGGATTGGGGATCAAGTTAATCCTTATTGAATTGGAAAAAGCAAATTTTTTGAAAAATGCGCTTTTATAAATATTTATCAGGAGTTTGAAATGAAATTTCAATTTGACAGAAATTCTATGATTAAAGAAATTTCCATCGCACAGGAAATCATAGCAAACAAAAGTCCAATTTCCATTCTTTCCAATATTTTGCTTGAAGCGCGCGAAAATACGCTAACGATAAAGGCTTCGGATGCGACAGTGAATTATGTTACGAGAATTCCTGTGGAAATTCAGGAAGAAGGAACGACGACGATTTACTGCGACAAATTTATGAGAATTCTTTCCACTTCGCCCGCGGGAATGATTGAATTCGACCAAAAAGACATTTTGGTTACGATTCGTCCAGTTTCGAAAAAAGTCAAATTTCAACTGAAAAGTATTGCAAGCGACAAATTTCCTGAAATTGAATCGACTGAAAATGTTTCGTATTTTGAAGTTCCTGCGAAAGAAATCAAGGAAATGATTGCGCAGACTTCGTTTGCCGTGAGCGACGATGGAAATCGCCATTTTATGATGGGCGTTTATTTTGAAAAGGAAGAAGACAATTTGATTATGGTTGCCACGGACGGACGCAGACTTTCCTACGAATCAAAGAGCATTGGTCAAGGCGTTCCGAATTTTCCGGCGGCGATTGTTCCTACAAAAATATTGGATTGCGTCCTCAAAAATTGCAGCAATGAAGGAAACATTTCTATCGCCGTAATCGATAAAATGATTTTTTTCAAATTCGGCAACTATGAATTTTCTTCGCTCTTGTTGGAAGGAGAATTTCCGAACTATCGCCGCGTGATTCCGCAGAATCTGACGCAAAATTTCGAGGTAGAAAAATCGGATTTGGAAGAGGCTTTGAGCCGAATCGGAATTATGGTCGATAAAAATTCTTCTCGAATAATTTTCAAATTGAATCCGGGGCAACTCACTCTCATTTCGCCCGAATCCGACATCGGAAACGCGGACGAAGAAATTCCGTGCAAATATGACGGCGGCGAAGTTATGCTCGCTTTCAATTTTAAATATATCGAAGAGCCGCTCAAAAAGACGGACGCTACAAGAATTGCGTTTGATTTCATAGACCCGAACAAGGCCGTGATATTGCGCACCGAGCCGAAATCAGATTATTTTCATGTGATAATGACGATGAATCTGAACTAAAAATGCCGCCAATTTGTGCGCGGTAATTTTGATGCGATTTTTGTGTGAGTAAATGCTTACGCAAAAATTCGATGGCAAGAAAATTCTTCGCGATGTTTTCTTGCGGCAAAACTCGGATTTTAAAACGCGCACAATATTTCCGTGCGTATTTCATTTGGATTTTATTCGCTGTGTTTTTGTCTGCTTCTTTTTATAATTTCCGCAATTTGAAAAATGACAAAATCGATTTGTCGTCAAAAGAAATTTTTCTTGTCGGACAAAACGGGCAAGGAAAAAGCAATATTCTGGAATCACTTTATTATTGTGCCTATGGAAATTCTTTTCGAACTCACGCTGATTCTGAAATCGTAAAAAACGGCGAAAAAGAATTTTCGGTGCGCTCGCTTTATCAAGAAGATTTGGGAGAAACTCGCAGCGTAAAAATTTTTTTCGGCGAAGGCAAAAAGCGAATAGAAAAAAATGGAAAGCAAATCCGTGACAGAAAAGAACTCATAAACACGATGCCTTGCATTTTGTTTTGCCACGATGATTTGAGGTTTGTGGAAGGGCAGCCATCCGACCGCCGTTTTTTTCTTGACCAAAGCCTTTCGATGTACGATGTCCTTTACATTGATTTGTCGCGGCGATACAAGCAAGCGTTGAAAAATCGAAATGTTTTGATTAAAGAGAAAAAAACTTCGATGATTGAAATGTATGACATTCCGCTTGTTCAAAATGGACTTGAAATTCAAAAGCAACGAAAATTGGCTTTGTTCAAATTCAATGAAATTTTTACGCGCCTCTATGAAAAAGTTACGGAGATAGACGGCGTTTCGATTTCTTATGAACCTTCTTGGAAAGAATTTGGTGAAGGATTTTCCGCGCGTATTCCCGATGAAAATGAAATCCTTGATTTGTTGAAAAAAAATCGTGAAAGGGATTTTCTGATGGGAACCACATTGAGCGGTCCGCATCGTGATAAAATTCAATTTGTGCGCAATGGAAAAAATTTCGTACCAATCGCTTCGATGGGACAACGCCGCCTTATCGCGCTTTTGCTTCGCGTGAGCCAGTCGGTGTTTTACAGCCAAACGATTAAAAAAAAGCCGGTGCTTTTGATGGATGACGTTCTCCTCGAACTTGATCCTGAAAAACGCCAAATGGTGACTTCTCTTTTGCCGGAATACGAACAACTTTTTTGCACTTTTTTGCCAGGAGAACCTTATGAACGATACAAGCGTTCTACCACGAAAATTTTTTGCGTAAAAAACGGCGAATGGAATGAAAGTGAAAAATAAAAATAAAAATAAAAATTAGTGGAAAGCCGTCTTATATGACCGCATTTTCAGGATAATCCTCTTTGTAAGGTTTATTTTCATTCACCGCTTTTTTAAAAATTTCCAAAACTTCATCGTGGCTCATGAATATGGTGGTGAATAAATTTTCCTCGCCGAACATATTGATGTATTTGTTCTGCCAGTATTCGAACTCTTCATATTCACTTTCTTTCATCGCCTGCCTACCACCGATTTTCTCAAGTTTTTTCATTGTTGAAAACGCCGTCTTATTTTAATTGTTCATTATTTTTCAATGCAGTTGATTTCATTCTTGTAAAAATTTCTTTTAAATTATTTGGAAGTTCTTCATCATTTTTGTTTTCATTTACAGATTCTTTTTCTTTGCCGAAAATTCCTTTTTCAAAAAGAATTTTTTCTTCGGCGTTGAGTTTTTCAGAATATTTTTTCATTTCGGCGGCGGCGATTTTTTTTCCTGCATCTGCCAAAGTTGCGTTGCTTCCTCGTACACGAAACACAAGAGATTCTATTTTATTGGTGTCGTCCGCGCAAATTTTATTCAGCCCTGTGAGGATGAATTTTTTGTGGAATTGCAACATTTGGCTCCAGGCGGGATGATCGGTTTCCACAAGAAGAATTCCGTTTTTCAAATCCACTATGCGGCTGTGGTCAAAAAGTTGTGCGCCGTTTCCAGAAATTTTTTGAACAGTCTTTTTCCAAGCAACAAGAATTTTCGAAGTGCTTTCAAGTTTCTGATTTTCGATGTTCTCAAAAAAAGAGGAAATTATTTGTGCGCCAGAAATGAAATCAGTTTTTTCCATTTTTTTCTCGGATTCGATTTCATTCATAACAAGAAATTTTGAATTTGTCAAGTTTCATTTTCCAAAAATTTCATGGCGATGTTTTGCGCCGAGCAATTCCAAATTTTTTTTGAGAGATGCTTCGTCAAAATTTGCGCAAGTTTGTGCGCCAGAAAATTCTTTCAAATCAATTAAAAATCTGTTCATCGAAAAATGTTGATAGACAAAAACGTTTTTCCATGCTTCACAAAAAGTGTCTTGCTCCGCAGAATTTTTTTTGTATGCCTGCAAAAGGGAATCGCGGTATGGCGCAAAAATTCCATTTGATTTGAGTTCCGCATATCCGACCAGCCACAGTTCACATTTTTTTTCGTTTGCTTTTTGAGATGCTGTGACCAACGCTTGATGTAATTGCGCGGTTTTTTTTGCAAGCCAAATTTGACTTTGCAAAATGAGTTGCGCAATTTGTGGAGAATTTTTTGCCAAGAATTTCAAGTGAGCGGTTTTCGCCGTATGAATTGGAGTCTTGTTCAAAATAATTGAATTTTTTCGAAATTGAATTCCAAGAACAGGATTTTTGCGAAAAAATCCTTCGGCGATTTTTCCGGACTGACCAACCAAATAGCGATTGTTTTTTTCGAGTTGTTCATCCTTGCCGGGATTGTCGCCAATTACAATCAGGCGTATTTCGTCGTCGCGCGTGATTTCGTCAAGTGTGCGATTGTAGACGACAGGCGTTTGCAATGGATAAGGAGGTGTGTCTTTTTGAGAAGCGGCTACCTGCAAAGGAGCAAGTTCGGCGCAAAACGCGCTCCATTCATTGCATTTTGATTTGTATTCTTTGCGAAAATTTTCAATTGCGTCAAATTGCGATACATTCATATTTTGTATTTCCAATAAAAAATTGACGAAGGTTTAAACTTGCCGGCTATTTTGCGCCGTCAAGTTTAACTTCAAGTTTTTGCTTTGAAAAAATTCGTTCATCGATTGACGAACGATTCAGTAAAACTTTGCGCTTTGTTTCGGCATAAAAAAGCAAACACGAAAAAAGTGCCTCGAATTGCAAAAAAGTATTTCTCAGAAAATTGCAGTATTTATTTTTTCCGCAAGAACGGGCACGCGCCGCCAATTTTATTTTTTCCCAAGTCTGAAAAATTTGCGGAATGAAACTTATCGCAAGGAAAATTATCAGCGCGGGATTTATTTTTTTTATTGGCGGAAAAATTTTTGCGATAAAATTCTGCGCATCTTCCAAAGCGGATTTCATTTGCAAACTTGAAGTGGTCATAAAAACGATTTGCGAAAAAAAAGCCGTAAACAAAAATTTAAGAGAGTAAGTTATCGCAAATTTTATTCCGTTTCCGAAGCCAGCAAGAATTCCCAAAATCACAATGTAGCCGAGCGGCGCGAATACGGCTAAATTTCTGCCCGAAAGAAAAAAACTTGCGATGCAAACCAAAAAACATATCGCAAATTTCAGTGAAAAAAAATCATTTATCACAAAAAAATATTTGTCGGGCAAAAAAACGAAAATGCAAAAAAGCAATTCCAACCACAATTTTATGTGCGCCGAAATTCTATGAAAAAAAGAATTGCCCTTGCGATAAGTAAAAAATGTCGTTTTCACAAAATCTCCACCCAAAACAAGTCAAAGCCAAGTAAATTAGAATGCGAAATTTTTATGCATTTTTGCTTAGACTATATCAAAATCAGTATATCACAAATCGGAAAGAATTTCAATTCCTGCGTTTCACAGCCACAGCAAATCTTCCAGGCGATTGTATTGCACAAGTGGATTGCGAATATTCCAGCGTTCCAAATCTTGCGATAGCCCTTCTTGCGCCGTGCCGAAAAATCGCAATTCGCCTTTTTCCAAAATTATGAGTTTGTCGCAAAGCGCGAGAATTTTTTCCAATTCATGCGTGAGGACGATTATGGTTTTTCCGATTTTTTTCAGTTGCGATAAAAGGGCGCACACTTGCCGCACGCCGTTCCAGTCCAAATTTGCGAAAGGCTCATCGAAAATCAAAATATCGAATTCCATCGCAAGCACGCCCGCAACTGCAAGACGGCGTTTTTCTCCGCCGCTCATCGTTCGGCTTGAATTAAATTTTTTTTCGAGCAAGCCGACTTGCGATAAAACTTCATCGATTTTTTGCGATAAAAGTTCGCCTTTTAAGCCACAGTTTTTTGCGCCGAACGCCACATCCTCTTCCACGGTTTCGCCGAGAATTTGACTTTCCGCATCTTGAAAAATCAAGCCAGCGCGTGCGCCTTCGTTCAAAATAATTTTTCCGCTTGTGGGCGAATCCAAATTTGCGATAAGCGACATCATCACGCTTTTTCCGGAACCGTTTTGCCCGGCGACCACGGCGAATTCCCCGCGCATTATCGAAAAAGAAATGTCATTTATTGCAAGCGTTCCGTCCGCGAATTTTTTTGAAACATTTTGGATTTCCAAAATCGGCGACATTTTATATCCTGTGGGTAACTATCAATGAGTGTAGTTCCAAATGACGGGACGGAATTTTTTTGTAAGAAAAGTCATCAGTACGATTTTTATCACGTTGCCGGGAATGAACGGAATCAAAACGGCGAACACGGCTTTTTGAAAAGTCGCGTGCGTCACGAGCATAAATCCAAAAATAGCGCAGGAGAACATAACCACATTTTGGAGAAGCGACACCAAAGATATGACAAGCATCGTTTTTTTGTTGGAATGGATTTTTTCGTTGGGCAAAAAAATCTTGAGTGCGAGACCGCCCAAGAACGCTATTATCAAATAGCCCCACAAAAAACCGCAAGTTGGACCGTGCAGCAAAACTTGAATGCCAGCCTTGCCTGTATAGACCGGCAATCCAATTATGCCGAGAAGCAAAAAAATCGCCACGGCCAAACTTCCATAGAGCGGGCCTAGAAGAAGTCCCGAAAGCATCACCAGCATATCTTGAAACGTAATCGGAATTCCGCCGGGAAGCGGAATCAAGATGAAGCAACCGGCTGCAATCAACGCCGCGAAGAGTGCCGTCAAAATAAGATTCGTGGACTTCATTCTAGATTTTATTCCTTGGCACGTTCCACAAACGAACCGTCGCGCGTGTCGATAACAATGCGGTCGTCGGTGTTGCAATAAAGCGGAACACGGACTTCTGCGCCTGTATCAAGCGTGGCGGGTTTGAGGGATTTTCCAGAAGTATCGCCTTTGACACCCGGCTCACAGTAAGTGATTGTGCGAGTGATGTTAATCGGCAATTTTACTCCCACCGGCGCATCGTTGTAATAAGTGATTTTCACTTCGATGTTTTCGTCATCGGGGGAAATGTAGCCGGCGTAGTCGCCCAAATCATTTTTTGTGAGCGAAACATCTTCGTAAGTTTCCTGATCCATAAAATGGAAATCATCGCCATCGATGTAGGAAAGCTGGACGGATTTTTCGACCAATTCGACTTCCTCGAATTTTTCGCCGGCATCCAAGCCCAAATCCTGTGTGCTGCCAGTAACAATGTTCTTTACGCGGAGTTTTGTGACCATTCCGTTGCGTCCGCCTTTTTGACCCAGCATTCGCTGCACGATGAACGGCGAACCTTCAAACATAAACGCAGAACCAACTCGGATTTCATTTGTAGTAATCATTTTTTTACCGACAAAGCTCTTGCACGAGCCTTGTTTTTCCTTGAAAATTAAGTTTGCAAAATGATAGCATTTTTTTTAAATTAAATCTATAGTAAAGTTATAGAATTTGTCAAAAGTTTTTCGGAAAAAAATTTGGGGAAACGCAACACAAAGCGAATTGCGTTTGTCTAATTTGTGAGGTTGAAAAAATGGAATACAAAGAATGGCACGATGCCGAGGGCGTGTTTCATTCGCAGAGGCGAATTTATTTTTCGGCATCGAATGCGAATAAAATTTTGAGTCTGCATGAACTTGTAAAAATGTCGGCGGACATTGCGGTGGAAGATTACCGCACGCGCGGAATGTCGCGCGAATTTTTGGCAGAACACGGAATCGCGATTTTGGTTTCGCGCAATTCGTTTCGCATTCACAAAATGCCCGAAGAAAACAGCGTCATCGAAATTTCAACTTGGGAAGAAAAGCCCGAAGCCTTGCAACTTGTTCGATGTTATAAACTTTCGGATTTGGACGGAAAGACTTTGGTGAGCGCGAAATCCACTTGGCTCGTGATGGATTTAAACGGACGCAAAATCATACCGACAAAAAATTTCACATTGCGAACGCCGCCGCAAATAAAAACAGAACCCGACTGCCTCAAACCTTCCAAGATTGCCATCGATGAAAATGGCTTTGAACTTTTTGATTCGAGAAAAATAAAATTCTCCGATATTGACGCGAACGGACACACCACGAATTCTCGCTATGCCGCTTTTGTGGAAGACGTGCTCGGAGAAGAATTCCGCAACAAAACGCCGCGCGATTTTCGGCTGAACTATTCGAAAGAAATGATGCTTGGCGATGAACTTTTTATTTACGGAAAAATCGATTCTGAAAATTCGCGCATTGTCTTTGTGGGCAAGACCAAAGAATTTACTTCGTTTGAAGCGGAAATATTTTTTTGAGATAGCGGCGTTTTGAGTAGTACAAAACGCGCGGTGAAAGCCAACATTCAAAAACATCAACAAAGATGTCGGCTTTCGCGCACGGTTTTTTCAAACGCATTTGCGCGGATTTTCGCTTTTTATGCGCCTAGTCCTTTTTCAAAGAATCGGGCGAGCGTTGTATAAATTCTTCGAACTTGTCGATTTTGCTAGTGAGATAATGCGTGTTGTGCAGGCTGAAAAATTTTGAAAACGAAGTGCCGCGGCGAATGTAACTGTGTATTTGGCACAAATTGATTGCGGCCTTTTTGTCGATTTCCTTGGCTCGTTTTCGCAGCACAGTTCCCAAATGCATCGAGAATGCGCAATCGATGATAAAGATTCCGAAAATCATTCCGACAAAAAATGAAAACCATGGATGTTGTATGAACCACACCACGGCGCGCCAAAAAGGTGGAAACAAAAAGAAGTAATACAACGCGGCAAGCACGCCCCAAAAGAATGTGAACTTTATGCAAACGATGCCCATTATGTTTCCCGGCTCGTTGCTGTAATCCCAAAGTTGAATGTGCATTCCTTTGATGAAAATTATTCCGGCGATGAATTCAATCAATGTCATTACCAACGCCATCACGAAAAACATCAAGACATAATATATGATTCCGTTTGCACCAAGGCGCATAATGTAGCTGGCATCCAAGAAACTCAAAGTGAAAAGGGCAACCGCTCCAAATCCGTAGACTGGCAAGCAAGGGCCGGTCAAAAATCCGGGATTGAGCCACAATCTATCGGGATTTGTTTTGTCGAAAAATCGGCGGAAAAACAATTCAATTATCCAGCCCAAAATTCCGCCAAAGAAAAAAAGAAAAGCCACAACAACAAAAGTTTGGAATGCGTTTAAAGATACATTATTCATAGTTCATATCATAATGAAACACGAAAAAAAAGTAAAGCAAAAAAATGCGCCCGAACAGAGCGCATTTTGAAAAACAAGAAACACAAATTATGTCTTATATCGACTTGCTTATCATAATAGCGTCCACGCTTGCGATGCACGCCGCGCGAAGCCCTGCGTCTTCCAATGCGGCAACTCCGCGAATCGTGCTGCCGCCCGGAGAACAAACCGCGTCTTTCAAAACGCCGGGATGCTCGCCTGTGCTCAACTGCAACGCCGCGCTTCCTGCCATTGTTTGGCTCACCATTCGATAGGCTTGGTCTCGCGCGATTCCATATTTTACCGCGGCATCGGCATAGGCTTCGATTATCATATCCATGAACGCAGGACCGCAACCGCTTATTGCGCCGCCGATTCCCATGAGGTTCGATGGAAGCGTTTCCACCAAACCCAACGCGCCGAACAAATCTTTGAAGGCTTCCACTTCGTCCGCCGCGAGCGAATTTTCTTTTTCAAACAAAAGCACGCCTTGCCCCACCCGCGAAGGAGTGTTCGGCATTATGCATTGAATCCGCACGGAATCGGAAATGTCGCCGAGGGCATTTTTGTATGTCGCGAGCGTCCATTTTGCCGCAATGGAAATCAAGACTTTGTTTTTGAGCGCGTCGCCGATTTCCGAAAGAACACCTTCGATTTGATACGGCTTGCAAGCGATGAAAATCACATCGCAAGTTTTTGCCAAATCCAAATTTGAAGTGCACGGAACAAAGCCGATTTTTTTTGAGTTTTCATTCAACTTTTTTTGATTGGGCGCAAACGCGAACAAATTTTCTGGCGCGATTTTTTTTGCCGCCACGAATCCTGCCGCAATCGCCTGCGCCATGTTTCCCATTCCGACAAAACCGATTTTTTTCATACACCCTCCTGCATCAAAGTTTGCCCACGCGCTTACTTCTGCATCAATTCCTTGTATTTTTCTGCGAGGCGTTTTGATTTTTCGGATGCCAATCCATGATAGTTTTCGGGCTTGGCAAAAAACACGTCCGCGTCCTTTCCGAGTTTTTTCAGTTGCGCTTGAATTCGTTCATAGGAATCCGCGTGCTTTTTGAGGACATCGAAAAATTGCGCGTTCGTCTGTTCGGCTTCGAGCGTGATTTTGCGAATCACTTCGTGCGCGTCGCTCACCCCGCTTTCGGCAAGCAGAATGTAGGCGGCTTCCGCAAGGACTCCCCCACGAACCTTTCCGCCGGCGTTTTCCAAATTGCGAGCCATATTTTCGCGGTCTGCCTGCAAGCCGCTCACGACTTTTTTCATTCTGGCAACCGCCATCGTAAATCCCGCGATGTAATCAGAGACAAATCTTTGGCTTGCCGAATTTGTGAGGTCGCGCTGATGTTCGGAAATCTGGTCCATGAAAAAAGTGATGACGCGCGGCGCGAACGCTTTCCACAAGGATTTCACGTGTTCGCTGTTCCAGGGATTTCGTTTTTGCGGCATCGTGGAAGAGCCGACTTGTGTTGAAGAAAAATATTCGAACACTTCGCCGATTTCGCTTCGTTGCAAATTGCGCAAGTCGTCTGCCAAATTCGCGATGATGCCGAACGCGACATTGCATTCAAGCAAAAGCCGCAGAAGGTATTCCGGCTCGACAAGCTGATTGGAATATTCGCTCGGCTCAAGTCCGACATATTCCAAATATCGCTTCTCCAAATCTTCGGGGTCTTTCACAATCATCGAAGGTCCGTTGTAAGCACCTACAGGGCCGGCGAGTTTTCCTTTTAACTGCTTGCTCAATTCTTCAATGCGCAAAATCGATTTTCCAAGGCGCGAAACAAATTCCGCCACGCTCCATCCGAATGTAATCGGAACTGCGTGCTGACCGTGCGTGCGTCCAACTTGCGGCGTTTGGCATTCGCGCGCGGCGATGTCGCACAAAGCGTTTTCCAAGGCTTTCAGTTCGGGAAGCACCACGTTTTGAATTGCGTCGCGCACACGCATACTGAGGGCGGTGTCCAAAATGTCAACGCTGGTCGCGCCCAAGTGAACTAGCGGAGCGATTTCCGTAGGCACTTTCGTTTTGAACACATTGACAAGCGCGCGGATATTGTGCTGAGTTTTTTCTTCTTCCGCATACACTTCTTCGGGGTCGATGTTGGCGGCGGCTTCGTCCAAAATTTTTTCCGATTCTGCTGTGAGAATTCCGCGGACGCTCAAATGCGCCTTTACCAAGGCCGCCTCCGCGCGCGCGCAAGAAAGAATCGAAGCGGATTCAGAAATGTATTTTGAAAGATTTCCAAAAACAGATTTTTCAGAAATTGAATAGCGGTGGTCCAGACAAGAAATATTGTCAAAAATGTTTCGTGTTTCCATAGAAAAAATGATAGCGAAAAGCCGAAAAATATTCAAGGCGGAAGGGGAGGGCATTTGAAAAATCATTTTTGGTTTGGCAGAAAAATTTAGCGAATATGTTCGGAAAGCAAAATGTTTAAAATATGCACAATTTGTTGTTTTTTTTTGTTGTGGGAAAATTGTCGATGGAATTAGCCCCTCCGCAACGCCCCCTCTCACTGCACGGAGAGGCTCCCTAACAGCGCATTCGCCGCACTCCTTCCGCCCAGCATTGAAACAAACCAAAAACCATGCGATAATATCAGCAATCTTTGCGGAGGAGTTGCGATAATGGCGGCGCGCGGGAACGGGAAAGACCGTCATCGCCGCCGAGGACGCGAAGCGGGCCGTCACGCAAGGAAAGAAAGTGGGATTTTTCTGCTACAACAGCACTTTTTTTGGCTTGCCTGAAGCGTTTTCGGGCTTCAAAAGTACTTTTGCGGGCTGCATGGAGCGTTTTTGTGCTTCAAAAGGATTTTTGCGGCTTGCTCGGCGTGTTTTCGGCTTTCAAAAGTACTTTTGCGGCTCGCTTGGCACATTTTCGGCTTTCAAAAGTACTTTTGTTGGCTCACCCAGCGCGTTTTCAGGCTTCGAAAGGGCTTTTGCGCTCTGCCATAGAGGAACAAGACGCTTTGATTGACAAAGACGAGAAATAGACAGGAGGAAATCATGGAAAAAGACAATGAAAACACAGAGTACGATAAAACCGTTCTCGAAAATACGGAACGCCGCTTCGCGGAGGCGGACGAAAAGACGATGGGCATCCTTGCGGACTATCTTGGGGGAGGCTTCTGCGAAACGCTCGCGAAGATTGCCGTCTACCTCGGAAAGGAACGCGCGGATTCTCTGCTTGCAAAACTCCCCGCGGAGATAAAGGCGGGTGTGGAGAAAGCCCTAGCCGGGCTTGAAGGCAAGACGCGCACAGACCCCGCGATAATTGTGGTGGCGGCGAACGTGCTCAAAAACGCGGGCTTCTACGGCAAGAGCATGGCAAAATCCGTGATGGACGGCATGGGACCGAACGAGTTTTCCGCGCTCTACGCGGAGCACGAGCGGCACTTCGAGCGCAATCCCGTCCTCGCCATCAACATTGACCATTATGCGTTCCCGTTCGACATCATCACTGAAATGGACGACCGCTCCACTCAGAGAATGCTGCGCGAGGTTGACACACAGGATTTGGCGAAGGCTCTCAAAGGCGCGGATGGGGCGATTCAGAAAAAAATCTTTAGCAATATGTCCCGCCGCGCAGCCGCCATGCTCAAAGAGGACATCGAGTTTCTGGGGCCTGTCCGCCTGCGTGACGTTGCCGAGGCGCAGAGAAAAGTTCTCGATGTCATCAGGCGGCTTGACGAAAGGGGAGACATCGTTATCGCGCGTTTAGGAAACGAAGGGCTTGTATACTGAAAACGGAGGCAGCATGATTAAAAGCGAATATTTCTACCGGACGCTCGGCGCAAGCACCTTCGAGCGGGCGGACACTCAGAGCGAGATTGTTCCGGTCAAACTGAAAAACAAATTCGTTTCGCAAGAGCAGTTCTATTCATTTGAAAAAGGAGAATGGACTGACGGCGCATTGCAGGAGGCGGCGCGTGAAGGACAGGCTCTCATGGAATTCGCGGAAAAGCCCGCCCGTCCCAGAGTCTCCGTTCCTGCCGACCTCGTGTTGCTTCATCTGCACCTGCCGCGCGACATCGAGGACTACGATGAGGAGCAGATGCGAAAGCACCTCGCGTGGATTTCCGACATGAGGCGGTATAAATTCATGCGCAAGGAATTCATCGACGGCGACGAAATCGAAAAGGACTGGATTGCGGTCAGCCTCAAAAGCGACGATGACGCGCTCACGCTGGAAATGACGGCGCAGAAATTCAGGCGCACCCCGCTTTCAGAGGAGAACGCGGAGAAGTTCGAGTTATATGACACCATGCCGCAGATTGAGGAGCACACGCTCTTCTTCGACCTAAAAAACGGAACATTAAAAATCACTCCGCAATTGTGCGACCCGCACGAGCACGAAAAGCGCACGCCGCACTATGACTACATCTCGGACATCGCCGCGCTTAAAAATGTGCAGCAATCTCTGCCCGCGCAGATACAGCAGGAGGCGCTCAGACGGCTTGCCGCGCTCGCGCAGAGGTTCACGGGCATTTCCTACGAACGCTTCCTCACAACGCCGCAGGAAAATCCCTTGCAGATTATGTACAAAATCACGCGCATCCCATTCGAGCCTGAGCTGTGCGACGTGCTTTTTTCGAATGACGCGCGTGTGGAGAAAATGAAATTCAAATTGAACCGCCGCAATCCGGACGTGCTCAAAAAATTCCTGCGCAAGGCGAAAATCAGGAACACGAAAATCCTGCGCGCTTGCTACGCCGAGCGTTCCCTGACCCTCATCACGTACATGAATGTGCGCGACTGCGGATTCAAAGACATTAATCTCTTCAACAAGGTTCTCCAGAGCAAGGAGTATTGCAGGGTATTCAACGAAATCAGAATCGAAGGGCTGGAAAAATTCTGCGCGTACAGCATGAAGCATCGCGGCGAGAAACCCACGATGAACACGCTGCTCAAACCCTCGGACAATTTTTCAGAGAAGCGCGACGCGGTGGGAATGTTCGGCGCGTACTTCAAATACATCCCCGATGCGCTCAAAAAGGACATCGCCGAGGACGGCTTCACCAAGTTCAACCACGACGCGCTCGCGAACATCTCATGGCAGTGTAAGAACAAAAACCTCGTGTTCACTTACACTGACGAGCAGAGGCGGCTTGCGGACAATGTGGGCGGCCTTGAGTTCGCGCTCCCAAAGGACAGCTACCATCTCTGCGAAATCGGCACCGCGCTCCACAACTGCGTGGCAAGCTATGCCGACAACGTGCTCAGAAATAACTGCACGATTGTCTACGCCAAAAAAGATGGCGAGTACAAAGTCTGCATCGAAGTGCGTGGAAACCAGATTCTCCAGGAGCTAACCGACCGCAATGCAAACCCCGACGAAGCGACGCAGAAACTGCTCGATGAATGGCACGTGCGGCACGGGCTTTTGAAGTAGGACTAGGCGTATAAAAAGCGAAATGTGGCGAAGTTAAAGTTGGCGGCATTGTGCTGGCGATTTTGACTTCGCTTTTTGTTTTTGCAAAATTCCATCATAAACGAAAAAAATTTTCATCAAGATAAATACCTCCGCTCATCAAAATGAGATTTTACAGCAAGAAGAAAAAAGAGATTCGTTCTTGTCTTCCCTTGACACTGGTGGTCTTTTTGTATATACTGAAGACATCTTAACAAAAGGCAGAAAAAAGGGCAAAAGGTTGAATTCTTTACGCAAAGTACTTGACAAATTCAAATCGATTCTCATAATTTCACTGCTCACTGCTCACTGCTCACTGCTCACTGCTCACTGCTCACTGCTCACTGCTCACTG
>JAFLSR010000003.1:55984-99961 GCA_022510845.1 Treponema sp.
CTATAGCGTAAACTATACTTCAAAGGACACAACTCAATTTTTCTCCAATAAAAAGTTCGCGCGCTTTTTGCGCCGCCAGGCACAGATAAGGCAACTTCGTATTTGCGCGACAGAAATCTCGGGCATTTTTTATTTATATTATTTTCTCTTCAAACACCATACATCTCAAAATTGAAAAGGGGTAAATCTATGTTTCGAGAAATCATTAATCTGAAAATACCTTACAAAACCGAGCTTGAAAATTGGTACCGCTGTGTTTCGGGGAACAGTCATTTTAGCATAGACAATCCGCAGACCTTCAACGAGAAAATCCAGTGGCTGAAGCTCTACGACTCGACGCCGATTAAAACCAGACTGGCGGACAAATATCTTGTGCGCGACTGGGTGAAAGAGAAAATCGGCGAGGAATATCTTATCTCGCTGCTGGGCGTGTATGATGATTTCGAGGAAATAGACTTTGACAAACTGCCCAATCAGTTTGTGATAAAGTGCAATCACGGTAGTGGTTACAATATTATCGTCAAAGACAAATCGCAGCTTGATTTGACCGATGTGAAAAACAAACTTGACAAGTGGATGAATGAAAACTTCGCATTTAAAGTAGGTTGCGAATTGCATTACCGCGATATTCAGCCTAAGATTGTAATTGAAAAATATATAGAAAATGAAACATCAGGGGAAGATTTATATGATTATAAATTTTGGTGTTTCAATGGCAAAGTAGCATATATCCAGTTTTTATCAGAGCGTAATACGAATGGTCTGAAAATGGCATTTTATGACCGTGACTGGAATAAACAAAAATTTGTTTACTCTTATCCGTTGGATACCAAAACAATAGAAAAACCGAACAATTTACAGGAAATGCTGAATTTGGCGGAGAAATTGTCGGCTGGGTTCAATCATGTTCGGGTCGATTTTTATCGTTTGGATGACGGAACTATATATTTCGGCGAAATGACATTTACTTCAATGAGCGGTATATGCGAGTGGAATGACGAAAATATCAACTTAAAATTCGGGCAAATGATTGCCCTTCCCAATTTGGCGTACAACATCGACACCGGCGAGTATTACGAATGGCTTCCGTCGATAGCATTAAACTGGCAGTTGGTAGAACTGCAAAAACAGATGAAAGATTTGAGAAATTCGGCTTCATGGAAAGTTGGACGGCTGATAACATGGTTTCCGCGAAAAACAAAGTCTGCGCTGAAAATTCTCAAAGCGCAAGGGCCAAGGGGAGTGCTCAAAGCCATAAAAGGCAAGTTGATGCGCGGTGCGAGATAGGGGCAGAAAGCGTGCGTTACGCCACTGCCCGAAAATAAACCTTACATTTTCCGCAAAATCATTTATCAGTTTCTATCCAATCCCAAAATGCCACGTCTTCTTGCCCCATGCGCCAAAACGCAATGTTGGAAAAACCTTGAGACTGATACATCCTGCATCGTTGTAGGAGAGAAGTGGCATCCTCGAAATATTGAATAACTTTTACCGTTTTTTCAAATTCAAAATACGGAACGCCGTTTTCGCGTTTTATTTGTTCCACGCCGTTTTCGATAAGCCTTCGACTTGAACCATTGAATGCCCACGCGCCTGCTGTGCGGTCGTTCGTGATTTCCCAACTGCGTCCGTAGAAAGGCACGCCGATGATGTATTTTTCAGGCGGCAAAATGCTGAGCGCGTATTCGCCAACACGCCTGCACCATTCCATCGAAGCCGGAGAGCCGGGCGCGCTTGTGGCCCAATGTTCATCGTAAGCCATAATCATAACTTTGTCGCAAATATTTGCGAGCCGCTCATAATCTTCAACATCGCTTTTCAATTTTTTTGTGCGCGCGTGGACGCAGACAGTGAGTTGCTTTGAGCCGAGTCCTTTTTTCAAAAGCCTCAAAAATTCCGCAAAGTCTTCGCCGTCCAATTTTGGAACAAGTTCATAATCAATTTGCAAACCGTCAAAATCTTTGGAAGCGGCAATCAAAGCATTCACCAGGCGATCGCGTTTTCCGAATCGCGCATCGAGTACAAAATGAGTGAGCGACTGGCTTTGGCATACTGCTACCAAATGGACGCGTCCATTGAAATTTTTTATCAGGCTTCGGGAGGGTGCGCGAGTGAGATTTCCGTAAATATCGACTTCAACTGCAAAAAGTCCGATGTCGGTAAGTGCCGCCTCACGATTCCAATCATTCACACGGTCGGCGAGCACATAGCCCCAAATTTCCTTGAAACGAACTTTTTCGCCTTCCGGTGTGTTCCAGCGATAAGGATGCGTGTAGCCTTTGCGCATGGTTGCTTCGGGGAAATTTTTTTCGTCAAAAGTTTTTACCTCAGGTGAAGCTGGCGGTTCGGCGGCTGATGTTGTTTTCGCATCTTTTTTTGAACACGCACTTTGCAAAAAGAAGGTCGCCAAAAAGAAGGTCGCCAAAAAGATTTTGAATTTTCTTTTCATTTTTTTTCCTCGCATTTTGTTGCAAGCCGCTGGCCTGCTACAGAATTTCGTTACGCTATAAAAACCACATAAACTTGTGGCTAATTTTCTCGAAGTTAAAAACAGTTCACTATTTTGACGCTGTTTTTAACATTCAATGATTTTATACATTGGATTTTCATTAGGACGAAATTCCAAAATATTTTTTTCGCAAGCAAGCACTTCGCTAGGATCGTGTGTCACATGAAGCAGAGTCGTTGTTCCGCTCTCGGCAATTGTTTCGAGCAAGTCAAGAATTTTTTGGCGGAAGTTTTCGTCCAGTCCGTGGCACGGCTCGTCCAAAATCAGGATTTCAGGCGACTTGACCGAAGCGCGTAAAATCAAAATTGCGCGTTGCTCGCCATAACTCAAATTGTTGAAACGCTCGTTTTCGCGTCCAGAAAATCCGCCGAGCGCGAGCCATTTTTTCGCCACCGCAATTTCCACATCTCCTGCCGCTTCGTACAGCCCGATTGAATCGTGGAAGCCCGAAACAATCACGCCAAGCAAATTTTGTTCCACCATTCGATATTCCACATGGAGGCGATACGAAACAATTCCCAGCCGCCGCTTGATGTCCCAAACTGTTTCGCCCGAACCGCGCCGCGCACCGAAGATTTTCACATCGTTGCAAAAAACCTGCATATTGTCGCCGGTAATCAATTCCAAAAAAGTCGTCTTGCCCGAACCGTTCGGCCCGCGAATCAGCCAATGTTCGCCGCGTCGCAAAGTCCAATTCAAATCGCGCAAGACACTGTGTTCGCCCCAGCCCACATTAACGCCGCGCATTTCCACGAGAATTTTTTCTGCGGATTTTTTTTCGTTCGGAAAATTTTCTGCGGGATTTTCGGATACAAGATTTTGAACTGTTTGCCGGAATTCGATTTTGTTTTTTTCGGAAAAATCAGAATTTTCTTTTTGGCGTTGGGCTAGAATCTTTTCGTAATCGGCGCGGCTTCCACAAAATGAAATTGCATTTTGTGAAAATTCCAAAACGCAGTTTATCGATTCAGGAATTTCATTGAAGCGTTCCATCGACAAAATTATTCGCGGAAATGCGTCGCTGCTTTGGCAAGAATTTTTCAGCTGACGCGCCGCGATATTGTCAAAAAAATCCAAAAGAATTTTTCGGCTTTGCGCGTCCAGTCCTGCGAAAGGGTCGCTTAAAATTAAAAGGCGTTTTTTTCCCAAAAGCGCGCGGCACAAATATGTCCTGCGGATTTCGCCAGTGGAAAGATATTTCAGTCCGCGATCCAAAATGTTTTCAATGCCACAGAGTTTTACTTCGGGAAAATTTTCCAAGTGCGCGGCTTCTTTTGGAATTTCGAATTCTCCATTTCTTTGCCGCCGGATTTTTTTGTTCAAAATTCCTTCGCACAAAAAAATCCGCGCAGTCCGTCCGTGGTCCACGCCGCCTTCCAAATATTCGCTTTCATCGTTCGCGCGTTCTTCTTCAATCAATTTTGCGGCTTTTTCCAACGAAATGATTTCTGCGGAATTTTCAAAAATGTTTGAGAAAAAAGCGCGTTCATTTTCCGCGACGAATCGTGCGCCATCTCCTGCAAGCGCGTTCAAAAAATTTGCTTTCCCGCTTCCGTTCGCGCCGATGACGAGCCACGCTTCCCCCGGGCGCATTTTCCACGAAATGTTTTCGAGCAAACGCCCACGCGCGTTCTCTATTCCGCATTCGTTTATTGAAATGAAATTTTCTGAAAATTCGCCCGCGGCTTCCATAAAAATTTTATCGGAATTTTTTTTCTAGAATGAATATTTTAAATCCAAAATATTTCTCAAAAAAATTCTTGCCCTTGACGATAATAAAAATATCTGCAAAATATTTTAGAGGAGTTTGCTATGAAAAAATTTTTATCCGCAATGATGTTCTTTGCAATTTGCTTTTGCGGTTTTACAAATGGTTCATCTTTCTTTTTGCCGAGGCCGTTTGGAAATGTGAAAAGTTACACGGAAACTCGTTTTGAAATTGTAACGAAATTCGGCGATTATTACAGAACGCCCAAAACAAATTATTTCCACGAGTTCAATGAAGACGGTATGGAAATTCGTTCGAGCGAATTCAACGCGGCTGGGCAAATCGTCAACAAAATCGAATATACATACAACACTGACGGAAATCTTTTTTCACAAATTTGCTACGATGACACAGGAAAGGTTTTTTGGAAAATCATCACTTCCTATGATGAAAACGGAATCAAAACGGAAGACAGCGAATACGATGGAAAAGACAATCTGACGGGAAAGTCGATTTACAAAAACGAAGGCGCAAATCCTGTCGAAGAAATTTATTACAATTCACAAGGCGATTTGATTTGGAAAAACACTTTCAAATATTCCGATTCGAATCTGCTTGAAGAAAGTTGCTCATATTTTGCAAACGGCAGGCTCGATACTCGAAAAGTTTATAAATATGACAGCAACGGAAATCTTTTGGAAATCACTTCGTTCAATGTGTTCGATGATTTGGTGGAACGCGAAGTTTATACATACAACGAAGATTCTACTTTGAATGAATATACGGTTTATGGTTTGGACGGAAAACGGCGAACGCGAATTTTTTACAAATACGATGAAAACAAAAATTGCGTAAAATCTACGACATACAATGTTGCGCAAAAATTTGGAACAACTGTAAACGAAATGATTGATCAGTCTGACTTTGAATACAACTACAGATAATTTGTATTGAAAAAGCGATACCCTATACCTGTATGGGGTATCGCTCCACATCTTTTGCTTGCTTAAATAAAATCGCGCACGGATTTAAACTGCATCCGCCAAAAGTGATTTTTAATTTTGTTCAAATAAAAACAAAAAATGCGCCTGAAAATCAAAGTATGATTTTCAAGGCGCATTTTTATTTTGAGGCATTGTGTCTAAATCTCAACTTCGCCGTCAAAGCACGATTGCGTTCCGCCTGAAAGGAAAACCGTTTCGCCGGTGTATTTCACAATCAGATTTCCGCCACGCACTCGCACCGTGATGTTTTGGTTTATCGGGCAAAATCCATTGAGAACCGATGCGATTGCCGCCGCGCACGCTCCTGTTCCGCAGGCGCAAGTTTCGCCATTGCCACGTTCCCACGTCCTCATTTTGAGTTCGTTCGGGCCAGCCACGCGCACGAATTCTGTGTTCGTGCGGTTGGGGAACGCCGCGTGGTTTTCAAAAAGCGGACCGAGCGTTTCCAGCGGCTCTTTGTCCACAGATTTGCTGAACACGACACAATGCGGATTTCCAACGCCCACGCACGTTACGTTGTGCTGCTTTCCATCTATCAAAAGAGGCGCGTTCAAAACGGCGCGTTTGGGCAAAAGCGATGCGTTGTCTTTGTTCATCTCGGAAATCGGAACTTCGCTTTCTTCCAAAGTCGTGGGAAGCGATTGGCTTGCAAAAGTCGGGCGTCCCATATCAACAGTAACAGACGTAACTTTTCCATCCTGCTTATAAAGCACCAAAGTTTTCACGCCGCTTTCTGTTTCAATAGTAATCGTTTCGGTGGCGTCGCTTTTTTTGCCGTGCTTTTCTTGAATGGAATTGATGTTGTTGTCGTACAAATATTTTCCCACGCAGCGAATTGCGTTTCCAGCCATTTTTCCTTCCGTTCCATCGAGATTGAAAAACCGCATTTTCGCGTCCGCCAAATTTGACGATTCAATTAAAACCAAACTGTCTGCGCCGATTCCGCCGCCGCGCCTGTCGCACAAACGCACCGCAAGTCCCGCAGGATTGTTCACGCTTTGTTCGATTGCGTTGATGACGATAAAATCATTTCCGGTAGAATCCATTTTTGTGAATTTGATTTTTTGCTTTTGCGTGCGCAAAGTATTGATGTTCACAAGTTCGACATTTTCCGCAGAATATTTTGACTTGAGGCAATTCGCAAGCGCGTTGGCTGTGTCAAGCGAAGTGAGGCAAGGAATGTCGCGCTCCACGGCATGGCGGCGCATTTTCACCGAATCGGCGCGCGGGTCGCGACCCTTTGCCGAAGTGGAAATTATGTAATCGACTTTGCCGGAATCCAACAAATTCAAAATATTGTTGTCGTGATTTTCGCTGATTTTGTTGACAACTTCCACTTCCATTCCGAAGTCGCGCAAAGTTTGTGCGTTGCCTTCGGTGGCGAAAAGTTTGAATCCCATGTCGTAGAATTTACGCGCCAATTCTGGAAGTTCGTAGCGGTCTGTTTTTCGCACGCTGAACAAGACTCCGCCCGAACGCTTCATATTGTAGCCCGCGCCAATCAAACCTTTGAACAACGCTTCTTCCATCGTGTTTGCGATTCCCAAAACCTCGCCTGTGGATTTCATTTCGGGACCAAGATGCGTGTCCACGTCCATCAATTTTTCAAAACTGAACACTGGAACTTTTACCGCAAAATACGGAGGAATTTTGTAAAGGCCAGTGCCGTATCCCATGTCGCGGATTTTTTCGCCGAGCATCGCGCGTGTCGCAAGTTCCACCATCGGAACGCCAGTAACCTTGCTGATGTACGGCACGGTTCGGCTTGAGCGCGGATTCACTTCGATGATGTAAAGATCGTTGTTGTAAATCAAATACTGAATGTTTACTAAACCTTTTGTGCCGAGTTTTAGAGCCAAATCTTGCGATTGCTTTACGATTTTTTCCCGAAGGACATCATTCAAATTCCAACTTGGATAGACTGCAATCGAATCGCCCGAATGAATTCCAGTGCGCTCGATGTGTTCCATGATGCCGGGAATGAGCACGTCTTCGCCATCGCAAATGCCGTCAACTTCCAGTTCGATTCCCATCATATATTGGTCAATCAAAATGGGATTTTCGATGCCTTGCGATAAAATGATTTTCATATATTCGCGAACATCGTCATCGTTGAAGGCGACAATCATATTTTGTCCGCCCAAAACATAGGATGGGCGCAGCAAAACAGGATAGCCCAATTTTGCCGTTGCGTCCAAGGCTTCGTCCAACGTGAGGACTGTGAGACCCTTCGGCCGCTTTATCGCAAGCCTTTCGCAAAGTTCATCGAAACGTTCGCGGTCTTCTGCCAAATCGATTGAATCCGCGCTCGTTCCCAGAATTCTGATTCCCTGCGAATCCAAGAATTTCGTCAATTTTATCGCAGTCTGCCCCCCGAACGCCACGACCACTCCGAGCGGTTTTTCGGTTGCGATAACGCCCATCACATCTTCGGGAGTGAGCGGCTCAAAATAAAGCCTGTCCGCCGTGTCAAAATCCGTGGAAACTGTTTCAGGATTGTTGTTGATTATCGCAACTTCATAGCCAAGTTTTTTGAGTGACCAAACGCATTGAACCGAAGCGTAGTCGAATTCGATTCCTTGTCCAATGCGAATCGGGCCAGAGCCGAGAACGACAATCGTTCCGCGCCTGTTTTGCGATTGCGAAGAATTTTCATCGCCGTGCAATGTGTTCAAAAATTCCGCCGCTTCATTTTTTTCGCCAAAGCCGCCGTAAAAATAAGGCGTTTCCGCGTTGAATTCGCCCGCGCAAGTATCGACCATTTTGTAAGAATGCGGAACGTGCGCCACTTTATCGCAATTTTTTCCTGTGGAATTTTGCGCAAGAATTTCGCGGGCGGCGTTTTCTTCGGCAAGAGTTCCGCTCGCACCGATGATTTCTTTTCCAGTCAAATTTGCGATAACTGTGTCGGGGTAGCCGAGTTTTTTTGCTTCAAGATAAAATTGTTGCGTAAACTCGCGCGTGCCATTTTTTACCGCGCAGAAATTTTCTTCCATCGCAACAAGCAGATTCAGTTTTTCCAAGAACCATTCGTCAATCATCGTAATTTGATGGATTTGCGAAACAGTCATAATTTTTCGTTTGAGTGCCTGGAAAATTGCGAAAAGTCTCTGATCCGTGCATTCGCCTACACGCTCGCGAATTTTTTCATCGCTTTCCTCCGCGAACGCCGGCAAGTTAAGCGAAGACACTCCGATTTCAGCACCGCGAACCGCCTTCATCAACGCTTCCTCGAATGTCCGCCCGATTGCCATCACTTCGCCAGTTGCCTTCATTTGCGTTCCCAATTTTCGCGCGGCATAAACAAATTTGTCGAACGGGAATTTCGGGAATTTGACGACGACATAATCCAAAACAGGCTCAAAGCAAGCCGCCGTTTTTTTCGTGACAAAGTTTTGAATTTCATCGAGCGTGTAGCCAATCGCAATCAATGCGGCAACTTTCGCAATCGGATAGCCGGTGGCTTTGGAAGCCAGCGCGGAAGAACGCGAAACACGCGGATTCACTTCGATGACTGCGTATTCGAAAGATTCGGGATTCAGCGCAAACTGGCAGTTGCAACCGCCTTCGATTTTGAGCGCGGAAATTATGTTGAGCGCGGCAGTTCGCAACATTTGATATTCTTTGTCGGAAAGAGTCACCGCCGGCGCAATTACAATCGAATCTCCAGTATGCACGCCCACGGGATCGAAATTTTCCATCGAACAAACTGTGATTACATTTCCAGCCGAATCGCGCATCACTTCGAATTCGATTTCTTTCCAGCCGGAAATGCATTTTTCCACGAGAATTTGATGGATGGGCGAACGGTGCAAACCGTTGTGCGCGATTTCATTCAAATCGGATTCGTTGTAACAAATTCCGCCGCCCGTGCCGCCAAGCGTGAACGCGGGTCGAATTATCGCAGGAAAGCCGATTTCGTTTTTGACAAAATTTTCGGCATCTTCATAATTTGTAACGACCTTTGAAGGAATGCAAGGCTCGCCAATCGAAAGCATCGTGTCCTTGAACATTTGGCGGTCTTCAGCTTTGTCAATCGTTTCGGGCACCGCGCCCAAAAGCCGCACGCCGTTCTTTTCCAAAAATCCGCTTTTCGCCAATTCCATCGAAAGCGTAAGACCAGTTTGTCCGCCCAAAGTGGAAAGAAGCGAATCGGGCTTTTCTTTCAGAATAATTCGTTCGATAACTTCGGGAATGAGCGGCTCAATGTAAATTGCGTCCGCCATTGAATGGTCTGTCATCAATGTGGCAGGATTTGAATTGACAAGAACAACTTCCAGGCCTTGTTCCTTAAGCGCCTTGCACGCCTGAGTTCCAGCGTAATCGAATTCCGCCGCCTGACCAATCACAATCGGACCTGAGCCGATTACCATAACTTTGTGGATATTTTTGTTTAAAGGCATACTAAAATTTTATTATAACAAATTTTCGCAAGTTTGACTAGAGGATTGTACAATGGCGACCAAATAAGTTTTTGACGTTTTTAAAATAATGCTATAGATTTCTCCAGGGCCTTGTCCACAGCCTCCTTTACCTGCGCAACAATTTTTTTTGTTATGGCATTGTAGGCCGCTTTGGTTTTTTTGTTTTCTTTTTCGGACGGAACAAAAAGTTCGTAGACATCAACGCCAAGCGCGTTGGTAATTTTCACTAGAGTTCCTTTTGTGAGCCAGCGGCGGCGACCTTCAATGTCGTTCATCATCTGTCGCGAAATGTCCGCCTTGTCTGCGAGTTTTTCCTGTGAAAGCCCCGCTTTTTTTCTCAACGCGCGAATGTTTTCAATGACTCGCGTCTGTAATTCTTCTTCTGTCATAATATAACTTTATGCAAGGATTTTTAAAAATACTACTTGCAGTTATTTGTCATTTTATGATAATATGTAAACAAATTGCTGCATTATTTGCTTGCTTTGCTTGCGAATTGCAGCGAAAACAAGGACAAAAGCCGTGCGTTGCGCGGTGTCCTTTAAATAAAAGAGAGTTTCGCTTAACGAACCACAGAAAATGACAGGGATTTAACCTCAAAGGAGACCTACATGAAACAAAAATGGCTAATATTCATGGCAATGCTGTTTGCCAGCAATATATGTTTTGCAAAAATCACCATCCTCACTTTCGAGATTTATGAAGTCACAGACTATGATGAAATGGACGACAATTTTTTGGTGTTCAACAACACGGACACAAATATCGCGCGGGTAGTTTTTTACGGCGTTAAGGAAAAAGACTGTCCACGCGGATTCAACTTGGATGATTTTATCATCGAAAAGGATTCCTACCATGTCATACTCAATAATAAGCCAGAACTTATCTGCATGATAAATGATGTCAAAAAAAACAAGAACATGAAAAAGAATCTGCCAGAACAAATTATGTATAAATACCGCTATTTCATCCTTGTCATTGACGGTATGTTGCCCGAAGGTTATGACTATCAGATTAAAAAAATGTTTGCACGGCGCGATGACCTGTATGTCCATATTGGAGACAACTACAGCAGACAGAACAGCAACAATGCAACAAGTAATTATGATTATGCGGCGGAGGCAATCAGCAATATAGGGCAATCACTTGGACAAGGATTAAAAGAGCTCAATGACTCCCTTATGGACAGTTTGAAAAATAAGCCATGCGGCTCATGCAGAGGTAATGGAAACTGTTCGTCCTGCGGAGGAACCGGAAAACGTTCGGGCAACGACTGCTATGTCTGTCATGGAAGCGGAGTATGCACAAAATGCAACGGTACAGGAAAGGCACACGCCTTATAACAGGCTTCGTTTTGCAGGCAGACAAAAACACCGTTTGAGACAAAGGACAAAAAGCCGCACCTTGCGCGGTGTCCTTTAAATAAAAGAGTGGTTCGCTTAACGGACTAAAATAACGAAAGGAAGCAGGACGCTTCCGAAGGAGTTTTATTATGAAGAAGAAACTATTTCTCGGAATTATCTCAATAGTTATGTGCGCAGGAATGATTTTTGCGCAGGCTTCAAACAAGCCTGTTAGAATCACTTGTTCAAAATGTGGACAGAGTTATTCCAGGGCAGAAGGACATGTTTGTCCAGAAACGCCGCAGTCACCACATTCTCCTCGTAAACCAAATACGAGAAGATAGTTTTGAAAAACTGCTTGCTATCAATGCACGCCAGTATTTATAAAAAGGACGAAAAGCCGTGTGTCGCGCGGTGTCCTTTAAATAAAAGAGTGGTTCGCTTAACGGACTAAAATAACAAAAGGAAGCAGAACGCTTCCGAAGGAGATTTTATGAAGAAATTAGTAGTTGGAATGTTTGCACTAGTTGTGTGTGCGGGAATGGCAATAGCAGAAGTTACTTATTGTGTAAGCGTGAAATGCTCTATATGTAAAAAAACATACGAGCTCATGGATGTAAGCGGCAAAGATCAAACCGATTGTGAAAACAAGGCAAAAAAATTTGTTTGCAATCATTCTCCCTCTCAAAAAAAGGCTATATCAGCACAAGGATATTGCCCAAAAATTGACTAAGTAAAAACAGTAGATGAGGTTCAGTGCATTGCATGTTTCCGATGCGCTGAATCTTTCGCCTATAAAAAACTTTTCTCCTTATCTCGCCGATTGAATTTTTTTGAATTTTATTTTATACTCGAATTCATGTACAAGATTTTTATTGACGGAAAGGAAGGAACTACTGGTCTCAAAATTTTCGAGCGTTTCAAAAATCGTCGTGACATCGAATTGATTTTGATTGACGAAGAAAAACGCAAAGACGATGCCGCGCGCGCCGAATGCATAAACGCTTCGGACTTTACATTTTTGTGTTTGCCCGATGCCGCCGCCATCCAAGCCGTCGCGCTTTGTACAAACCCGAAAACGAAAATCATAGACGCTTCCACGGCGCACAGAACGAATCCTGATTGGGCGTATGGGTTTCCAGAACTGGGCGCGGAATTCCGACAAAAAATAATTTCCTCAAAGCGTGTCGCAGTTCCCGGCTGCTACGCAAGCGGCTTTGTCGCGCTGGTATATCCGCTCGTTCAGCGCGGAATTATTTCGCCGGACTATCCCATTGTGTGCCACGCGGTTTCGGGCTACAGCGGCGCGGGGAAAAAAGCCATCGCGCGATACGAAGACCCCGCGCGCAATTTTGAATTGGAATCTCCGGGCGAATACGCGCTCACGCAAGAACACAAGCATTTGCCCGAAATGAAAAAAATCGCGCGGCTTTCTTTTGAGCCGATTTTCAATCCGTACATTTGCGACTACTTCAACGGAATGACCGTTACTGTTCCGCTTCATTCGCGCTTGCTCGCAAAAAAAATCGACATGAAAAATCTGCACGCGGAACTCGCCGCGCATTACGAAGGCAGCCGCTTTGTAAAAGTCGTTCCGCTGAATGGAGAGGGCGTTTTGAACGGCTCGACAATTCCTGCCAACACTTTGCGCGACACAAATGAAATGCAGATTTTCGTTTTTGGCAATGACGAGCGCATTTGCCTTTGTGCGCGGTTCGACAATTTGGGCAAGGGCGCAAGCGGTGCCGCCGTTCAATGTATGAACATTATGATGGGAATCGATGAAGGCACAGGCCTTTGATTCGTGCGAAAAGCGATTGCTGAAAATGTAAGGGCGCGAAATTTTAGCGACTTTTAAATCGAGATAAAAAATGAATGGTGATTTACTTTTGATTATCGATATGCAAAATGTTTACACGCGCGGTGCGAAATGGGAATGCCGCAACACTGCGGGCGCGGCGCAAAATATTTTGCAGTTGGCAGAAAGCGAAAAATTTGACGAAGTGATTCTCACGAAATTCATTGCGGATGAAAACGCGCAAGGTGTTTGGAAGAATTACAATATCGAAAACGCCGCCGTGAACAATGACGCTTGGTCGAACGCGCTTGTGCCGGAACTTGAAGTGCTTGCCCAAAAATTTTCGGTAATCGAAAAAAGCAGATATTCTTCGCTAAAAGACGAGCGGATTTTGGCGGCGTGCAAAAACGCGCGCAGGGTTTTTCTTACGGGCGTTGTGGCGGAATGTTGCGTGCTTTTCACTGTGTTCGATTTGATTGACGCTGGCATTTACGCTGTCTATGTTACCGATGCGGTTTCTGGTTTGAATGAGGAAAAAGAACGCGCCGCCGAATTGACTTTGGAAGGACTTTCGCCGCTGCATGTGCGCTTGATGAACACGGACGAAATTTTGCAAGAAAAGTAAATTTCGCAAAAGCGATTTTAACCGCGATTTCAAAAAACTCATCTATTGCATTGTTTTGTGCCAAAATATATATACCTCATACGGGTATAGGGTATATGTGTGGCATTTCAATTTCGGAATTTCTCCAAAAACTTATTTGTTGAATTGTTGGTTTTCACTGCATTGCTAAATGGGCGCAAAAATTTTTTACGCCTTGTTCGCCGCTTTTGCAAAATGCCGAAATCAACGGGCGACCAAGAAGAATTTGTTCTGCGCCCAAAGCCGCCGCCGCAATCGCGTCTTGCCTTGTGCGGATTCCACCGTCAACCCAAACTTGACCGCAATGTTTTTTCAAAAATGCAAAATTGTTTTGCAAAAATTCTGCCGTGCTTCCAATATCTGTTTCCACGCGCCCGCCGTGGTTTGAAACAATCGCGACATCCGGCTGCAATTCTTTCACCAAATCCAAATCGGCTTTTGTGAAAACGCCTTTTACCACGAATGGAATTTTGGCAAGCCGCCGCAATTCGCGCAACTGCGCCGCAGTTTTTTTTTCGAGATGTGCCTTTCCGCGCATTGTTGCGATATTGTATGCGTCAATGTCGATTCCAAGAAATTCCATTATGTCCGCCGCCCATTCGATTCTTTCGAACAGTTTTTGTTGCGGATATGGTTTCAAAAAAACTGCCGCGCGTTGTGGAGCGAGCGCACGAACGGCATTTATTCCGGATAGCAATTTCTGGTCGGGAATGCCATCACCAATGCTTAAGCCGATTTTTGCTTGGGCGCAGGATTTTACGAACGGCGCATAAAAACTTTCCTCGTCATTCCAGCCGATATTTTCGACAGCGCCAGTAATTGGCGCGAGCCTGAAAAATTCTGCGCCCACTTCGTTCAATTTTGATTCGGCATTTTGAATTTGAGTTGGATTCAATTCGGAAAAAAATTTTTTCCAAGCGGCGCAATTGAGGATGTTGTTTTTTCCGCCGAACACCCCGCCCATTCCGGGAAGTTCGCCCGCACAGGCAAGCCCGGAGCATTCGGCGCAGAATTTGCATTTGAAATTTTCAGTCGCCAAAAGACGTTCCCAAATTGCGGCCTGCCAAAAGCATCGGATGATCAAGCGGAACGTTTTTTACTTTGCCCGCCACATCTTTAAGCGGAACGGCTACAATTTTGTTGTTTTGAAGCGCCACCAAATTTCCGAATTTTTCTTTTGCCAAAAAATCTGCGGCAGCCACTCCGTATTGGCTTGCCAAGACTCGGTCGTAAGGAGAAGGCGTTCCGCCGCGCTGCAAATATCCCAAAACCGTTACGCGCGATTCCAATTTTGTGACGGCTTCCAATTCTTGCGCCACACGGTACGCGATTGAATACGGCATTTCCGCGCGAGACTTTTTGAAAGCCTTTTTGTCGAGTTTGGCTTCTTTTTTGGAAAGCGCGCCTTCCGCAACGATGACGATAGAAAATTCTTTGCCGGCTTCTTTTCGAGCCATAACGCTTTCCGCAACTTTTTCGATGTCATAAGGAATTTCAGGAAGGAGAATGACATCGCCGCCGCCAGCAATTCCGGAATAAAGTCCGAGCCATCCCGCTTTGTGCCCCATCACTTCGATAATCATAATGCGGCTGTGGCTGTGCGCCGTGGTGTGAATCCTGTCGATGGCTTCGGTGGCAACATCAAGCGCGGTGTGGAAGCCGAATGTCATATCAGTGAAAACAATGTCGTTGTCGATTGTCTTGGGAAGCCCGATGACGTTCAGCCCCTCTTCGGAAAGAAGACTTGCCGTGGTGTTCGTGCCGTTTCCGCCCAAGCAGACAAGCGCGTCTAATCCCATTTTTTTATAATTCTTTTTGATTGCTTCAACTGGCATAAGCCCGGTTTCGGCGTTCGGCATTTTTGCTTTGAAAGGCTTTTCGCGGCTCGTTCCCAAAAGAGTTCCGCCGAGCGTCAAAATTCCCGACAAGTCTTTTGAAGTAAGCGGCACGAAGTTTCCTTGCACCAATCCGCGATAGCCGTTTTTGATTCCAACGAATTCCATTCCATAGTGAATCATGCCCGCGCGACAAACTCCGCGAATTGCCGCGTTCAATCCCGGGGCATCACCCCCGCTGGTGAGGATGCCCACCTTTTTTACAGAAGTTTTGCTCATAAAATTATTGTAGCACAATTTTGCAAGAAAGACAATATTTGTTTTGGAATCGCGACGCAGAAATTATGGAAATAGAGCCATTCAAATTTAAAGGGCTGAAAGCATTTGTGATGAAAAAAATGATGTAGATGCGATGGAAAGATTTTGCAGGAAAAGCAATTTGCGCAGTAAAAAAACTAGCAGGGGAGGGACTTGAACCCCCGGCCTTCGGGTTATGAGCCCGACGAGCTTCCAACTGCTCCACCCTGCGTCGTGCTTAAATATAATAACTTTTTATAAAAAACTTGTCAATAGAACATTGGGAATTTTTCAAATTTTCAGTAGCCGTGGCAAGCGTAATATTCGCGGCGAACGCGGGCGGCGTTTTGCGCATTTCCAAAAACGCGTCACAGAAAAATTCAGTTTTTGTGGACTGCGCATTCGCCCGCGTTCGGACAATTTTAACTGTTCAATTCCGCAAATTAAAATTCAACTTTTGGTGCGGACTGCGCTTCCCCGCTTGCGGCGAACATTTGCTTTGCCGTAAAGCCGTTCATATTTGCAACGAAGTTTTGCGGGAATTTTCTGATGAACACATTGTAGACTTGCACGGCGTTGTTGTAATCAGTGCGGGCGACGGCGATGCGGTTTTCAGTTCCTTCGAGTTGGTCTTGCAGCGCGAGAAAATTTTCGTTCGCCTTGAGTTCGGGATAATTTTCAGCCACCGCCAAAAGATTTCGTATGCCCGCGCTAAGTTGATTTTGCGCGCTTTGGAATTCCTGGAATTTTTGCGCGTCCTGCAAATCGCCCGCGTTGATGTTCACTCTTTGCGCTTTTGAACGCATTTCGGTAACGCTGACAAACGTTTCATTTTCGTGCGCGGCGTAGCCTTTGACCGCGCTCACCAAATTGGGAATCAAATCTGAGCGGCGTTGATATTGAGTTTGAACTTGCGCCCATTTCGCATTCACATTTTCGTCCAGTTCGACCATCGAATTGTAATTGCCCACGAAAAATCTGTACGCGGCAAAAACCACGACCAAAATCACGCCGAGCACGATTAATAAATTTTGCAAACCTTTTTTCATTTTTTCTCCCTTTCAATTAAGTGCGTTGCGTTTCGAGCGTTTTTGTGTTGTACGCGATGATGTAGCATCCGAACATTGCAGTGGCCGCATCAAAAAGCGCGGCGAAAGAACCGATGATTGCGGCGGCTGGTTTGAAAAGCAAAAATCCGTTTTCCATTCCGCGACCGTACATCGTGCATAAAATTGTGAGCGCGGTGAAAGTTCCGCCCACGGGAATTCCGCCGAGCAAAAACGAAAGCCCCAACGCTGTCGCCGAAATGTATAGCAGCGAGGAAAGTTCGATATGCAAATCCGAATACGAATGCAAAATCATTACGAAACTGATTATTATTACAAGTGCGCTTCCGCCGCGTGCGAAAATCGAAAAAAGCGGAAATGAAAATCCGCTCGTGCGTTGCTTGATTCCCAAGTTTTCGTTTCCCATTCGAATTTCCGAGGAGAGCGCGAGATTCGTATCGCCGGAAAAAAAGGCAATCAAAAACGGCACGATTGACGCATACAAAATTTTCAGCGGCTTTCCGTTTCTGCAAGTGAGTTTTATTATGAGCGGATAAATCAGTCCAACGACCACAATGAATTCAATGCAAAGCATCAGGATGAGCGGCAAAAAAACTCCGCTTTTGATTAGATTTTTGAATTGCACTGTCCACAGACACATCAAGAAAAAAATTCCTACGCTGAACAATTCAACGAACACCGCCGAAATATTGTAGAACAATTCGTTTGCGCAATCCAGCCAGGTGAGCATCGGTTTTAGGTTGGATTGGTGAATGCAGCAGCCCGCTCCGATTATCATCGCAAAGACAAAAGCAGGCAAAAGGAACGCGCCGTTATCGAGCGAAGCAAATGCGGAATGTGGAAAAATCGTGCGCAACAAATCTTGAATGTCGAGCGAGGCAATTTCGTTTGCGCGTTCTGTCGTAATCGGAATGTGCGGAAATTTGTGCACGATTACAATCGAAATAAATCCAAGCAGCGCGAGCAAAATCGAAGAGGCGACTATTGCGGCAAAAGTCAAAATCGATGTGCGCGCCAAAAATTTTTCGCTGCGCAATCGGCGTATCGCATTGATTCCAGAAAAAAACAAAAGCGGCATCAAAGTGTAGCGTCCGATTCGCACAATGATTTCGGTTACAAAAGAAAGCACCGCGCTCCATTGTGAATTATCAAACGGCAGAACAAACGCCGCTATGAAACCAAGCGCAATACCAATCAAATATCTTCTCAAAATTTCCATAACGGAAATTATAGCGAATTTTTTTCAAAATGAAAAGTGCGTAAAAAAATCATTTCGCAACAATTTTGACTTCAAGAAAGTTTGCCGCGTGTTTATATAAATATTTGAAAGATGAATTTTAGAACAAAATTTACGAGAATGAAATCGAAGAGATTTTATAAATCGATTGTGCAAAATTGAATTGCACACTATTTAATTTTGCACAATCGAAATTTTGGATGGTTTTTCTTACAAATCTTCAAAGCCGTTTGTCGTTATTTTTTCTTGACCGGCGCAGAAGCAACTTTTTTCTTGGAAACAGATTTTTTTGTAGCTGTTGCTTTTTTTGCAGTTGGCTTTTTGGAAGAAGTCTTTTTTGGAGCGGCTTTTGTCTGCGCGGATTTTTTTTCGGAAGCGGATTTCGATTTTGGCGCAGAAGCTTTTTTTGATGAAGATTTTGCCGCACCTTGTTTGGCGGAATTTTTTTTCGAAGAATTTTTTGTTGTCGATTTTTTTGCAACTGTTTTTTCGGAAACTTTTTTCGACGCAGAATTTTTCACGGTAGTTTTTTCCGAATCATTTTTTTGTTTTGCGGATTTTTTCAAAACGGTTTTTTTGCTTTCTTCCGCTTTGATTGCCGCTTCCGCTTCGGCTTGGATTTTTTCAAAATCTTCCGCGTCATCTTCGACATTTTTTCTGAATAACATTTTTTCCTCCTTTTGTGAGCCTTGCGTTTTGTTCGATGAATTTTTCGCCTCGCCTTTCACCGAAATCACAAGCGCAGGGCTTTTTGGAATTTCGATTGTTTTTTCTGAATCTGAAATTTTTGAAGACGACTTTGAAGCAAGACCTTCGCGAATGCGCAGATAAAAAATCCTGCATTCCAAAATTGCAAGCAAAATTGCCGCCACCGAAAAATATTTTAAAGGAAATGCGCTCGCCGCAAAAAAATCGTAGATGCCGTGAATGAAAATCGCAAAAATGAGCGGAGAAAAATCGCGCCTAAGATTTTTATTGCAAAAAATGCAAAGTCCGCCAAGCCCTGCGCACAACGTGTGGATTACAAGCGATGTCACCATGCGCAAAAAAATCATTTGCAAAAATTCCGCGGGGTTGTGAGAGTGCCTTCCCAAAAAACTCAGAAGGTAAACGACGGATTCAAAGCAGCCCAAAGCCATTCCTGCCAAAATCGAATAGGCGAAATAAATTTTTAGGTTTTCTCCACGCGCCTTTAAAATCAAAAGCGAAACGGTTTTCATGCCTTCTTCAATCAAGCCGAAAAAAATCAACGAATGAATTATGCTAAAAAAAAGATTCGCCCGTATGAAAAATTCCAGCCGCCCGCCCAAAAATAAAAATTGCAAAATCACGATTGGAACGAGCGCGAGAAGCCCTGCAAGGACGGCAATCAATTCGCGCAGAATCGAAATTCCTGGAACAAGAATCGCAAGCAAAAGAAAAGTAGCGATGAGCGGAACAAGACACAAAAGCATCGGCGCGTAAACATTCATATCCATAAGGATAACGCAAACAGTGGACTTTTGCAATAAAAATCGATATAATTCAAAACTGAAAATGAAAACTAAAATTTTCGAACGCGCGTTGATTTTTGTCGGAATAAAACATTGCGGAAAAAGCACGCAAGGAAAAAAAATCGCATCGCATTTTGATTTGGAATTTTTTGACATCGATGATTTGATTCAAAAAAACGAAGGAATTTCGCCTCGGGAAATTTACACGAAATTCGGAAAAGAAAAATTTATGGAAGCGGAAAAAAACGCTTGCCAAAAACTTGCCGAATTTTTTGAATCAAAAAATCGAACGCCAACGAAAAAAGCATTCGTTGTTGCGGCAGGCGGCGGAATTTGCGAAAATCAAAATGCGTTGGAAATTTTAAAATCGTTCGGCACGATAATTTTTTTGCAAGCGGAAGAAAACACCGCCGCCGATCGGATTATGCGCGAGGCGGATTTTTCTACAATCCCAATTCAAAATTTGCCCGCTTACATCGCGGACAAAAATCCACGGAGCGAAAAAGAGGCGCGCGAAATTTTTCATGATTTTTTTACAAGGCGTAACAATCAATACAAAGAAATTGCCGATGTAGTTGTGCAGATGGAAAATGCCTCAAAAGAAATCAACACGCAAAAAATTCTTGATGCGCTCGAAATTTGAATTTTTTTCTGAAGCCCATTGCGACCGAAACGGTGCAGACGCGAGTTTTGCATTGCAGTCTTCCACAGTGGTAGTAAAAATTTTCATTGTGCGTTGAGAAATTTTATTTTCGCACATTAAATTTTTTGCACTAATTAGTTTCCGCAATTTCCGCAGCCGCCACCACATCCGCCCGTGCTTTCGCCGCCACAATTTCCTCCACATCCCCCGCACGAACAGCCACCGCCGCATCCGCCGAGGTTGACGGTGCCGGCTTCGATTTGTTCCGCGCTCGCATCGGAAACGGATTTTACTTTCACATCAAAATAGAGCGTCTTGCCCGCGAGAGCATGATTGCCATCGATTGTGATTTTGTCATCGGAAATTTTTGAAACGCGAACCATCACAGGACCTGCGTTCGATTGCGCGTAAAATTGCATTCCGACTTTTATTTCGCCTTCAACATCGAATTGCGCACGCGGAACTTCGACAATGAGTTGCGGATTGATTTCGCCATAGCCTTCCGAAGGCGGAATAGTTGCGCTGAATTCTTCCCCCGGATTTTTTCCTTCCAAAATTTTTTCAAGTCCCGAAATCAAATTTCCATGGCCGTGCAAATATTCAAGAGGTGCGCCGGAATTTGCCGAAGAATCTATGACATTTCCGGTTTCATCTTTCAGCGAATATTCGATGGCGACAATTTTATCTTTTTCAACTTTCATTTTAACCCCTCCTTAAAAAATGCGTCTACGATGAATTCACTGAAAATCGCAGTACATTTTTTGAGAACAAAATTTTTGACTACGCGCCGCTTTTCAGTTTGAGACAAATCGATTGCGTTTCATTTGAAAAACTAAAATTCGTAATCGGGCGCAGGCGTATCGTTTACGACTTCGGTTATTTCGGGGCAAGCGTCCTTCAAATATTGCTCCACGCCCATTTTCAGCGTCATTGTTGCCATCGGGCACGAACCGCACGCGCCGAGCAATTTTAGATGGACGCGCTTTTCTTCATCGAGCGAAATGAATTCCATGTCACCGCCATCCGCTTGCAATTGCGGACGGAACGCTTCCAACGCTTCTTTTACTTTTGCTTCAAGTTCTTCCATAAAAAACTCCAATTAAACTCGGCATCGCAGGAAATTTCGACTTCCGAGAATGACGAGTTCGCCCGCGTGAGCGGGTACGTAAATACACGAGTTTTTGTAAAACAAAAACTCGAAGTTAAAATAACGAGTTTCTGCGAAACAAGAAACTTAATATAAATATACTGAAAATTCACGAAAAAGGAAATTCGTTTTCGCCAAAAATTTTCAATATTTTTAAAAATCGAATTTCCGAAATGCCGAATTTTTTTCGCAAAAATTAAAACAGCAAAATTCGCCTCAACCCAGTTTTTCGAGTTTTCGATGCAATTCAAATATGCGCGTATGAACGTAATGGTCAAGCGTAGGCTTTTCTGCCATTCCAAGAATTTCGCCTGCATCGCTTACAATCGGAATCGATTCCGTGTCATATTTGTCGAACATCTCGTAGGCATCGGGAAGGCTGTCTTCCGGCGAGCAAGTGATAAAAGGCGAATCCATTATGTCCATCGCCAAAATGCTTTCAGCCATTTCTCCGATTTGGAGAGTTTCTTTTATGTGTTCGAGCGAAATCACTCCCACCAAATTTCCTTCGGCAGATTTCACGGCGTAATTCAAATTGTTGTGGCGGGAAAACGAATCCAAAATCGAACTGATTGTGTCGGTTTCCAAAACGATTGCGGGAGAAGTCGCGCTGCAAATTTTTTCTGTGCCCCAAGTTACGTCTTTCAACTTGGAATTTTTTTTGATGTCCTCTTCCGTAACATTTAGTCCGACTTCGCCCGCTTTGGTGACGCCATATTTTACGAAAATCGGGCCAGCGAGTTGAACGATAAAAGTGGTGGCAGTGATTATCAAAAGAATTTGCGGTCCAACAGAATTCGGAAAATCATTGCCAGCCGCGATGGAAAGTCCGATTGCCACGCCCGCCTGAGAAAGCAAACAAAATGGCAAATATTTTCGCACAGTTTCTGGCGCCTTTGTAATGAGCGCGCCCAACATCGAACCGAGTGCCTTTCCGAAACTTCTTCCAAGGACGTAGATTATAGCAATCAATCCCAAATACGGCGTGATAATCCAAATGTCAAGTTTTGCGCCGACCAGCACGAAGAACAAAACATAAACCGGCGGCGTGAATTTTTCTACGAGCGTAAAAACTGACCGTGTTTTTTTGGGAGCAAAATTCGCCATAAAAAATCCAAGAGACATCGCGCAAAGAATGTTGTCCAAATTCAGCGTCATGGAAATTCCCGTGCACAAAAAAAGGCTGCCTAACGCGAACGAAAGTATTCTTCCTTCTTCGGTTGCGATGTTGCGAATTACCATTCCCAAAATGATTCCAAAAATTCCACCCAAAAAAATCGAGCCAAAAATTTCTTTCGCAATCATCAGCAATTGAATTCCGAACGAAACTGAATTGCCGTCCAAAAGCGGCGCGGAAATCGTATTCGCCACGGCGTACAAAATCAAAGCGAATGCGTCGTCCATTGCGACAATTCCGTAAACGATTGTAGTGAGCGGACCGCGCGTGCGATATTCGACCAAAACATCGGTGGTGGCGGCGGGAGCGGTGGCAGAACAAATCGCGCCCAAAATCAAGCCGAGCGAAATTGACAAATTCAAATTTTTTGTAATCGCAAGCGAGACCGCGAAAATTATTCCGCCGACAATGAAAAACGGCGTGATTGCTTCGAAAAAAAGGATGCCGACAAATTGCTTTCCGTATTTTTTTATGATGTTCAATTTGAGTTCGCCGCCGACCAAAAATCCAATCATCGAAAGCGCGACGGTGCTCACAGGATTCAGCGCGGCAATCGTCTCCTTGCCCAAAACCTGCAAGCCCGAAGAACCGATGAGAATGCCGATTACGATGTAGCCGACGACTTGCGGAATCTTCAATTTTTTGAAAACGCGTCCGCCGACCGCGCCAAAAAACATCACAATGCCAAGCAGCAAGACAAGTTGCGTCGCACGCAACGAATTAAAATGAAAAGCGTTGGGCAGTAATTGCGAAAAAGGATCGTCCATAAATTTTTCCTGAAATTTGCGATAAAAAATTCGAGGCAAATTCAAAAAGATTATATCGCAAAATTCGATTTGTGAAAAGCCGTTGTCTGTTGATATAGGCAAAATCGAATTCAGTCAATTTAAAATTTTGATTTTGCGTGAATCGAAAACATCGAAAATGCGTTTTCTAAATCTCAGTTCGTCCGCGGAAACTTCGTGCGAACGTGAGCCTGTCAGCGTATTCCAAATCCCCTCCCACAGGAAGGCCGGAAGCAAGCCGCGTGATTTTTGCCGAAACTTGTTGCGATAAAATGCGCTGCAAATAAAGCGCGGTTACATCGCCGTCCACGGTGGGATTTGTTGCGATGATGATTTCCTGCACGGCACTTTCTTTTGCGCGGCGCACGAGCGAAGAGATGTTCAGTTCGTCTGGACCGATTCCTTCCACCGGGCAAATCACGCCGCCCAAAACATGGAACAGCCCGTTGAATTCATGGAACGATTCGATTGTGGAAACGTCCTGCGGTTGTTCAACAACGCAAATCACGCTTTGGTCGCGCAAACTGTCCGAGCAAATCGGGCAGGGGTCTTTTTCGGTCCAGTTGCCGCAAGTAGGGCAAGGATGAATTTTTTCTTGAAGCGAAATCATTTGCGTGCCGAATCGTTCGACATAAGTCTTGTCTGCTTTCAAAAGAAAATTTGTGATTCTGCCCGCGCTTTTTTTTCCGATTCCAGGAAGCCGCGAAAAACTTTCCACGAGTTCTTCAATCGCATTCATAAACCAAGCCCCGCCAAATCCATGCCGCCGAAAAGCGGGCCGGATTTTTCTTTTATCTGTTCGCGGATTTTTGAAATTGCATCATGATGCGCAGCTACGATTAAATCTTCCAGCATTTTTATTTCGCGCGGGTCTACGCAAATCGGGTCAAGCTGAACGCGCGTAATTTCCATTCGTCCGTTCATCGTAACTTTGACGATGTTTCCGCCCGAAGAACCGGTGGCTTCGATATTCGCCAATTCCGTCTGCGCTTTTTCCAAATTTTCTTTCATCGCGTCCATGTTCAAATTTTTTAGAATGTCGAACGGATTCATATTTTTTCCTCCCATAATCATTCATTAAAATAGGTAACTCTAATTAGTTGTCAACTTTGACACTTCCTTTAAAAATTTTGCAAAGCATATCCACAACTTGCGGAATTTCGGTTGGCGAATTTTGTTCGCTTGTCGCGGCAATTTGCGTGTGAAAAAAATAATTTTTTCCCAACGTGGCGGAAATCGCTTTGTTTATAATTTGAATTTTCGAGTCAACTTGATTTTTTTGGAATTCGTTGGCAACTTCGGCAAAAATATTTTCATTTTCCACACGCCAATTTTTCGTGCTTTTCAAAAGCGATGCCACAATCTCATCTTCAACCAAAAGCGCGGCTATCACTTTGCCTTGCAGCGAATTTTCCGCCGGAATGTTTTGCACAGATTCTTGCTCGCGTGAATTTTCTTCTGGATTTTGTTCCGTCGAATCTTGCACCGAAAAATTTTGTTCGAAAGAATTTTCGGAATCCGAATTCTGCCGCGCGATTTCTTGCGATGAATTCGAAGAATCCAAATTTTGGCGAATGTCTCTTTCTGACGAATCTGAATCTGAATTCGCAGAATTCGCGTTCACCGAAATATGCAATGGCGCAAAGTGGAATTCTTTAGGCGCGCCGCTCTGCGCATTTTCCGCGCCATCGCTAAAAGACTGTTGCACTTGCGCCGTTTTCTGCGCCGCGTTTTGAGGCGGGCGTTCCAAAAGTGCGCGGGCTTTGTCCACCGCCTGCTTCACTTCCGCCGGCGAAACATATTCGCCAAGCCAACAAATTCTGCTGAACGCCAAATCTATTTCATAGCGGGGCGAAAGCGAATATCTGATGTCGCGATAAAGTTGCAAGAAAATCGAAAGTGCGCGTTCAAGTTGAATGCTGTTCCACGCCGACAAAACTTTTTGGCTGAACCGCGCCGCGTCTTGTCCCAAAAGCGATTCTTTTGTAACGCCGCTTTTTATGAGCAAAAGGCTTCGCAAATAATCCGCGCTGTTCGTGATGAGTTGTTCGACCGAAATTCCTGATTGCAAAAATTCTCCGATTTTTTCCTGAACCGCGCCCACATTTTGCGCCGCGCATTCTTCAAAAAGCGCGTTCAATCTTTCCGTGCCCACAAGCCCGAGTTTGTTGCGAATCTTTTCGTAAGTGATGTGATTTTCGCTGAATGCAGCCACTTGGTCAAACAAAGTGTAGGCATCGCGCATCGAGCCAGTGGATTCGCGGGCAATCCAGTACAAAGCCTCTTCGTCCGCCTGAATGCCGATTTCATTCGCGGCTTCCATAAGTTGTTCTTTGATTTTTTCGATTGCAACAAGCCGAAAGTTGAATTGCTGGCAGCGACTTTTTATTGTTGCAGGAACTTTTTGCAATTCCGTCGTGGCAAAAATGAATACGACATATTCGGGCGGCTCTTCGATTGTTTTTAAAAGCGCGTTGAATGCGCTCGTGGAAAGCATGTGAACTTCGTCGATGATGTAGACTTTGTAGCGCGAAGAATTCGGTGGAAACTGAACCTCGTCTTTGATTTGCCGCACATCGTTCACGCTCGTGTTGGATGCGCCGTCGATTTCGATTACATCAAGGCTTGAGCCTTTCGTGATTTCGCGACAGGTGGCGCATTCTCCGCAAGGAGTCGGCGTAGGACCTTTTTGGCAATTTAAAGCCTTGGCGAAAATTCGCGCGGTGGAAGTTTTTCCGCAGCCGCGAGGTCCAGAAAAGAGATAAGCGTGTGCGATTTTTTCGCTTTGGATAGAATTTTTAAGCGTCGCCGCCACAAATTCCTGACCAACGAGGTCTTCGAATTTTTGTGGACGACGGCGCGTAGCAGTTACTTCGTAAGCCATCTTGAATATTTCCTAATGCGCGAAACTTTTTGCGAAGCGAAATTCTCGAAGTTAAAGTCTGCGGCAACATTTTCGACGCAAACTTTGGCTATTTTTCCGCAGGCTTTTTGCCGGCATCGACAATCGCTTGCGCAATTCGCGCTTTCGCCGCATTCACATCGTTTACCATGAGAATCGGCTGACCTGTTGCATCCAAGGCATCGCGCCAGAACGCGCCTTCCGGATTGACAACGTTTCGCTGCGCAGTTACCATTTGGATTGGCAAGTGGACGTACTCATCGTGAACAAGTCCCACGACCATTTTTGTTTTGCCAGCCATCGCCGCGTGAACCGCATTGTTGCCAAGGCGTTCGCAGTAAATCGAATCGTTGGCGTTCGTTACTGCCGCGCGCACTTGGTAGCCGGGGTCGATGTATTTCAAATTGATTTGGATGTTTTTTTCCTTGAAGTAATTCGTGATTTCGTCGCGCAAATAAATTCCGATGTCCGCGAGTTTTATGTTGCCCGAAGCGTCTTTTTGGTTTGTCTTTGAAAGCAATTCCTGCCCCGCGCCTTCCGCCACGACAATCACTGCGTGACCGCGTTTTTCCAGGCGAACTTCGAGATGGTGCAAAAGCCCGTTCGGTCCTTGCAAGTCGAACGGCACTTCTGGAATCAAGCAAAAATTCGTTTCGTGCGAGGCGAGTGCCGTTGCCGTCGCGATGAAGCCCGATTCGCGTCCCATCAATTTTACCAAACCGATTCCGTTTATCTGAGAATGCGCTTCCATGTGAATTGAAGCCACGGCATCCTTCGCCTTTTGGACGGCGGTTTCAAATCCGAACGAGCGGTCAATGAACTGCAAGTCATTGTCCACAGTTTTGGGAATTCCGATGACGGAAATTTCCAAGCCGCGCCGCGCGACTTCGTTGGCAATGTCGAGCGAGCCTCGCTGTGTGCCGTCGCCGCCGATTATGAAAAGCATATTGATTTTCTTTTTAACAACAGTATCCACGATGTCGCTTACACGCTGACCGCCGCCTCGGCTTGTTCCCAAAAACGAACCGCCGATTTTGTGGATTTCGTCAACGTTGTACGGATCAAGCATAATCGTGTCGTAGCCGTTTTCTTCAAAAAATCCCTGATAGCCGAATTGGAAACCGTGGATAGAATGCACGCCGTAGCGTTTCCACAAGCAGCGCACGATTGCGCGAATTACATCGTTGAGTCCCGGGCAAAGTCCGCCGCAAGTGCAGATTCCCGCGTTTACGGTTTTCGGGTCAAAATAAATCTTTTCGCGTGGACCTGCTTTTTGCAAAAGATTCGCCGCGGTCAAATCGTCTGACTGGCTTTTATTGAAAACGTTTATATCGTTGCGTACAAAAGAATCGTCTTTGACATAATTTGCCCTGTGCTCGCCAACCACGTTCGAAAGTTCAATCGGCGAATCGAATTTGCACGGTCCAAGTTCTTCTATTGTAAAATCAAATTTTTTTTCTGACATAACCATTCTCCTTTGCGCAAAACTGCGACAGACTATTTGCGCGATTTTAACTTATATTATAAGCGAAAATAGGATTTTTTTCAAGGAAAAAATACAAACAGAAAGAATTTTTTTTTGAGAGATTATCAAATCGTTCACGCCGGCAGTTTTGGCGAATTGTTGCGGAAATCCGCGCCATTCCATTTTAAGTTCAAAATTTTTCTACTAGAATAAATCGCGAAAAAATGCTAAACTCAAACTATGAACAACCTTGTGGCTCTGTGCGCGGTGGGTGCGGAAAAAATTTTGGGCAATGAAATAAAGCATCTCGGCTATAAACTTTCGGCTTCGAGCGCGGAAAAAATTCCTGGGCGCGTGGTGTTTTCCGGCGACAACGATTCGATGTTTCTTGCGAATTTATGTTTGCGCACTGCCGATCGAATTTTTTTGGAAATCGCGAAATTTCCTGCCGACAATTTCGATTTGCTTTTCGATGGAATTTACGCCGCGCCTTGGCAGGATTATTTAAAGAAAGATTCGCGCGTGGTGATTGACAAAGTGCGCGTTTATAAAAGTCGGCTTGATTCCGAGCACACGATTCAGTCGATGGCGCAAAAAGCGATTTATAAAAAACTCGGCGAAGTTTGGCGGATGCATTCTTTGCCCGAAACAGGAGCGCAGAGCGACATTCGCATTTATGTTGAAAATGACCGCGTGCAAGTTTTGCTCGACCTTTCCGGGCAGCCCCTCCACAAACGCGGCTACAGGACACAAGGCGGAGTTGCTCCGATGCGCGAGACAACGGCGGCGATTCTTTTGCAGATGATGCTGTGGCGCAGAAAAACTCCTTTGCACGATCCGTTTTGCGGTTCAGGCACAATTCCAATCGAAGCGCTGCTTTATGCTTGTAATGTCGCGCCCGGTTTGGGAAGGAATTTCGCGTTGGAGAATTTGCCGTTTTTCAACAAAAAGCGCGCGGAAGATTTGCGCAGGTCTGAGGCGGAAAAAATTCGGACGGACGTTGAAATTCGCATTACAGGAAGCGACATCGATGAAAACGCCGTTGAAAACGCACGACAAAATGTGGAGTGCGCTTGCGTTATCGCTGGACGCGCTTTGCAGTCAATCGGAAGCGATGCGAAAATCAAGCGCGTGGATTTTGTCCGCGCCGACTTCAAAGATTTGAGTGCGCCCTATCCGCAAGGCTTGTTGCTTTCCAATCCGCCTTACGGCGAACGTTTGGGCGATGCGGCGCAGGCGGAAATTCTTTACAAAGAGATGGCTTGCCTTTTTGAAAATTTTCCGAATTGGCAGATGGGATTCATAACGTCGAACAGGGAATTCCAAAAATGCGTCGGACATTACGCGCCGCTTTTAAAAAGCATAAAGGCCGGAAAATTGAACACGTGTTTTTATATGTACAATAACGTACAGTAAAATCTATATGATGTGTGCAAACGCTGTTGAGAAATTATGGCAATTATAGTTGAACACGACAAACGTCGCCAAGAAATTTTGCAGAACGCGCTCGCAGTTTTCGTTGACGAAGGCTATGAAAACGTAACGTTTCAAAAAATTGCCGATCGTTGCGGAATTACGCGCACCACGCTTTACATTTATTTTAAAAATAAATGCGAGATTTTTTCATGGAGCATAAAACAGCTCACCGAAAGAATCGAATTGCGTTTGAAAGAAATTGTTGTCGAAAAAAATATCAGTGCGGAAGCCGCGTTGCGGGAAACGCTTGGCGTGCTGGCGGACGAATGCGAAAAAAATGCAGGCGTGTTTTCCGTAGTGCTTTATTATCTTTTGAGCTGCAAGAAAAAAGGTGACAATCCGCGCGAGCGCGTTCGGCGGCGGCTGATTCGGCTGCGCCATTTGATTGACGGAATTCTCATTCGCGGAATTAAAAACGGCGAGTTCAAAAAAATCAATGTCCGCACAACTTACGAAATGCTTTACAGTTTGATTCTTTCTTCGATTTTTAGATTTTCTATTTTGGGCGACAATTCCATCGATGCGATTCGCGAAACTTTGAATTTGGCGGTGGACGGAATTCTTCTTCGCGCGTGATTTTGCTTCGTGCGGAGTGTTTCATACGCCGATGTTCTGCATCGATGTTTGTTGATTTCTTCTATACATATACTTGAATTTGTGATATAATGTTCTATCAGTTTTCGCGAGGCTTTTATGAAAAAAATCGGCATAAAATTGGCGGACGGAACTTTCTTTCCAATTTTGGAAGAAGGTTCGCCGGGAAAAAAAGAAATCAATCTCACGACCGTGAAGGACAATCAGACGAAGGTAAAACTTGATTTGTATCGCTCGGAAAAATCTTCGATTGATGAAGCCGAATATTTGGACACGTTGGAAATTTCCAAAATGAAAAAACATCCGAATGGCGAACCGAACATCGGGCTTGAAATTTCGCTCGATGAAAACAATGAGCTTTCGGCAAAAATCGTGGACAAAGAAAGCGGCGCAGAATCGCAGTTTTCGATTTCATTGCTTTCAAAAACAAAAAACGAAAAAAATTCCGCCGCAGAAAATTCCGATGAAGGCGTTGCGCTCGCCGATTTGCCCGATTTGGATTTTGGCGCAGAGAATTCCGCCGAAAACGATACGACGCTCGACACTTTGTCGGATTCCGACTTGTCCGCTTTGGAAAAGGGTGCGTCCGAAGAAAATGATGGCGCAACGGTTGAAGAAACTGCGGACACTGCGGCGGGCGGAGAAGAAAGTCTCGCGGACGACCTGCCTTCTTTGGACGAAATTGATTTGAGTTTGCCGGAGAGTTCCGAACAGGAAGACACGGTTGCGGATGAAACCTTGTCAGATTCCGACTTGTCCGCTTTGGAAGGAAGTGCGTCCGAAGAAACCACATCAGTTGAAGAAACGGCGGAGACCGCGGCGGGCGGAGAGGAAAGCCTCGCGGATGACTTGCCTTCTTTGGATGAAATTGATTTGAGTTTGCCTGAAAGTTCCGAGCAGGAAGACACGGTTACGGACGAAACCTTGTCGGATTCCGACTTGTCCGCTTTGGAAGAAGGTGCGTCCGAAGAAAATGATGTCGCAGCGGTTGAAGAAACGGCGGACGGAGAGGAAAGTCTCGCGGAAGATTTGCCGTCTTTGGACGAAATCGATTTGAGTTTGCCGGAGAGTTCCGAGCAAGAAGACGCGCTTACGGACGAAGCCTTGTCGGATTCTGACTTGTCCGCTTTGGAAGGGAGCGCGCCCGAAGAAAATGATGTTGCGGAAACTGCGAACACTGTGGCGGATGGAGAGGAAAGTCTCGCGGATGACCTGCCTTCTTTGGATGAAATCGATTTGAGTTTGCCGGAGAGTTCCGAGCAGGAAGACGCGGTTTCGGACGAAACCTTGTCACTCGATGATGACATTTCATTGGAGGAAGCCACACCGATGGACTATGAAAATATTTCTGACGAAACTTCGTCATTGGAAGAAGCCGATTTAGATTTGCCTGATTTGGACTTTGGTGCGGAAGATTCTGCCGAAAACGATACGACGCTCGACACTCCATCGGATTCTGATTTGCCCGATTTGGATCTTCCTGACCTTTCGTTTGATGAGCCTGATTTTTCCGAGACGAAAAATGAAATTCAAGATGACTCTGCCGCAAATGACAATTTGAATTTTTCGGATATGAATTTTGAAATGCCGAATTTTGATGACACGAATTTTTCTTCGTCGCAAGAAAAATCGTCGGCGGAAAATTCTTTCGACTCGTTTTCGGACACCAGTCTTCCTCCGGCGGGCGCGCTTGATTTTTCGGATTTGTATGACGATGAAAAAACATACAACGAAGATTCGCAGGAAAAAAATCAAAAATTTCCTGTCATAGTTTGCGTTGTGTGCGCGATTATTTGCGTGCTCGCTTTGCTTGCGATTTTGTTTGTTGCGCCAAGTCGATTCAATTTGTCCGGCAAAAATCAAACGCAAGATTTGGCACAAGAGTTGACGAAAGATTTTTCAATCGAACAAGGCAATTCCGAATTGCCGCCATCGCCTCCCCCCGAGCCTGTTGCGCAAGTTGCGCCGCCTGCAAAGGAAGACGAAATTGTTGTTATTGAGGAAACAAAAAATGTTGTTCCGGATTTCCCCCCGCCGCAAGAAAAATCTGCGCCAAAGGAAATTGTCTACAAAGTAAAATGGGGCGATACGCTTTGGGATTTGTCGGCGGCATATTACAAAAATCCGTGGCTCTATCCAAAAATTGCTCGCTACAACAACATCAAAAATCCTGACTACATAATCGCGGGAAGTACGATTCGGATTCCAGAAGAATGATGAATGCGCAATTAAAAAAAATCGTTCTCGGCTTCGCAATTTTTTTCGCGGCATTTTCTTTTGGATGCAACGCTTCTTCAAAAAATTCTTTGAATGAATTTTACGGCGAAGATGCGCAATATTTTTTTGGATTGGAAGAACTTCGAAAAGGAAATGAAGAAAAAGCCAAAAAAAATTTTGAGCGGTGCATTCAAAGGGGAAGTTATTATTCTGCGCGACGAAGTTTTGAACAACTCGCGCTTCTTGGAAACATTCAAGAAAGGGTAAAAACTTGCCAAGAATTCCTAAAAAAATATGACGATGATTTTGCAAAACTTTTTGCTTGCCGCGAATTCATTCAGCATAAAGAATTTTCGCTTGCCTTTTCTGCCACCGAAAATTTGAATTTTGAAACTGCGCCCAATGAACTTGTTCGGTTGCGGCTGGATTTGATGGAGCGGAAAAAAGATTCACGCTTGGAACAAACGATTTACGAGTGGTTTACAAAGCGGCGCGTTTCTGCCGACCACTATATTTTTTATCGAGAAAATGCGCGCGACGATTTGGAAAATTTCATCACGGGAGAAGGAAATCTCCAGGAATTGCACGACGACTTTTCGTTTGATGTGAATTTTGTTCAACAATTTCGCATCGCAATTTACCGCGGAAACTACAACGCCGCCTTTGAAATGTTCGACCAAATTCGGGAAATGACGATTACGCGCCGAAGTGTTCCGCTGACATATCAACTTGTGGCGGACATGGGACGCGCCTGTTTGAACGGTAGCAAGGAAAATGTTGCGAACGCAGAATTTTTTTCGCGGCTTGCCCAAAATGAAAATTTTTCGGACAAGAAAATAAAGTATTACGCGCTGCTTTATTCCGGCATCATTTATAACAAAAATGTCGCTTACTTGCAAAATACGCTTTCTCAATTTGAACGAGCCATTCAATTTGCCGAAACCGAAGAAGAATGCGACCAAGCGATTTGGTATTATTTGCAGTCGTGTCTGCGGGATTCTGTGGAAGAAGCGGTTTCTGGTTTGCGAAAATATTGTGCAGAATGGAACGAGCCTTCGTACTTTGACGATTTTTTCGATTCGCTTTCCGTGTTGCTTTTTTCGGGCGCGAAATGGAATTCATTTTCGGAAATTTTTTCGATAATAAAAAATTATGCAAGCCCCGCGATGGTTTCAAAATTCGCGTACCTCACCGCGCGTATAATGCAGGCGGGCTTTTTGAAAGGAGACAAAAAAGAAATCGAAGAAGCGTTTTGGGTGGCGGCGAATTGCGATGCAGGAACTTATGTTTATTACAAACTTTTGGCGGCAAAGCAACTCGAACTTTCCGGAAAGCAAATCGAAAAAATTTTTTTTGAATCCAAATCGAAACAGAAAGAAAAAAATTCCGCGCGAAAAAAAGGCCCGCAAGAAAATTCGGTTTTGCAAAACCAAGATTTTTTGACTGACGAAAAGGCGATTTCCGCACGCAAACTTTTGCTTGGCTATGCCGAATTCGGTTTTGCGGAAAAAATCTACGAAGAATGGCAATTCTTCTTTGAGCAGGACAGGCGAATGATTGATTTGCCTACCGCTACAAAACTCGCCGAATTTTTGCGGAAACTTGATGACGGGCAAAGCGGATTTTATTCGAAAAGTTTGAGAATAATTTCAAGGCACGCGGGCGTTTCGCAAAAGAATTCCTTGGGAGACGGAAAAATTTCGCATGAAAATTTTTTGCTTCTTTATCCGCAGGATTTTTCCAAAGAAGTGAATTCCGCTTGCGCCGAATTCGGAGTTGCCGACTATGTTATGTACGCGCTCATTCGAACAGAAAGTTTTTTTGAACCGCGCGTTCAAAGTCATGCTGGCGCGATAGGACTCACGCAACTTATGGAAGGAACTGCCGCCGAATGCGCCGCCAATCTGAATGTTCGTGAATACGATTTGCATGACCCTGCGATTAACGTCCGCTTCGGAACTTTTTATTTTTCCAAAATGAAATCGCGGTTGGAAGATTCCCAAATTCTCGCGCTGTTTGCTTACAATGCAGGATTGACAAATGTGCGCCGTTGGATTCGCGGTTCAAAACTTCAGCTTGATGCGCGGGGAAAACTTTCGAGCGATTTGTTTTTGGAAACGCTTCCTTTTGCCGAAACTCGCGACTATGGCCGCCTCGTGATTTCCGCCGCCGCAATGTACGCATGGCTTTACGATGGCATAAATCCATGCGATGTCGTCAGCGAGATGATGTGATTTTTTTGACTGCGAATTTTATCTTCCGAAATTAAATGCGCCACCCACATAAAATCTGAAAGAATAATTTCTGATTTTATAATCCGCATCATAATTATTTTGACCATTATTTTCATAACTTTCATAATGAACGTGTCCACCGTTCGTTGGAAAAATGCTGCCAAATCTAAATCCGATAACGGGACTAAAAGCGGCGTTCGGCAAAAATTCCAAATTGAAATCAAACGCCACGCCTAATCCGAAGCCATTGCCATCGTCCACAGAATAATCGTGAGAATAAGGGCCATAACTATAGTTTCCGTAATACCGCGCAATGAAGAATCCAACATTCACTCCGATTCCAGTTTGGATTTTCATCACATTATTGATTCGAAAACCAAAGGCGGGACCAAGCATCATATCCCAAGTAGATGCCTCCCTATTGATTAGGAGGAAGAGGTACGAAAGCAAATCTTCAATGTCCGCGACAAAACCAATTCCAAAATTTCCGTCGTGCAAATACCAAATATTATAAGAGGTGAGTGCCAAATAAAAATTGGTGCTGCCGCATTTTTCTTTTATCCAATCAGACCCAGAGATTTGTGAATTCAATTTGAGATTTTGTCTCTGCATTTTTTCCAAACTTACGCCTGCTCGAATTTGCAAATTGCCCGCATATTCAGCGAATAAATTTTCTGCACAAAAAATTGCAACAAACAGAATGAAAATTTTTCTTACCTTAAACATCGTGATTTACTCCTTGTTTGCTATTAGAGGTTATATATAACTTATAATATCTGTAAAATTGCTTAAAGTCAACCTTTTAAGTGGGTTATTGGTGAAAAAATCATAGATTTTACAGGGTGTTTTTGAGAAAAATTCTACTTTATACTTCTATATATGGACGCAAAAAAATTATTCGGCAAAAATCTCCGCAAATACAGAAAAAATTCTGGCTTTTCGCAGGAACAGTTGGCGGAAAAAGCCGGCGTGAGTGCAAAACATATCGGCTCGCTAGAAACTGGCTCGTCGTTTGTTTCTGCCGAACTTTTTGAAACTCTGTGTTCAATTTTAAAAGTGCGTGCTCAATTTTTTTTCGTTGAGGAAGATGAAATTCTTGTTGAACAATTTCCGCTAAATTTGATTGACGATGTTGTAAAAAAACATTTGGCGCGGACTGACAACTCCATTCGGAAGGAATTGAAGTTGAAAATTTTGGCATTTAGAAATTCACCGAATGCCACGAAATAATGTAGTCGCGCGAAATTTTTGTAACACCAAAGTTCGCAATGTGGAATGAGAATTTGCGCAAAGGATTGGAGCGCCGCCGCAGGCGTTCTGGAGTAAAACGGAAGAATGAAGCGAAAGCGAAAGCGCGAAAAGCCTGTTTTTTGGTAGCAAGCCGCAAGGCTTTGCGGACAAAAATGCGCCCGAAAGAACACTACTAGACTATATTTTGAATTTCGATTATAGTTTTCAAAGGGATTTTTCGTGAAGCAAAAATTGTACTTGTCAAATCCTGGGATTGCCGCGGCAGCCGGTTGCGATGCGCGAACTTTTTGGAACGCGCTTGTTGACGGAGACAATTCCGGTTTGATAGAAGTGAAAACTTTTTCAGGCGAGAACTTTTTCGCTGGAAAAATAAATGATTCCAAACTTTCTCCGACGAGCGCGAAATATGATATGCGAATCATCCAAATTGAAGATTTGGCATTGAAACAAATTGCGCCTTATGTCGAACGCGCGAAAGAAAAATACGGCGCGGCGCGGATTGCCGTTTGCGTAGGCTCGTGCGACAATGGCTCGGAATTTTCTTTGGCAGGGCATCGCGAATTTTTTGCGGCAAAAAAATTTCCCGAAAATTATTCTTTGGAAATGCAGAGCGCGGATTATCCTGCGACATTCGCAAAAGAAAAATTCGGTTTGAAAGCGGGCGCGTTTGTTTTTGCAACGGCGTGTTCTTCCAGCGGCAGCGCGATTGCAAAGGGCGCGGAATTGATTCGCGCGGGAATTGTGGACGCGGCGATTGTCGGCGGCGTGGATGTCGCTTCGGATACGGCTTTGCTCGGATTCAATTCGCTTGAATCCATTTCGGCTCAAAAAACAAATCCGTTCAGCAAAAATCGGGATGGAATAACTTTGGGAGAAGGCGCGGCGTTTTTTGTTTTGGCGAAGGATTTTTGCGTCGTGAAAGATTCGGATGAAGGCGAAAAAAATTGCATCGAACTTTTGGGCGTGGGCGAAAGTTGCGATGCGCATCACATGACTTCGCCTTTGGCAGATGGAAGCGGCGCGCTTTGTGCGATGAAGTCCGCGCTTTCCGACGCTGCTCTCCAAAGCGAAAATATCGATTACGTCAACTTGCACGGAACGGGAACAAAATTGAATGACGCGATGGAATCGCTTGCGATGAACGAATGTTTTGGCGAAGCGATTTGCGACGGAAAGAAAATTTTCGCAAGTTCCACAAAGCCGATTACGGGGCACACGCTCGGCGCGTCGAGTGCGCTGGAATTGGCGGCGTGTTTTTTGACAATCAAAAATAATTGCGGAAAAAAATTCGAACAAATGAAATTGCCGCTTCATGTGTATGACGGCGAACGCGATGAAAAAATTCCGCGAATAAATTTGGTTGGCTGCGAAACTAAATTCTCGCGACCAATAAATGTTTGTATGTCGAATTCATTCGGATTTGGCGGATGCAACGTGAGTTTGATAATCGGAAAAAGTCGTGACGGCTGTGTTCAGGAGTAAAGTTGATGACCAAAAAATTCGAGTTGTCGCAAAATGTTCCCCGCGAAAAATTGATTGAACTTGTGCCGCACAAAAGCAAAATGTTTTTGCTCGACCACATTGTTCATCATGATACTGTGGCGCGGACTTTGGAAACTGTTTCGCTGATTACGGAAGAGAATATTTTTTATGACGAGGAAATCGGCGGCGTGCCTTCTTACGTTGCGTTCGAACTGATTGCGCAAAGCATTTCGGCATTGAGCGGAGTTACGGGCTATGAAATTGGCTGCAAGCCGAAGCCCGGATTTTTGTTGAGCCTGATAAATTATTCGGCGAGCGTTCCTTTTTTCAAGGCGGGAACTTCGATTTGTGTTAAGATAAAAAAAGTCGATGAAATGGAAAACATTTTGACATATTACGGAGAGGCTTTTTCCAGCGAAAATTCCGAAACGCCGGCTGTTTCCACAACGGTAACCGTAATGGAAACTGACGATTTGAATATTTTGCGGACGAAATGAATTTCTAAAAGTACTTTTGGAAGAAAGAGGAAAATGGAGGAAAGTATGGGCGAAGAAAATTTACGGGAAAGAGTTTTGGTAACAGGCGCTTCGGGCGGAATCGGACGGGCAATCGCATTGGCGGCCGCGAAAGAAGGCTATTTTGTGGTGGCGCATTACAATCGAGGCGCGGAAAAAGCGCAGGCACTTTTGGACGAAATCAAATCAAACGGCGGAGAAGGCGAACTGCTTCAATTCAACATTGCTGACCGCGCGGATTGCGAAAAAAAATTGGGCGAATACATCGAAGCGAACGGCGCGTTTTGGGGCGTTGTTCAGAATGCGGGAATTTGTCGGGACGCGGCTTTTCCGGGAATGAGCGCGGAAAGTTGGGATGAAGTGATTCACACAAACCTCGATGGATTTTACAATGTGATTCAGCCTTGCGTGATGCCGATGTGCCGCCAGAAAAAAGGCCGAATCATCACGATTGCGTCTGTGAGCGGCGTGATGGGAAATCGCGGGCAGGTGAATTACAGCGCGTCCAAGGCGGGAATAATCGGCGCGACGAAGGCGCTTGCCGTTGAACTTGCCAAACGGAAAATTACCGTGAATTGCATCGCCCCGGGAATAATCGAAACCGAAATGATTAAGGACGCTCCGCTCGATATGATTCTGCCGACAATTCCGATGAACCGCGCTGGCACACCGGAAGAAGTGGCGGCTGCGGCGATTTTTCTTTTGTCGAAGGGCGCGAGTTACATTACTCGGCAAGTCATCAATGTAAACGGAGGAATCATCTAAATGAATAAAAGACGAGTTGTGATTACAGGCGCGGGCATTTGCAGTTCGCTCGGAGACACTTGGGAAGAAATTCTTCGGACGCTGAAAGGCTTGCAAAATTGCGTCGTGCGAATGGATGACTGGGATAAATTTGGCGACGGAATGAACACGCGGCTCGCCGCTCCGTATACAAAAGAACTGCGCGCGTATCCAAGAAAAAAAATCCGTTCGATGGGGCGGGTTTCTCGGCTTGCGCTTCAGGCTACGGACGATGCTTTGCGAATGGCGAATCTGATTGATGCGGAAGGAAATGTTCTCGAAGAAATTCACAATGGACGCACGGGAATTTCCTATGGCTCATGCATGGGAAGTTTGGATGCGAACATGGATTTTTGCCACATGCTCGAAACGAATGACTGTTCGCGGATGGACGCGACTACTTACGTCCGCGCGATGCCTCAAACTGCGGCTTCCAATTTGAGCGTGTATTTTCAAATTCGCGGGCGCATCATCACGACCAACACGGCGTGCACTTCCGGAAGCCAATCCATCGGATATTCCTACGAGCAAATCGCTTATGGCTTTCAAGATATGATGATTGCTGGCGGAGCGGAAGAACTTTCTGCGGCAGACAGCGATATTTTTGATACGCTCTATGCGGCGAGCACGAAGAACGATGCGCCCAAAACCACGCCGTCTCCGTTCAGCAAGGAACGCGACGGACTTGTGATTGGCGAAGGCGCGGGCACTTTGATTTTGGAAGAATACGAACACGCGAAGGCGCGAGGCGCGAAAATCTTTGCGGAGATTATCGGGTTTGGAACGAATCAGGACGGCAACCACATCACTTCTCCGAATCAGGCTACGATGGCGCGCGCTATCGAACTTGCCGTGGAGGACGCGAAAATCAGTACCGACGAAATTGGCTACGTGAACGCGCATGGAACTGCGACAGGCCATGGCGATATTGCCGAAACGAATGCCACCGAAAGCGTTTTCAAACGCGCAGTTCCGATTAGTTCCACAAAAAGTTATACGGGGCACACGCTCGGCGCGTGCGGCACAATCGAAGCGTGGGTGGCAATAAACATGATGCGCGACGGCTGGTTTCATCCGACGCTGAATCTTACGAGCGAAAATTTGGACGGCGAATGCGGCAAACTCGACTACATTATGGGAACCGGCCGCGAAATCCAAACCGACATTGTGATGTCGAACAATTTCGCGTTCGGCGGCGTGAACACTTCGTTGATTTTTAGAAAAATATAAAATTGCATTTTAGCCGCGGACAAAACCGCGGCTGTTTTTTTGTGCGCGTCAATAATTATTAGAGAATTCCGATGCTGTCCTGCGGGCAAAAAGCGACATTTTTTTTCGAATTTCTGTTCCAAAGATTTAAAAATATAGTATAATAATATCATATAACATTTAATTAAAGAGAGGTGTTTGTGATGTCTGATTTTCTGTTTGCAACTCCGTCCTTTATAGACGGTGCTATGAGCGTCATTGACTTATTCGGCATCGCTCAGGAATATAACGACTCAAGTTCCGAAGCTGCGGCTGATGCCCGCGCAGTAAGGGCGGACATCAACGCAATAAAGGCAGACTTTGTTAAGGCTTACAACTCGGCGGTAGCCGCCTATGTCTAAGAATCTTCAAAAGGAACGAGTTCAAAAGGATAGGGGTCTTGTTCATTCAGAAAGAAGTGTTACAGAATTTTATTCCGGGCCTTTCCCGCCGGCAAACGAATTGGAGCATTATGAATCTGTATATCCGGGCTTCGCAGAAAAATTGATGGAGCGGTATGTCAAGCAGTCCGAACACAGGATGTCCCTTGAAAACAAAGCCATTGATTCTGGCATAAAGAATTCCGCCAGGGGACAGGTTTTTGCTTTTATATTGGCTTTGGTTACAATTCTGATAGGCGCGTTTTTGATTTATCTTGATAAGGACACGCTTGGCATTGTCGCGATTTTGGGTACTTTGGCTTCTTTGGTAGGTGTGTTCATATATGGGAACAAGAGCAAGAAAGATGAGCGCATCAAAAAAGCGCGGGCAAATCCAGAGCCATAAGTGAACTAGTTTTATTCTCCCGCCGCCTATTCTTTAAGCGAAGGCATCGATTACAAATGCGATGTCTTTATAATTTACACTTTTTGCGAAATTGTTTTGTGCATCTATAATAAATCAATGTTCAGGAGAAAATTATGTCAGATTATTTAGGAAAGGAAACTGGGAAACTTGGCTTTGGCTTGATGCGTTTGCCTAAACTCGCGGACGGAACAACCACGGACATCGAGCAAGTCAAAAAGATGGTGGACTTGTTCCTTGAGTCAGGGTTCACCTACTTTGACACGGCGTTCGTCTACGGCACTTCGGAAGAGGACACAAAGAAAGCGCTTGTGGAGCGGCATCCTCGGGAATCGTACACCCTTGCCACAAAACTCAACGCATGGATGATGTGCCACGATGAGGCGAGCGCGAAGCAGCAGTTCTACACGAGCCTCGAACGGACTGGCGCGGGTTACTTCGACTATTATCTTTTGCACGCGCTCCAGCGTTCGAACTTCAAAATGTACGACGACTATCATATTTGGGATTTCGTGAAGGAACTCAAGGCGAAAGGACTTGTCAAGCACTGGGGATTTTCGTTCCATGCAGACCCCGCGCTGCTTGAAGAAATTCTTTCTGCGCACCCTGACGCGGAATTCGTTCAACTCCAGATAAACTACGCGGACTGGGAAAATCCAGGCGTGTCTTCGCGCGAATGCTACGAAATCGCCCGCCGCCACGGAAAGCCCATCATAATAATGGAGCCAGTGAAGGGGGGTGCGCTCGCAGACCCGATTCCCGAAGTCCAGCGCATTTTGAAAGAAGCGAATCCTGCGGCCTCGATTGCGTCTTGGGCGGTGAGGTACGCGGCTTCGCTTGAAGGAATCATCACGGTGCTTTCGGGAATGTCGAACATCGCGCAGATGGAAGACAATCTTTCGTATATGAAAAATTTTTCCCCGCTTTCGGAAAACGAGTATGCCGTAATCCGAAGGGCGCAGGATGCCCTGAACGGAAACACCGACATTCCTTGCACGGCGTGCCACTATTGTACGGACGGATGCCCGAAGCAGATTCCTATTCCAGAAATTTTTTCAACCGCAAACCGTCAGCGCGGCAACGCGGATTTCCGCAGGAAGCGCGAGTATGAAGTCATCACCACGGACAAAGGCAAGATTTCAGACTGCATAGAATGCGGTCAATGCGAAAAGGCTTGCCCGCAGCACATTCCAATCATAAGGCAACTAAAACAGTGCGCCGAAATATTTGAATGTTAGCACAGAGCATGAATGTCTCCTTTTGCGACGAAGCGAAAACCGCATTGTGCGAGGTGTAAAATTGAAACACAAATTGGCGAGGCTCTTCCTTATAATTCCGTTCATCCTCAATGCGATTCCGGTGCTGACAATGGTTTGGCTGCATTTTCTAGCTATAGATTTGTTTTGGAGCGTGTTTGAGGATTTTTGTGTTTGGCTTTATTTTTATGGCTGGCTTCCCGTGCTCATCATGGCGATTCTGTGCATTGTGTTCTCGGCTTCTTTGAAGAAACCGAATTCAAAGAAATACATAATTCTTTCGTGTTTCAACATCGCTGTTGCTTTGCTGTATATGTGTTTTAGTTATTTCTGTTTGATGTTCATAGCACTATCTAATAACACTATCTGTTGATGGTCTTACTTCCTCTTCGTCAGGCACACTTGTCGCGTTTTGTGATATAATTGAATTGTGCGATAGCGATAAAAGCATCTCGGTGGTTGTAATCCATCCGTTTTTGCGTTATACTACAAATAATACAAGGAGAGTTATATGGAGTCGGTCGCCGGGCTTTTCGGGCAGAAACACGCGAGTCGGGATTACACAAAGGCACAGTACTGGGGCAAAAATCAGTTCAACAGTTCGTTCCCCGCATCCCTCGTCGCCTATATGTCCTCAAAGGGCATCAAGCCGGTGTACCTGAAGACGGACAAAGGCAACGCCCTGTACCACGACTACATTTCCGGCGCGGAGCTTTTCCGAATCGACCCGCTCTCTGACAATGCGTTCTACAATTTTGAGGCGGGATATTCAGCCTACGAAAAATTCTACACGGGCGACAGGGAGAAAATCGACCTTGTGATGATGGACAGGACGACCGGAGAGAACCTCTGCGGTCTTGAGGTTAAGTTGACCGCGCTGCCCGACAACACGACGAAACGCTTCGGTGAGGACAAATACAGCTGCGAAATCGTCATGCGCCCGCCGACAATCTGCTTCCTTGCCTGCTCCATCTGCGCGAACTATGAGAACGACACGGAGCGGCTTAGAAAGCTCATCGCGGGCATTCCGAAAATCGCCCACTGGGAGACAGCCGAGGAAGTCGCGCCGCACTATAAGGCTATAGAAAAAGTCGTGCTTGCTGTCGCCTCCGACATGAGCGACAGTCAGATGCCGCTCATCTTGCAGCCCGTCTGGAAAACGGTGAAAGACAAAATGCAGCTTTCGGACGATTGTCTCGATGTTTTCGTCTGGTCAAACCTTGCGGTCTTGCAGATGTGCGTGAAGGGTGAGGAGAACTCGCTCACGGAGTTGTCCCGATTCCAGCGCACCATCGTGTGGATATACAAAATGCTGTTCGATTTCTGCGCCTACGGCACATTCGACTATGTGGAGATAATCAAGAACCATTCGTATGGAAACGCTAACGACAAGGCGTTCGCAGTCTCGGGCATTCAGACGCACAGATTTCTTTCGTGCGACGAGCTTACGCACCCGCGAATCAGAAAAGACGAGATAAAGAACATCATCCTTGGCGGCGGGCAGAATATGCTCAGCCCCGAACGGCGGTTTGATGCCGTTCTGTTCTACAGCCCGGAGCTTTTTGAATGAGAGCGGTGGATTTGTTCTGCGGTTGCGGCGGGCTGAGCCTCGGATTTATGAAGGCCGGCTTCGAGATAGCGGCAGGCTTTGATTTTTGGGACGAGGCAATCGCAGTCTATGAAAGGAATTTCTCGCATCCTGTCATAAAGCAGGATTTGTCGGATGTCGCCGGCGCATCGGAAAAAATCCGCGTATACTCGCCTGAGATGATTATCGGCGGGCCGCCATGCCAGGATTTCTCATCCGCAGGAAAGCGGGACGAGGACAACGGACGCGGCGACCTCACCGTCTCGTATGCGCGCATCATCGCGGACGTGCGCCCGGAGTGGTTCGTCATGGAGAACGTGGAGCGCATACAGAAGACGCGGAAACTCGCCGAAGCCATCAGGATTTACAAGGAGGCGGGCTACGGCCTGACCTGCACGGTACTGGACGCGAGCCTGTGCGGAGTTCCGCAGAAGCGCAAGCGTTTCGTGATGATTGGGCATCTCGGCTCTCCTGACGATTTCATACGCTCCTGCCTTTTCAAGCGGCTTGCGGAAAAGCCGATGACCGTCGCGGACTATTTCGGAAATTCTCTTGACGTGAAATACTATTACCGGCACCCGCGCAGTTACGCGCGGCGGGGTATATTCAGCGTGGACGAGCCAAGCCCCACAATCAGAGGCGTGAACCGCCCGATGCCCGACGGCTACCAACTCCGTCCGAACGACCCTGTGCGGACGAAGGACGGCGTGCGGCCGCTGACCACAAAAGAGCGGAGCATGATTCAGACCTTTCCCGAGGAGTTTGTTTTCTTTGGCTCAAAGACCGTGCAGGAGCAGATGATTGGGAACGCCGTCCCCGTGAAATTGGGAAGATTCGTCGCCGAGGCAATAAAATCGTACATAGACACCCTGGAAACAGAAGATGAATATGCGGCGACCGAATTGTTTTCCGTTGTCGCAAGCGCATAGGTACTCTTCCAACTGAATCTTCCTCTTCATCGTGCACACTTGTCGCGTTTTGTGATATACTTGCGGACAGGAGTACAAAATGACTGGCGTTTCAATGACATCGGGCGCGCCGTGGAAACACGC
>JAFLSR010000030.1 GCA_022510845.1 Treponema sp.
AATGAGAGCCTTGCGAGCAAGCAAAAACTCGGAAGCAGGGCTTCGCCCTGCGATAGGAAACGCCCAATTTCGCCCTGCAAATTCTTCATCTCATCTTACCGATAATTTTTTCTTCCGCAGCATAAAAATCCACAAAACTATTGACAAAGCCCGCTTTATCGCATAAACTACAGTTATCATATATAATTAGTGGGAAATACCTTTCCTAGTAATTCGGTAGGAAATATTGACAAGATTGCTTGGAGGTGGTAGAATGAAATAATGGAAATTTCAACGCGCGGAAGATACTCGCTTCGTTTTATGATTTTTGTGGCGCAACATTCGGACGGCAAATTTGTCGCGCTCAGAGATGTTTCCGAAAGCCAGGATATTTCGATAAAATATCTTGAACAAATCACAGCCCTTTTAAGCAAGGCGGGGCTTCTTGTGAGCGCACGCGGTCCTGCCGGCGGCTACAAACTTTCAAAGCCTGCGGAACAATACAGCGTGGCAGAAATCTTGCGGGTCACCGAAGGCCATCTTGCGCCGGAAATCTACGAAGACGACAAATCAAAAAAGAAAGGCCACATCAGCACGCGCCGTTTGTGGGAAGGGCTTGGCAAGACAATAGAAAAATTTCTTGAAGGCATCTCTCTCAAAGATTTGGTGGAACAAAGTGCTGGCGAAGAAAATTATGTTTATGTGATTTGAGCGGATTTTTCACATAAAAACAAAATTCGCAACACGCTTTGCGGCAACTCGCAAAACCTATTTTGAATAATTTGGAGAAAAATAAAATGGCAAAGATTTATACTTCGGCGGATCAACTTGTTGGTCGCACGCCGCTTTTGGAACTTGTTCACATCGAAAAGGAATTCGGGCTTTCTGCGCGGATTTTGGCGAAACTCGAACTTTTCAACATTACGGGCAGCGTAAAAGACAGAATCGCGAAGGCGATGATTGACGACGCGGAGAAATCCGGCCGCCTCAAACCCGGCGCGACTATAATCGAGCCGACAAGTGGCAACACAGGAATCGGGCTTGCTTCGGTGGGCACTGCGCGTGGCTACAAAGTGATAATCGTAATGCCCGAAACGATGAGCGTGGAAAGGCGGCAACTCACCAAGGCTTACGGCGCGGAAGTAGTTCTTACGGAAGGCGCAAAAGGAATGAAGGGCGCAATCGAAAAGGCGGAGGAACTTTTAAAGACCGTGCCGAACGGTTTCATTCCCGGGCAGTTCGAAAATCCCGCGAATCCCCAAACGCATTATGAAAACACCGGTCCTGAAATTTTCGAGGACACGGATGGCAAAATCGACTACTTTGTCGCGGGCGTTGGCACTGGCGGCACTTTGACTGGAGTCGGAAAATTCCTCAAAGAAAAAATCAAGGATTTGAAAATCGTGGCGGTTGAGCCAGCCGCTTCTCCGATGCTTTCCCAAGGAAAGGCGGGCGCGCACAAAATCCAAGGAATCGGCGCGGGCTTCGTTCCGAAAGTTTTGGACACGAACATCTATGACGAAATCATAACCGTGGAAAACGAGGCGGCTTTTGAAAAGGGCGCGCTCATCGGAAAAAAAGAAGGCGTGCTTGTGGGCATATCAAGCGGCGCGGCTTTGCACGCGGCAATCCAAGTTGCAAAACGCCCCGAAGCGGCAGGCAAAACAATCGTAGCAATTCTTCCCGATACCGGCGAACGATACCTTTCAACCGCGCTGTTTCAAAGTTAAAAGCATTTCATTCCCTTCCCAAAATTTACAAGGAAGGGAATTGAAACAAATCGAAATCTAGTTTAACATAGAATAACCATGACTTACATCGAGCAAGAACTGCCCCCCCCAGGCTCAAATGTCCTTGTGGGAATGTCCGGCGGAGTGGATTCCACATTGACTGCGCTTCTTCTCAAACAGAGCGGCTGCAAAGTGATTGGTGTTACGATGTCGCTTTGGGACGGCGAGTTCGAAGCCGAAGCGGGCGATGCTTGCTTTGGACCGGGCGAAAAACAGGACATCGAAGAATGCCAGGCGTTTTGCGATGCGCACGGAATCGAATACCACGTGGCGGATGTGAAGTCGCTCTACAAAAAATCCGTCCTCGAATATTTCAAAAAAGAATACCGCGCAGGACGCACGCCGAATCCCTGTATCATCTGCAACCAAAAAATGAAATTCGGTGCATTGCTCGAAGCGGCGCAAAATCTCGGAATCGAGTTCGACTATTTTTGCACAGGACATTACGCAAAAATAGTGCGCCCCGAAACAGGCGTTTTCGGCTCGGACGCGCGGCCTTTTATGATTGCAAACGCGAGCGATTCTTTAAAAGACCAAACTTATTTTTTGTACCGAATCCCTTCCGAAGTTTTGAGCCGCGTTCGCTTTCCGCTTGGAACAATGAAAAAATCGCAAGTGTTTGATTTGGCACGGAAGCAAAATCTCGAAGCCGCCAATCGCGAAGAAAGCCAGGACTTCATCGCGCCAAAATATTTCGATATGCTCTTTGCCGACAAGCCCGGCGAACAAGGCGACATTGTGGACTTGGACGGACACATTTTGGGAAAGCACAAGGGCATCGAACATTACACCGTGGGGCAGAGGCGCGGCCTTGGCGTTGCGGCGAATCGTCCGCTCTATGTCCATTCGATTGACGCAAAAAACAATTTGGTTGTGCTCGCTCCCGATGACGCGCTTTTTTCCGGCGGACTTGTGGCAGACGACTTTGTTTGGCCGGGCGGAATCGAGCCTGCCGAACCTTTCGAAGCGATGGCAAAAATCCGGCTTGCAAGCAGGCCAGTTCAATGCAGGGTGGAACGCTTGGATGGAAAAGACGAAGCCGAGCCAAACGATTTCACAGGAACGCCGTGGCATGTCGCGTTCAAAGAGCCGCAAAGGGCAGTCGCGCCGGGGCAATCGGTGGTGCTCTACAAAGACGGCGTAATCATCGGCGGCGGTGTGATTGAAAAAGCGGAAAATATTGCCGCACAGTAGCGGCACTGGAAAAAATGCGGCAAGCAGATTTGAAAAATGCCGCCTCTGCTTTGTGGGGTGAAGCCCTATTTCGAGTTTTTGTTTGCTCGCAAGGCTTACGCGATTATCCCCATGGACCAAAGCCGTGCGATGTCGGCTTATCGAATGGAGATTTGCCGAACTTGTTCTCTAGATTGCGGATTTCGCGTCCACATACTGAGCATTGATAGACACAAATCTGTCCGCGTGAGCCGAAGTCAAACCCTGCGGGCATGAGTATTCCATAGCAGAATGTGCCGTCAATGTCGTTGTGGGTACGCCCCATCAGTTCGTTCATATTTTCTCCGTGCATAAAAATGCTATGCCATTGTAGCAGAAGAAGCCGATTTTGTCGAGGGCGTTCCCCTCACTGCGTTCGCACCCCGAAGCCCCGCGTTTTGCTTTGTAAAACTAGAAGGCTTTTTTGCTCGACTTTTGCATTTCGGCGAAAACGTCCGCGCCCCAAATTGCGGTGGGGGTATTGTCTTCTTTTACCAAATCCAGCTCGTTTGCGGGAAGGTCGTTTTCTTTGCCGTTGCCGAACCAACTCCATGCGAGCCAGCCCACTTGCTTTTCATTGCAATAATCGAAAATCGTTTTGTACGGAATCGGCGTTACGATTTCTCTTTTTTGCGCCGCGTCCATTCGATTGTGCTTCCATCCGAATTCGCCCACGCAAAAGCAAAGGTTCTGATTTAAGAAAGCGTCAATTCGTTCTTTGATTCCCGCCTCGTCCGGCGCGGCGTAGCAATACATGTGTCCCGAAAAAATTATGTTGCCGCTTTCGTCCGCCGAAAGAATCTTTGGCGCGACTTTTGCCAAGCCCAAAAGGTCCTGCCCATACCCCGGCGAATCAATCATAATGACATTTTGGATTTGCGCCGTACGGATTTTTTTCACGGCGTCAAAATAAGTTTGCGTGTAAATCGGATTTTCGTTTTCCCACTGCTTCGACCATTCGTTGGCGATATTCACGATGCAGCAGTCTTTGTACTTGTTCAGAATTTCTTTTTGCGAAATCCAATATTCCACGGCGGCTTCGATGTATTTCGCTTCGTTGAATCCGGTGGAATCATGGATTTCCAAAATCGCGATTTGGCCGTTTTCCTTGCAAGTCAAAATCAATTTTTCGAGCGTGGCTGAATCTTCCGGACCGGAATCCCAATTCGGATTTATGTTGATGCTGATGACTATGCGACTTGCGTTCGAGCCATATTCGGCGGATTTTTTTATGTCGGCAAACGAGCGTTCTTTGAACCATGCGTAGGCAATGTTAGTTCCGCGCATCAAAAATTTTTCGCCGTTCGCAAGATAGAGTGATTTTCCTTCAACGTGCATTTTTATACCTCAGATTGAATTATAGCAAATCTTTTGCACCTGTCAAGTTTTAATTTCGGGGCAGGGCTATCGGATGCCTCACAATGGTTTTAAGTTTTTCTGCGGCGCACTTGCACGGGTTGCTCAAATAAATTTCGTGATGATGGCGGCTTTCGCTTATATCCAGTTCGTAGCCGTTCGCCGCGATATACTCGTGCATAAGCGCGATGGTCTTTGGCTCGTCATTGTAAGGACCGATGTGCATACACTGAACGCACTCGCCCTCTTCATAAGTGAAAAATTCCACCTTTGAAAAATCTTGCTTTTTCTTTTTTGTCGCTTCTTGAACCGCCCAATCAAAATCAGCCTTCGTGACAAAATCGGGCAGACGAATAAGCGATATGAAATTGAGTCCGTCCTTGTTCGCATTGTCAAATAAATCGCTGCCTTCTTGCCACCAAAGCCCTTCGAGCGGCGGCATGATGTATTCAAAATATCCATCAATTTTGTGCGCGCCCTTGTAACTCATTTTTATTGTGAACGCGATTGAATACAAAAGCCCGATTGAATTCTTGTATTCACTGTTTTCCGCATTTGGATTTCCCCCTCCCCGCACTGCCACATAATTCATTTTCGGAACATTTACAATGGACGGCTTGCGAGGCGGCATATAAAACTCTTTGAACTCTTTCTTAAAATCGAATGCCATTTTACCCCCCCCTCAAGCGACTATTCATCTATCGCAATGTAAATATGAATCTCTTGCTTTTGCATATCTTCCGAATTGTTTTGGTATTCTTCAAAGTCGCAAGTGTATTTTCTTTTTAAATCCATATTCCATATTTTTTGCCAAGCCTGTCCAACTGAATTTTTCACATCTCCAATTATTACAAATTTGGCATACTTCCCATTCGGGATAATTTCGCTCGCAAGCCCTTCGTTGTCTTTGATTTTTTGGCTGACTTCCGCTCCTGCGATAAATATATACGGCTTTGTATGGTCGCCTTCGTATTCCGTATACAATCCTATTGTTTTTCCATTTGCCTTATTTGGAATTTTCGCATAGATTCCATCCGCAAAAAGTTTTTGCCAAGTTGTTCCGATGTCTTGCACAGACTTTCCGTTTTGGTTTGTCGTCTTTATTTTGATTCCGGCGACAATCCTTTCGTTCAATTCCACAATTTCATATTTCATAGCACACCTCTTGGAAACAAGCATACTACACATAACTTGACAACAGCGTGTCATATTATAAATATTTTTTCAAAGATTTTTCCAATTTGCGTCTTATGATTTCTTTTGCCTTTTTGGGCGACAAAACTTTTGCGTATTCTCCGAATGACAAAATATAGCCGTACACCCATTCATTTTCCGGATATTCCGCCGTTACAATGAAATCGCCATTCCGCATTTTTTTGATTCCTTCATTTTCAAATTCATCGTACACCCTGTATGCCATCTCTTTGCTGATTTGCAATTTAAGCGATATGATTTTAAAATCCTGCCTTTTGTCTTTTTGCTCTTTTGGCAAATCTCTTTCGAAATGTTCTCGCAGAATTCTGACTTGCTTCATTCTGGCAACTTTGAATATTCTGTAATCTTCTTTCAGTTTGCAAAAAGCCATCAAATACCAGGATTTGTCTTTGAACCATATTTGCAGCGGCTCTACAATTCGTTTGCTTTCTTTTCCGTTGGAATCATAATATGAAAATCCGATTCTTCTCCTATCCAATATTGCTTTTTTGATTGCATCAAATTTTGCTTCCTGCGCGTCGCTTTTTCCCCAAGTTGAAAAATCAATTTTTATCCAGTCATTCACCGCCTTGCCAAAAAGCGTGCTCAGTTTTTTAAATACCTTTTCCAGTTCATCCCGCCCCGACACATTCTTCATGCTTTGCAATGCGAACAGAATTTGTTTTTGTTCCTCTTCTGAAAGAATTGCCTTGTTCAGCACGTACTTATCCAAAAGTCCGATACCCCCGCCTTTGCCTTTGGTCGAATAAATCGGAATGTTCGCATTGCTCAAAGTTTCCACATCTCTGTAGATGGTTCGTGTGGACACTTCAAATCTTTCAGCCAACTCCTTCGCAGTAACTTGCTTCTTTTGCAGCAATATGTATATTATCTCGAACAATCTGTTGTTTACCTGCATACATTCTCCTTTACAGAAAAACTTTCAATGCAAAATTGCGACATCCAAATATGACATCATTTTGTCATATTTAATTTACAAAGTGTTTGTTCCACGCCGAGCGCATCCAACAAATCATTGTAAGGAAAAGCGGATTTCTTTTCGGGTGACACGGATTTTTCGGAAGCGGAAGCAGAGCCAGCGGAATTCGATTTTTTCAAAACCGCGCGAATCAATAAATTTTTGGGCGTTCCTTCCATATCGATGAATTCCAAAACTTGAACGGCATAGCCCGCTTGCTCCAAAATTTCTGCGCGAACGCAATCCGTAACAAGTGCGGAAAATCTTTCGCGAATGATTCCGTATTTCAAAAGCGGGCGTAAAATTTTTTCTTGCGCGGATTTTTTTTGCAGTTGCAAATTGATTTCGTGCTGGCAACAAGGCACGCTCAAAATCGCCTTTGCGCCGCGACGCACGGCGTAGTCAAGCGCGAAATCCGTGGCGGTGTCGCAGGCGTGCAAAGTGATTACGATGTCGGGATTTTTTTTGTCGGAAAAATCTGAAATGTCGCCGCAAAAGAAATTTATGTTTTGCAAGCCCAGCCTGCGCGACAATTCCGCGCAATTTTCGATGACATCTTTTTTCAAATCCACGCCTGTAATTTCAAACGGAATTTTTTTCTGCGAAAAATAATAGTGCACAGCAAAAGTCAAATAAGATTTGCCTGAACCAAAATCCAAAATTCTTATCGGCTCGATTTGTGAATGCGGCGCAAGCGGCGCGGATTGTTCAGTGAAATTTTCGGCGGCGGAATCAGCGGCATTTTTTTCGCACGCAATTTCAGATTTTTTTTGTTCGATGACGCTTGGAACGATGTCGTCAAGAAATTCCAAAAAGCGATTTATTTGGCGGAACTTTGCGTGCTTTGCGGCAACCACTTTTCCATCGCAAGTCATCACGCCCAATTCCTGCAAAAACGGAACGCGCTCGCCTTCTTGAATGATGTAATTTTTTTTGCGATTTTGCGGATTTTGCCCGAGCGCAATTTTTTCTCCGCGAATTTTCGCCGCGCCGATTTTTTGCCCCGAATCATTTTTCAGAGATTTTGCGAGGCGCGTGATTTTTCCTTTTTTGCTCGTCATAAAAACGATTTCTTCGTTTTCCGTGCGCTCGGTGCAGTTGCGAAATGTTTTTCCGATGTTCTCCTGCAAGAAAATTTCGACTTCGCTCAAAGAAAAATTTTTGTGAAAAGTTTGTGTGGCTGTAAAAAATTCTGCAAAGTAAATTTTTTCATCGCTTGCGCGGCGTTCGCACTTGCTTTCGGAAATCGCGTTTTCTTGCAATGACGAAAAATCGAAATTGGAATTCAATTTTATTTTCACGCGCTCATATTTGCGTCCCAAAATTTTTTCGGTTTGCGCGGTGGGTTTTGACAATGTGGCAAAAATAATCATCGCATTATTGTAGACCAAATGAAAAAAAAATGCTACAATGACTTTATGGCTAAGACTTTTGTTTTTGTGAATCAAAAAGGTGGTGTAGGAAAAACAACTTCCGCTATAAATCTTGGGGCATACATCGCGCTTGCCAAAAAAAAAGTTCTTCTTGTTGACTTTGATTCGCAAGGAAATATGTCGAGCGGAGTTGGAGTTTCAAAAACGAAACCGACAGTTTATGAATTGATTGCAGGGAACGCCACTCCAGAGGAATCCATAAAAAAAACTTGCATCCCCACTTTGGACGCAATCAGCGCGAGCATAGATTTGTCTGGCGCGGCAATAGAATTGGTCGATCAGAAGAATCGCGAATATTTTTTGAAGAACGCGCTCACTCCTTTTCAAAATCAATACGATTACATTTTGATTGACTGTCCGCCTTCGCTCGGAATTCTCACGCTGAACGGGCTTGCCGCTGCCGATGCGATTTTGGTTCCGATGCAATGCGAATATTTCGCGCTTGAAGGAATCACGCTTTTGCTTCAAACCGTGAAAAAAGTGCAAAAGAGCATCAACACAAATTTGAAAATAGACGGAATCTTTTTCACGATGTATGACGCGCGCACAAGGCTTGCGCAAGATGTGGTGCTTCAAGTGAAATCATATTTTAAAGAAATTGTTTTCAATACGATAATTCCGCGCAACGTGCGTTTGAGCGAGGCTCCTTCACACGGGCTTCCGATTTGCAAATACGACCCTGAATGCATCGGCGCGAAAAGTTACGAAAGACTTGCCGAGGAGGTAATGCATCGTGGCTAAAAAAAAGCAAGCCGCGTTGGGAAAAGGCATGGATGCCTTGATGCACGGGGCATTCGATGACTTGGAAACGGCAAATATTGCCGCAGAAAATTCCTCACATTCCGGGAAAGAAAAATCTTCTCAAAAATCGCAATCAAAAAAATCCAATTTGCCCGAGCAGATTGAAAGCGATGAAAGTGGAACGCTTTGGATTGACCCGCGCATTTTAAAGCCGAATCCTCATCAGCCGCGCCAAGTTTTTGACGATGAGGCTTTGAGCGAACTTGCCGATTCGATTCGCGAACACGGCGTGGTTCAGCCGATTGTAATCGAAGATGCTGGCGACGGAAACTTTTTCATAATCGCGGGAGAGCGCAGGACGCGCGCTTCGATTTTGGCGGAGCAAAAAAAAGTTCCAGTCCAACTGCGAAAATTCAACGACGAAAAAAAATTGGAAATCGCGCTCATCGAAAACATTCAGCGCGAGAATTTGAATCCAATCGAAGAAGCGCAGGCGTATTATAATTTGATGCAACTCGGCGGATTGAGCCAGGACGAAGTGGCAAAGAAAGTGGGCAAAGGCCGCCCGACTGTCGCCAACGCGCTCAGGCTTTTGAAACTGCCCGAGGATATGCAGAACTCGCTCATCGTTGGAGAAATTACGGCGGGACACGCTCGCGCTTTGCTTTCTGTTTTGAATCCGGCTGACCAGCGCGTTCTTTTCAATAAGATTGTCGGTGAATCAATTTCAGTGCGGCAGGCGGAAAATATTGCGGCGCAGTTTAATGAAGGCGGCCGCTCCGCAAATCAAAAAACTGATGCCGCACCCAAGCCAAAAAAAGATGCCGACATCGCCGCGCTCGAACAAAAATTCATCGAAGCGCTCGGAACAAAAGTTCAGATGAAAGGCACGCTTGAAAAAGGCTCGCTCGTGGTGGAATATTTTAGCCGCGCGGATTTAGACAGGCTCTACGAAATCTTCATCAAAGAATAATTTTGAACGCGCCGAACTTGCGTGATGAGTTTTTGCTGTGAAAAATATACCCTATACCTGTATGGGGTATATTGGTTTGTGGTGCGCTACGATTTTAATTTTGCCGCGGCTTCGCTTTTTTGCCATCGTTACAAACTACACTTGTCATATCCGCGCCGTTTTGGTATAATTTTATAAGTTTGGATTTGTTCGAGGAAATATGCTTTTTTATTTGGGCGATTTTTTAAGGGAAAATTTCGATTTCGGACCTTCGCGCCTTTTGCAGTCTTACGCAGTTTTGATTGTAATCGCGCTTTATTTGGGATTTTTTTGTTGCCTGAGACTTTTGCCAAAATTTTATAAATTCCTTCCGCACGATCGCGGGCGCGAATTCGCTTTGACGGCGGAGGCAGCCAAAGGCAAACCGACTGGCGCGGGCATTGTGTTCATTTCGCTTTTTGTGCTGATTTGTCTTTTGTGCGTGCCGCTCACTTTGCTCGAAGGCGCGACAATCCTTTTTACTTGGCTCACGATGCTCACAGGATTTTTGGACGATGCAAGTAAAACGTCTTGGGGCGAGTATTTAAAGGGCGCGCTTGATTTGATTATAAGCGTTGTGTTCAGCGTGATAATTTATTTTTGCATTGCGAAATTTTCGGAAGACGGCGGCGTTTATTTTTGGCTTCCTTTTGTGACAAGTCCATTGAAAATTCCATTTTGGCTTTACATCGTAATCGGAACGATTTTGATTTGGACTTCAATCAATACCACAAACTGCACGGACGGCGTGGACGGACTTTCTTCCACTTTGATTCTGCTCGCATTGATGACGCTTGGAATTATTTTTTATGTCGTGCTTGGTCATATCGATATGGCAAAATATTTGCTTGTGCCTCATCTCAGAACTGGTGCGGCATGGGGAATTATGATTTTTGCGATGGCAGGAATCTTGATGGGATATTTGTGGCACAATGCATTTCCAAGCAACGTGCTGATGGGCGACGCAGGAAGCCGCGCTCTTGGCTTTTTTATTGGCGCGTGCGTTTTGGTTTCTGGAAATCCGTTTATCTTGCTTGCCACGTCTTCCGTGATGCTGATGAATGGCGGAACAGGCTTAATCAAAGTCGCGCTTTTGCGATTTTTCAAAATCAAGATTTTTGCGAACGTGCGTTTTCCTTTCCACGATCACGTGAGAAAAAATTTGGCATGGTCGCCAACACAAGTCCTTTTGCGATTTTTAATCCTGCAACTTTTGGTCACGATTTTCACGCTCGGAATTTTCTTCAAGATTCGCTAAAATCAAGGCAAAAAAATTTTTGAAATAAATCTGAAATCTTTTTGAATTTCATCGCAAGAATTTAAAAATGTGTTGAAGCATATTACAATGCGATTTTCGTTTTAGCGCGAAAAAATCGGAAATTTTATGAATATAAAACTTTACGGCGGATTTTATAAAAAAAGTGAAAACGATGAATTTCGCATCAGCATTCCCGAAGGCACGTTCGAATGGGTGCTCCTGCATTTTTATTCGCCGATGGTAATCACGCTTGGCGAACGCAGAATTGAAACTCAAGCCAATGCCTGCATTCTTTACAGGCCAGGAACGCCGCAAGATTATTACGGGCGATTTGGAAAATTCGAAAACGACTACATCAGGTTTCGCACGCCGTCGTGGGACAGAAATTTTTACAAAGATTTCAATTTGCCTGTGGACGAAGTTTTTTATGTGAGAGATTCCGACATCATAAAAACAGAGATGCAAAATATTACTTGGCTTCTCACTGACAAAAGCGCGAACCACGATTATGAGTTGACGAACAACGCAATCAAATGCTTGAAAAAACTTCAAGCGGCAAGAATTTTTCCCGACCAAAAAACGCAGCGAGAAAGCGAGCAGCTTTTTCGGCTGGAACAATTGCGAGATGAAATCAGACATAATCCCGAAAAATGGACAGTGCACGCGATGAGTGAGAATTTTTTTCTAACGCGCAGCCATTTTTCGGTTTTGTACAAAAAATGTTTCGGCGTTTCGCCCGCGCAGGATTTGAAATTCTTTTTGAATGAAAAGGCAATCGCCTTGCTTTTGACAAGCGAAAAGACGATTGCTCAAATCGCGGAAATTTTGAATTACAAGGAATGCGAAAATTTTATCCGCGCCTTCAAGAAAATGAACGACATTTCGCCGCTACAATTCAGGAAAACGCGGAATTAGATTTAGGCTTTGTTTTTGTTCTTGCGCGAAAGCACCAGGCTTTGAATCAGCAGGAACAGGCAAATCATAAATGCGACTGTGATGTTTGTCCACCACGCTTCGTCAAGTCCCAGCGATGAAACGATGTTCTTTATCGTGGCGAGCGACATCACGCCGAAAAATGTTCCTGCAATATTGCCCACGCCGCCCGTAAGCATCGTGCCGCCGATAATCGAAGATGCGATGGCGTTCATTTCCGCGCCGCTTGCGTGCGACGGCGAGCCAGAGCCTACGTGCAAGAAGTAGACGAAGCCGCCCACTGCCGCGAGCATACTGCAAATAAAATGCGCCAAGAATTTTGTGCGGCGCACGTTTATTCCGAGCATATTCGCGCTTTGCGCGTTTCCGCCCACCGCGTAAAAATTCCGTCCGAGTTTTGTTTTTCGCAGGACGAAGAAAAGCAGGATTACCACAATAATCGCTACGATTGTGCCGATTTCCACATAGGCAGGAATCCATTTGCCAACCTTGTTCGTCGAGCCTACTCCCGGAACATAGATTCTTGTTTCCACGAGTTTTACGAACGCTTCGTTTTGGACATTGAACTGTGTGGAATTCACGATGGTCGTCATTCCTTTGGCAAAGAACATTCCCGCGAGCGTTACGATGAAAGGCTGAATTTCAAGGAACGCCACTAAATATCCTTGCACAAGCCCGAATGCCGCACCAATCAAAAGCGCGATGCCGATTGCTCCGCCGACATTTCCGCCCTTAAAATCAAGGTGGACAGCGCAGCACATACAGACCAAAGCCGTCAGCGTTCCCACTGAAATGTCGATTCCGCCGGTAATCATAACGAGGCTGAGTCCACACGAAAGAATTATCAGCGAAGCGTTTTCATTGAGCATATTGAACAAAGTCTGAGGCTTGCGGAATCCCGCGCCCAAAAAAATTATCGAGCACAAATACATCGCCGCGAAAACTGCCACCGTAATCACCAAAAGCAAATTTGTGTCCGAAAGCGGACGCCTTTTCGCAAGTCCTTCGTTCAACTTTAAGTTTGTCTGCTTTTCCATTTAGTTGCCTCCTTGCGCTTGTGCTGCCGCGAATTTTTTTGCGCCGATTTTTTTGGAAAGCGCGGACATCTTTTCGCGGAAAACTGGCGCGCTGATTATGACGAGCACGATTACGACTATCGCCTTGTATGCCGGAAGCGCGGTAGAAGCCACGTTGAATTTGAAAAGTGTCGTCGTCAAAAATTGAATAACATACGCGCCTAAAATCGAAGCCCAGATATTGAACTTGCCGCCGCTCAAGGCGTTGCCGCCCAATGCCACTGCCAAAATCGCGTCCATTTCGATGTCTTTCGCAATGACCGAATAATTTATCGAAGAAATTCGGCTCACCTTTATGAAGCCTGCCACTGCCACGCAAAGTCCCATAAAAACATAGGTTATGAATTTTATGAACTGCGGGTCGATTCCGTTCAGGCGCGATGACGAAGAATTGATTCCGACTGACTGCGCGTAAAGTCCGAGCGTCGTGAATTTCAGAATGAGCAATGTTATGACGATGCAGATTATCGCTATGAAAATCGGAGTAGGAATCGGTATGCCCGGAATATAATTTCCATAATACGCAAAACTCGGCTCGCTCACGATTGGGAGCGCGTTGTTGTTTATCCATGCGGCAATCGAACGCCCCGCCGTGAACAGAATCAATGTCGCAACCATCGGCTGAATTTTGGAGTAAGCGACAAGTATTCCGTTGAACGCGCCGAAAAGCATCGAAACGATGCACGCGATTAAAAACGCCACGATTATCGGAGCCTGCAAAGTTTCGGGCCGCGCTTCAGTTCCGCAAAGCACGCGCAAAACCACGCTTCCCGCAATCGCGATTACTGCGCCCACGGAAATGTCCTGCCCGCCCGAAGCCGCCGTCACAAGCGTCATTCCCAAAGCGAGAATCGCAAGTTCGGAAGCGTTGTCCAAAATCGTAATCAGGTAGCCGGAAAGCACCGGGTTTCCATCGCTGTTCTGCCCAATCGTGATTTTGAAAAACGAAGGGTCAGCAATCAAGTTGAAAATCACCAAAATCAAAAGAGCCGCCAGCGGAATGAAAATCTGCTTTTTGAAAAGGCTCATAACAATTTCCTTTGGATTTTTGGAATTCATTTTTCTCCTCCCGCTATTGTCGCCATAATTTTAGATTGCGTCAAATCTTCGCCTTTGAGTTCGCCCACTTGCTTCAAGTCGCGCATGACGACGAGGCGAGAACAAGTGCGCAACATTTCATCGATTTCGGAAGAAATGAAAGTAATGCTTTTTCCTTCTTTCGCAAGTTTGAGCACGAGTTCCTGAATTTCGGTCTTCGTGCCGATGTCGATTCCGCGCGTCGGCTCGTCTAAAATCAAATATTGCGGATCGGAAAGAAGCGCGCGAGCCAAAAGGACTTTCTGCTGATTTCCGCCCGAAAGCGATTTTATAGGCGTGTCCGCGCTGGCGGTTTTTATGCTCAAAAGCTTGATGTACTCTTCTGCGAACGCCTGCGCTTTGGCATAGGAAATCGGCTTGAAAAATCCTTTCAAAACTTGCAGGGCAAGAATTATGTTGTCGCGGACAGAAAGTTCGCCGACAATTCCGTCGCGCTTCCTGTCTTCGGGAAGATAGCTGATTCCTTTTTTCATCGCGTCGATTGGATGGGAAATTTTTGCAGGCGTTCCGTTCACTTTGACTTTTCCGCCAAGAACCTTGTCCGCGCCGTAAATCGCACGGACGCTTTCGCTTCGTCCCGAACCCAAAAGCCCCGTGAATCCGTTCACTTCGCCTTTGTAAATCGCAAAATCGAACGGCTTTACGCCGGCCGCGCTGGAAATCGATTCGGCTTGATAGACCGGAACTTCATCGGGAGCGTGCGAAAACGATTCGGGCTTTTTTACGGTGGAAAGTCCGTCGAGCGCCTTGCCGAGCATTTTCGAAACAAGTTCGACCTTTGGCAAATCCTTGATTTCGTATTCGCCCACCAATTTTCCGTCTCGCAGGACTGTGATTCTGTCGCACACTTCGTAGACTTGTTCCAAAAAGTGCGTCACGAAAATTATTCCAACGCCCTTCGCTTTGAGGCCGAGCATCAGTTTGAAAAGTTTTGCCACTTCGTTGTCATCGAGCGAGGAAGTCGGCTCATCCAAGATGAGGATTTTGCATTCCATATCGACTGCGCGGGCGATGGCGACCATCTGCTGAATCGCGATGGAACAACTCGAAAGTTGCGCTGTCGGCTCTGCGGGAATTTGCAGTTCGTTCAGGATTTTCGCGGCATCAGCGTTCATTTTTTTCCAGTCAACGAACGCGCCCTTCGTGCGACCGATGTACATATTTTCCGCCACGGTCAAATTGTTGCAAAGCGTGATTTCCTGATAGACCGTGCTGATTCCCACTTTTTGCGCGTCCTCGGGCGAACGAATGTTCACGGCGTTTTCAAAACCTTTTACAAAAACCGTGCCTTCGTCCTTCGGATGGACACCTGTCAAAACTTTTATGAGCGTGGATTTTCCCGCGCCGTTTTCTCCCATGAGCGCGTGGATTTCACCCTGCCTCAAAGTGAAGTCTACATTTTGAAGTGCCTTCACTCCTGGAAAACTTTTGAAAATTCCGCGCATTTCCAAAACGGAATTGTCCTGCATACTTCCTCCGTATAAAAAAACAATTTGCGACATTTCAGCGGCTTGTTAAGTCGCGGTACATCAAGCATTCGCAATTGGCGAAAAATAAAAAAGGCGGGAACGGAATTCCAAAAAATCCCGAAATCCCGCCTTTAAGTTTCAGAAAAACTTAAATGCCATATTTAGTGACATCCTGTTTTGTGATTGTCTTGGCATCAAAGCCTTTTTCCTGCATGATTACAGTCTTCTGCGCGGGCTTCTTTCCTGCCTCCAAATCTTTGATGATTGTGTTGATGTAAGAAGCCTGGAACGGGTTGCACTGGCCGTCGTAGTTCCAGCGTTTTGCCAAAAGTTCTTCCAACGCCCATTTGTTGCAGTCAAATCCCATAATCACAACGTCTTTGCCCACACCGTGCGAAATGTTTGCCTTGTCCAAAGCGGCCACCGCGCCTTTTGCCATGTCGTCATTTTCGGCGTAAATTACATTGAATTTTTTGCCTGAATCAATCACAGACTGAACAATTTGCTGTGCGGTTTCCGCATTCCATTCGGCGGTCTGCTGCGTAATCAAATTCCATTTTGCGTCTGATTTGACTTTCTGATTCAATGCGCCTGTGCGTCCGATTTGAGCGGCTGAGCCCATCACGCCTTGAATGTGCACGATGTTGTATGCGCTCAAATTCTGAGATGCAAGCCAATCCACGGCTGTCTTTCCTTCTTGCGCCATGTCTGAAACGATGGAAGCCTCATAAAGGCTCGGGTCTGCGTCGATTGTTCGGTCAAACAAAATCACGCGGACGCCAGCATCCTGCGCGTCTTTGAGAACGTTTGTCCATCCAGAAGTTCCGGCGGCAGAAATCAAAAGGTAGTCCACTTCATCTTGAATGAATTTGCGCGCAGCGGCAATCTGCTCGTCGTTCTTGAGGCTATAGGCGAAAGAAGCGTCATATCCGTTCTTTTTCGTGAACGTGGCCTTCATGTCGCGGTCGTTTGCCGTGCGGTAGCCAGATTCGTTGGGGTCATTGTTAATGATTCCAACTTTAATCGTCTTTGGGAACGCGCTTACCGCGAAAGCCAAAGCCATTGTAAACAATGCAATCTTTTTCATAAATTCCTCCAAAATTTAAGTGAAAATATTGCGGTTGCTTAAAATTGTCGCCGTTTTGTGCAACAATTTTAAGTTCGAGTTTTTGCAAAACTCGCTCATTAAACGCGATTTTTTGCTGCGCTGCAAAATCGCGTTTTCAACGGTAAAAAAATAGACTTTCTTCACTGTTGAAAAATAATGAATGTTTCATTCACTCCTAATATTTTAAGGGCGTTCTGTAAAATTTGGTATAGTCATTTTGTTCCCGATATTGTGAAAAAATTGTTATTTTGTTCGATTTTCGAACATAAAGAATGAATTCGAGAAATTTTTGAAAATTTTTCGCTTGCGTTTTCAAAAAAATAATGTATCATTTTAATTTATGGAAAACGGTAAAATCACGCAAGAAATTTCGGAAGGCAAAACATTTTTGGGAATCGAACTCGGTTCAACAAGGATAAAGGCCGTCCTTGTCGATTCGGAAATGAACCCCGTGGCTTCGGGCGATTTCAGTTGGGAAAGCGTCCTTTCCGATGGAATTTGGACTTATCCTATTGAAGAAATTCACGCCGGCATAAAGGCGGCGTATTCCGCGCTTAAGGCTGACGTGATGCGGAAATTCGGCGTAAAACTTTGCTGGCTCAAGGCGATGGGAATCAGCGCGATGATGCACGGCTATTTGGCGTTCGACAAAAGCGGGCGGCTTTTGGTTCCGTTTCGCACTTGGCGCAACACAATTACCGCGCAGGCTTCGAAAGAACTCACGGACTTGTTCAATTTTCCCATCCCGGAGCGATGGAGCATCGCGCATTTTTACCAGGCGATTTTGAACGGCGAAGAACACGTCTCGCAAGTCGATCATTTCACGACGCTCGCAGGCTACATCCATCAAATTTTGTGCGGACAAAAGGTGCTCGGCGTGGGCGACGCAAGCGGAATGTTTCCCGTGGATATGGATTCTTGTTCCTACGATAAAAAAATGCTCGCGCTTTTCGATGCGAACAAAAATGTGAAGGCGGCGATTTCGCGCCCGCTGGAAAGCCTTTTGCCTCGCGTCTTGCCGGCAGGCACGCCCGGCGGAAACCTCACGAAAGAAGGCGCGCTTTGGCTTGACGGCGAAGGCGATTTGGAGCCAGGAATTTTGCTCGCTCCTCCCGAAGGCGATGCCGGAACTGGAATGGCAGCCACAAACGCCGTTGCGCCGCGAACAGGCAACATAAGCTCAGGCACTTCGGTTTTCGCGATGGTGGTTTTGGAAAAGCCGCTCTACAAGGCGTATCCCGGCGTAATCGACATCGTTGCCACTCCAGATGGAAAGCCCACTGCGATGGTTCATGTGAATACTTGCACTGCGGAATACAATAAATGGATTTCGATTTTTGGCGAGGCGGCGAAAATCCTTGGCGCGCAATTTGAAAAAGGCACGCTTTACGACAGCATTTTGGGATGCGCGAAGGACGGCGAAAAAGATTGCGGCGGCGTTTATTCGCTTGGATATATTTCGGGCGAAAGCGTCACCGGATTTTCGGAAGGCCGTCCGCTTGTCGTGCGCTCGCAGGACTGCAATTTCACTTTGCAGAATTTCATTCGCAGTCAAATTTATTCTGCGGTGGCAACGCTTCGCATTGGAATGGATGTGCTTTTTGAAGGCGAAAAGGTTCAAATCGATTCGCTCACAGGGCACGGAGGATTTTTCAAGACGGAAGGCGTGGGGCTTGAAACGATGGCGGCGGCTATGCACACGCCTGTTTCCGCGATGGAGACTGCGGGCGAAGGCGGCCCTTGGGGAATGGCTTTGCTCGCAGCGTTTTCCGCGGACACAAAGTCAAAGTCACTGGGCGAATGGCTTTCGAGCGAAGTTTTTTCTTCCGCAAAAATCCGCACGGTGCAACCCGACCCCGCGGACGAAGAAGGCTTCAACAAGTGGCTTTGCGGTTATAAGGCAGCCCTCAAAATCGAACGCGCCGCAGTGGAAAATCTCAAGTTATAGTTTTCTATTTCGCGCATTCAACACGCAAAGCGTGCGACGCACATCCGTTAACGCGGAGTTTCATATAGGGAGAGAATTATGTCGAAATATTCAGAACTGAAACGGCTAGCCTACGAAGCGAATATGCAAATCCCCGCGCAGCATCTCGCGCTTTATACTTGGGGCAATGTGAGCGCGTTCGACAAAGATGCGGCGGTTTTCGCAATCAAGCCGAGCGGCGTGCCCTACCCAGAACTTTCGGCAGAAAGCATGGTCGTCGTCGATGTGGAAGGAAATATCGTGGAAGGAAAATTGCGCCCTTCGAGCGACACGCCCACCCACGCCGTTCTGTACAAGGAATTCGCGCTCAATGACGGCGCAAAAATCGGCGGAATAATACACACGCATTCCACATTCGCCGTGAGTTGGGCGCAGGCAGTCCGCGAGATTCCTCTTTTCGGCACGACACACGCCGACCACATTCAAACAGCCGTTCCGTGCACACCATACCTTTCCCGCGAAGCCGTCCAAAACGACTACGAAAAGGAAACCGGAAATCTAATCGTAAAACATTTTCGCGAATGCAAATTGAATCCCGAAGAAGTTACGATGGTGCTAGTCGGCGGGCACGGACCTTTCGCCTGGGGAAGCACCGCCGAAAAATCCGTCTACAACGCCGCCGTCCTTGAAGAAGTGGCGCACATGGCATTGAACACGCTGCAAATCCGCGCGGAACAAAGTCCCCTACCCGACTACATCATCGAAAAGCACTACTCGCGCAAACACGGCCCGAACGCATATTACGGTCAAAAATAAATTTTATGGGCGTGCAACCGTTTGCATGAGCGGAAATTATTGAACTCACCGTTCGCGCGGCTTGCGCATCCCTCAGGCGGAAAATACAAAAACATACCCTATACTGGTATGGGGTATACAAAAATATTTTTAAAAATCAAAAAAACTCGAAATTAAAATTGCCGCTTTGAGTTTTGCTTCGAAACGTGCTTTTAGCAGTCCGAAAGGTGAGATTTTCGGACTGCTAAAATTTAAGAAACTACTTCTTCAACAACTCTGCGAACGGATTGTAATGCATTCCGTCGTCGTTGTAGTTGTGGCGTTCGCGCGGCGGGCGGCGGTTTTCCTGCGGCGGTCTTGCATTTTTCGTTTGCGGAAAACTTCCTTTTTTCACAACGACTTTTTTCACGCCGCCTGCGCCTGATTGTTGCTTTGCGCGTTCGGGCTTTACTCCGCTTCCCCTTGTGGCTGCGTCGCTTTTAAGCGAAAGGCTGATTCGTTTTCGCGCCGTGTCCAAATCGATAATCGTGAAATCTTTCACATCGCCAACTTTTATTACGTCCATCGGGTCGGAAACAAAATTGTCGCTCAGTTCCGAAATGTGGATTAGCCCGGTTTCGTGCAAACCGATGTCCACGAACGCGCCGAAATCCACGACGTTCCGAATTTTGCCGGTAACTTTCATTCCCACTTTCAAATCTTCAAAATTCACCACGCCCTTTTGCATAATCGGCGCGGGATATTCGTCGCGCGGGTCGCGATTCGGCTTTGCGAGTTCGTCTATTATGTCGTTGATTGTGGTTTCGCCGATTGAATATTTTTCCGTGATTTTCTTTTTGAGGTCGGAAGAAATTTTTTCGCCGGATTTTATCAGTGGAAGCACTTCGCCCGCCACCGCGTAATTTTCGGGATGCACCCAAGTGTTGTCAAGCGGATTTTCGCTTTCGGGAATTTTGAGGAAGCCCGCGCACTGCTCGAACGCTTTCGGTCCAAGTCCGCTCACATTTTTGAGTTCTTCGCGCGTTTTGATTTTTCCGTTCGCATCGCGGTACGCCACGATTTTTTTTGCGGTCGCGCTCGTGATTCCCGAAACATATTTCAAAAGGCTCGCGCTCGCCGTGTTCAAATTCACGCCGACATTGTTCACTACGCTTCCCACCACTTCATCAAGCGTTTCGGAAAGTTTCTTTTGATTCACATCGTGTTGATACAAGCCCACGCCGATTGACTTCGGATCGATTTTGACAAGTTCCGCAAGCGGGTCTTGCAACCGCCTTCCCATCGAAATCGCGCCGCGAATCGTCAAATCCAAATCAGGAAATTCTTCTCGTGCGATGTCGCTCGCAGAATAAACGGACGCGCCGCTTTCGTCAACCACAGTGTACATCACATCCGAATAATTTTCGCTGATGACTTTGGAAACGATGGCTTGCACTTCCTGGCTGCCAGTTCCATTTCCCACCGCCACCACTTGAATGTCGTACTTGTCAATCGCATCGTTGATTGCCTTGTAACTGCCTTCGGGGTCTGTAACCTGCTTGATGAGGAAGTAGCCCAAATATTTTCCGGTTTCGTCCAATGCGGCGCATTTTGTTCCCGTGCGGATTCCCGGGTCAATGCCGAGGACGCGGCTTCCTTTAATCGGCTGCTGCATCAAAAGATTTTTCAGGTTTTCGCTGAAAACTCCGATTCCGTGGTCATCCGCGGCATCGGTTTGGTCGCTTCGGATTTCGCGAACGACGGCAGGAGAAAGAAGGCGCACCACTCCGTCTTCGATGGCCTCCGAAAAATATTTGTTCGCACATTTGTATTTTTTCTGAATCGCGCTCACGCCGTCTTCAACGCTCACTTCGATTTGCACTTCCAACGCGCCTTCACGTTCCGCGCGGTTTATCGCAAGAATTCTGTGCGGCTTCACCTGCGCCAAAGGCTCGCGGTAATCCCAATACATTTTGTAGGTGGAAGTTTTTTCGGCTTCCTCGGCATTCGCGCCTTCGGGAACGATTCCCTTCGTCACAATCTGACCGTTCGCCAAATAAAGCGCGCGCAAATCCTCGCGGTTTTTCGAATCCTGCGAAACCCGTTCCGCAATAATGTCCTTTGCGCCCGCAATCGCATCGTCCGCGCTTTCCACATTCAGCGCAGAATCTTCGTTGTCGGTCTTGATGAATTTCTGTGCCTCAGCTTCCACTGCGGAATCCGAATTGTCGCCTTCGATAAAATCCGCCAGCGGCTCAAGCCCTTTTTCCGCGGCGAGCATTCCGCGCGTCTTCTTTTTCTTTTTGAACGGCGCCCACAAATCTTCCAATTCCGAAAGCGTCTTCGCGCCCATCACGGCATTGTACAAAGATTCGGTGAGTTTTCCCTGCTTGAAAATTCCGCGCACAATTTCCAGCCGCCGCTCTTCCAAATTTTTCAGGGAAGTAAAAAGGTGGTCGCATTCGCGCACTTGCAGTTCGTCCAAAGAACCGTGCTTTTCTTTGCGATAACGGGCGATGAAGGGAATTGTGCATCCTTCTTGAACAAGGCTTATGACCGCGCTTACTTGCGGAATACGAATTGAAAGTTCTTCCGCAATTTTTTTCATAATCTCGACTTCATTGACTTGCAGAGCGTCGATTGCTTCTTGAGAGAATTCCATAGTGAAAGCATTTTAGCGAAAAATCGGATTTGTGGCAATATGCAAAATTGCATCGAAATTTGATATATGTGTTTTTTTTGAAGCCCCTTACGGTAGCGGAGCGGTGCAGAGGCTAGCCCCAGCGGAAGCGAAAGTTTTTGTTTTCTTAAATACGATGCAAACTTTAAACGTTCCTCATTGCTCCTTTCGGAATGTGTCATAACCTATGCCGGAGGATACAGCGAAAAGAATTGAATTTTTCGCTGTCCAAAATTTTGAATGAAAAGAAATATTTATGAATAATGTCCAGCGCGGGGATTGCAATTTGTTTTTAGTTTTTGTAGAATTAATCAACTTGTTCGTCAAGAGAGAAAATTATGAAAACAAAAAAAACATTCCTTGCAATCGCCGCGATTGCGCTGATTTTTTCGAATGCGTTTGTCGCACAAACTAAAAAGCCTGCTCCTTCCAAAAACGGAAGCGGCACTCAAAAAACCGCTCCCGCAAAAAGTGGAAGTTCCTCTCAAAAAAGCGCAGCCCCTGCAAAAAATGGAAATGGCATTCAAAAAATCACTTCTATTCCAAAGACGAATTCAAAACCGAATCCCGCGATTCAAGACACGGCAAATTGGGATATTAAATCGCTTGATACGGCGCGAAGTGTGGACTACCTTTCCGAAATTGAAAAGGACGTGATTTTGGAAATGAACAAGGCGCGCACCAATCCCAAAAAATACGCCGAACTTTACCTCGTGCCGTTTGCAAAAAAATTCCGAAGCGATGGCACTTATATGAAAAATGGTGTAATGATGCTGACACATGAAGGTGTCGCCGTGGTGAACGAATGCATCAAGGAAATGTCGGCAAAAAAGGCCGTAGGAATTTTGCGCCCTGAAAAAGGGCTTTCGCTTGCAGCCCAAAGTCATGCCACAAGTCAGGCGAAAGCGGGACAAATCGGGCACAACGGAACGGATGGAAGCACCACTTTTTCGCGAATTCAAAAGTACGGTGTTTTCCGTGCTGCCGGCGAGAACATTTCCTATGGATGCAAGGATGGCCAAGAAATTGTGATGCAGTTGCTGATTGATGACGGCGTAAAAGGTCGCGGACACAGAAAAAATATTTTCAATTCGGCGTTCACACAAACTGGAGTTGGCTATGCGGAAGGACACAAAGTCTACAAAACGGAATGTGTGATAACTTACGCCGGCGGATATGAAGAAAAAAAATAGTGTGGGCAAGCGTGTTAAGAATTCGTGCGATTATTTGCGCGAATTCTTAAGTGAATTGAGGAACTAATTTTTAACGCCCCCCCCCATCAACACGCGATGTTTTTTTACAAACTTTGAATGTATTCGCGCAAAAAATGATTGCCCACTTTTGCGTCCGCCAAAAATTCGCGGAACGAATAAAACTTTTGACCAACAGAAAATTCTTGGCCTAGTTGAATGAATTGGCGACCGTCGTTTCCATAGGTGATTAAAAATTTTTTCCCATCGTAAAAAAACTCAAATTCGCGTTTTTCCTCTATGTAAGATTTAAGCTCGTCCGTAGTCATAAAATTCATTTTATGCAAAAGGCGTTTTTTTGTAAAGCCGAATCGCGCTACGCATTTCGCGTTGTTTGTCTTGCCAAACTCCGTCTATAAATGATATAATTTTATTCTACTTTGTAAATTTGGCGGATTTAATTTTTTTTGGAGCGTTTAAAGTTGCCACAGAAATGTTGTGGCAACTTTAACTTCGAGAATTTCGCTTTG
>JAFLSR010000031.1 GCA_022510845.1 Treponema sp.
TGTTTTTAAACAAAATAGTTACGGTTTTTGGGCAAAACAGTAAGGGTTTTTGACGGGGGCGGAAAATCGGCATTTTCTAAAACTGCTCTCGTGGCAAGCCGCAGGGCGGAGTTTCCAACGAGTTTTCTATTGATACTATTGATATAATTTTGTTTTTAAGGCAGGCTTTGACCTGCGAGATACAACTATGACTATACTTTACCGGCGTTCCCTAAATGTCAGACGGTGCCGGTTTCAAAATAAAGTTGACGATATTGTGCGCGTCACAAAAGGGCGCGCACTTTTTTGCCCGGGTAGATTTGCCGCGCGTCCAATAAAAAAACGCCCGCAAACTTCTTGCGGACGTTTCGCATTACTTTACGGAATGTGAATTATTTCTCGCGGCTTGCTTCCGTTTGCAGGCCCAACAATTCCGCGCTCTTCCATTTCTTCCACCAAACGCGCCGCGCGATTGTATCCGATTTTCAATCTGCGCTGAATGTAGGACGCGCTGGCTTTTCCCGCCTCCACAACAATGTCCAACGCCTTCGCATAGAGCGGGTCGTCGCCGCCTTCGAACAAGCCCGGCTCACCGTCAATATCATCGTCCTCCTCGACAAAAATTTCGTCGTCGATGTACTCTGGGAATCCGTACTGCTTCACAAAACTCACAACGCGTTCAACTTCATCGTCATTCACAAAAGTTCCTTGAATGCGAATCGGCACGGGATTTGCCGCGCTCACAAAAAGCATATCGCCGCGTCCCAAAAGTTTTTCCGCGCCCACTTGGTCTATGATGATTCGGCTGTCCACTTTTGAAGCCACGGCAAATGCGATGCGGCTTGGAATGTTCGCCTTGATAAGTCCAGTGATTACATCAATCGAAGGACGCTGTGTTGCTAGCACAAGATGAATTCCCACGGCGCGGCTCATCGCACACAAACGCGCGATTGTGGATTCCAATTCTTTTCCCGTGGTCGCCATCAAGTCCGCAAACTCATCGATGATTACGACAATGTACGGAAGTTTTTCTGCCGCAATGCGCCGTTCTTCCACCCGGCGATTGTAACTGATTATGTCGCGCACGCCAAGTCCGTCAAGCAAAGCGTAGCGGCGTTCCATTTCGCAAAGGCAATATTGAAGCGACTGCAACGCGCGCTTTGGCTCGGTGATAACCGGCGTGAGCAAATGCGGAATGTCGTTGTACAATTTCAGTTCGACAATTTTCGGGTCAACCAAAATCAGTTTTACTTGCTGCGGCGAACGCTTGTACAAAATAGAAAGAATGAGCGAATTCACGCACACTGATTTTCCGGAGCCAGTCGAACCCGCGATAAGCAAATGCGGAGTCTTTGCCAAATCGATGACCTGCGCTTCACCTTGGATGTCTTTTCCCAAAATCACAGGCACTGCCATTTTTTTGAACTCGTTTATTTCCTGCGAAATTATTTCACGAAACGAAACTATGGCTCTATCCTTGTTCGGCACTTCAATGCCCACTGCGCGTTTTCCCGGAATCGGCGCGACAATACGCACAGACTTTGCCGCCAAACGCAGCGCGATGTTGTCCTGCAATGCTACGATTTTGCTGAGTTTCACTCCCGGGGCAGGCAAAATCTCAAACATAGTGACTACAGGTCCTTTTCGAATTCCAGTAACTTCCGCGCTGATTTTGAATTCTTCGAGAGTCTCCTTCAACTGTTCGCTCGCGCCATTCGTGGCATCGTCAATAATCCAATACTTTGAATCCTCGTATTCATCCAAAATATGCTCGGTAGGAATTTGATAGACATCGCGCGTGAATCTTGAATCGATTATTTTTGGAAGAATCGGCGAAGAAGGTTTTTCTGCATTTACGATTTTTGGAGACGAAATTTCCTGCGCGGATTTTGATGCCGCCAAATCGGAAGGCTCGTTCATTTCTTCGGAGTCAATTTCTGTTTGCGCATTTTTTGCAACAACTTTTGTCAAAGGAAACGGAAGCTCTTCTTCTGCAATTTCCTCTGATTCGTTTTCATCGAACTCGACCTCTTCGGAAATCTCGAATTCGCTTTCATCAAGTTCTTCGATTTCTTCTTCGGCGATTGCATTTTCTTCAATCTCATTCTCTACAAAATTTTCTTCCTGAACATAATTTTCGGCAAAACTCAAAGGCACGGTAAAATCGCCTTCGTCAGCATCGAGCGCGTTGTAGCCACCGTCCTCAAATTCTTCTTGCTCCTCTTCGTAATTCGGATAGTCGTCAACGTCGAAGTCGTCATCAATTTCATCTGCATCAACTTGGATATTGCGGACGGCAACTTTTGTGGACGCGGAGATTTGAATCAGTTCCAAAGTTTTGTCGCCATCAAAATCTTGCGTGCCAGAATTTTCCAAAAGCATCTCTTCCTGCTTTTGCGCAGGGAAATTGTCCGCGGCGTTTTCGGCGGCTTCGGATTGGGCTTCATCATCTTCAATCGCGATGCCTGTCAAAGAAAGAGAGTCAAATTCTTGCAAATATTTTTTTTGGATTTCAGAATTTTCATTTTGTAAAATGTCGGAAGAAGCATTTTCTTGCGCCGCCGCAACTTCCACATTTTGTTCATCGTCGGACTCGGCAATTTTTGCTTCGGAGTTTTCTTCTTTGTCCAAAATGTTTCCCAGCGCATTTCCAACGATGGTTTCAAATTTTGATTTTGGTGAAAGTCTGAGAAATTCCATTTGCGGGAATTTTTGCTCATCCGAATTCTCATCCTCAAAGTTTGTTTCAGGCTCGGATTTTCCCGCACCAAAAACCAAACGCTCGGCAACAATTCCGGCAAAAAGATATTCGATAGCAATGACAAGAATTCCCGCTATGACGCAGAGTAATAGTTGTATGACTTTGAAAAGGGGCAGCCCTTCAATTCCGAACGCGAGGTTGTTATAAATTTTTTCTATGGCAACCGCGGTGAAAAAAGGAATCAAACTAAAGCTGATGTAAACACATTTTTTGAAAGTACGCCGTCCCGAAAATTCAATCATAGCAGTTACGAAGAAAAAAATCGGAACAAAAATGCTACAAAATCCGTAGGTCGCGCAAAGTGAATCGCCAACAATCCAGAGAAATTCAGAAAATCCTGTATAAAGACCAAATCCAAAAAGACGCAATAAAAGCGCGATGGAAAAAAAGGCTGCCACAGCGAACAAGCCAATTCCAGCAATTTTTTTCAAAACATCATTTTTCATAAAACCCACACCCCACTACCCTTTCATTATCGGAAAATTCGGACGAGGATTTTAGAAAAAAATTTTGTTCATTTTGATTCGCTAAAAAACATCGCGCCGAACAATGCCGCAAAAAGCCCCACGAAAACTGCCGTGCCAAAAATGTGCACGGGCGCAAAACTGCTCAAAGCGATTGCTCCAAACGAAAGTTCTGTCGTGGCAAACGAAATCAGCACCGCAAGCGCATTCAATTTTTCGCCGCTTTCCATTGTGTAAATTATGTAGTCCAAGCCCAAGCCAAAAACCAAAATTATTCCCGTCATCGAAAAAAAGCCGATGGGAATATTGAAAGCGGCGAATGTCGCGCATTCGGTCAAAAATATTACAAGTGGAATCGCCGCGATTTTCAAAATGATTTTTGCAGGGTAAAAAAATTTTAATATCAAAATCAAAATCACGAACGCCGCGCCCAAAAGCGCAAGCATAATTTTTGTCAGCCGATTGAGTTCATATTCAATGTCATTCATTTTTTCTACAAAAAAAACATTTTCGTCTTGCGCACAAATTTTTCTGAAAACTTCCACATCGTTCACATGGCTCGGAAAAATCGCGCTGAAATATTCGCCAGCAATTTCGCCGATATAAAGCGAAGAAATCGCTTGTCGCAAATAAGCAGGAAGGGGATTTTGTACCGATTCAATTTGAATCAAATTTTTTTGCGCGTTTTCATAATCCGAAAAAATTTGCGATAAAATTTCCTCGCGCTCAAAATCATCAAATCCCAAAAGCGCGATTTGCTCTTCGGCGGAATCCAATAAAATTTTGCAAGCGCGCCAAGATTCCATTTGCGATAAAGTTGAAGGAATGAATTTTGAACAAGCCGTATACGAAGATAAATTTCCGCTTGCGATTTGCGCGTCAAGTTTTTCGCAGAATTTTTTTTCATTCTCAAAAAGCGCATTTTGATTTTCGCCGCGCACGATAAAATACCAGCCGCTCGAACCATGATTCAAAATTTTCGCAGAAAGAATTTCGTCATCCAGCAACTTTCCGCTGATTTTATAAAAATTGCGCAAATTGTTTTCGATTCGCAAATTCTTGCGATAAAAAATCGTGATGAAAAACAAAATTGCGATTAAAATTATGGCGATGATTTTTTTTGCGCCATTTTCCGATAAAAATCTTGTGCAAAAAATTTCGAATTTTTTCAGTATCGCAATTTTTCCAAAATCAAATCCGACTTCATTTTTTTTGGGAAGTGGAATTTTGGGATAAAGCAAAATCACCGTCAAAAACGAACTCAAAATTCCTGTAAATGAAAATATCGCAATTTGCTTGAGCAAGGCAAAAGGCGCAAAAAACAAAAATAAATAGCAAATTTCGGTTGAAGCAAATGAAAGCAAAAATCCTTTGAGCATTTTTTTTCGGATTGCGATTCCATTCGTCAAATGCGACTCGCCTTTCCAACGCACAAAAAAATGCACACTGTAATCCAAGCACGTTCCAATCAGTGTCGTACCAAACACAAAGCACAAAATATGAATTTGCCCGAACACCAAAAAAGTGGCGCACAACGCCGTAATCGCAGAAATCGCAATCGCCGCAATCGAGCAAAAAATCGGAAGCGCGTTTTTGAAAATTAAAATGAAAAGCACAATTATCGCAAGCATCGAAAGCGCAGAAATTATCGCAATTTCATTTTGCGCGCTCGAAGAACTTTTGTAACTGTGAAAAGGCACGCCTGAAAAAACAAAATCAATTTGCGGAATTTGCGATTGGATTTGCTGCGAACATTCATAGATTTTTTTTACGCCGCTTTTTCGATTTGCGATTGAAGCACCAAGAGCAGTGAGCGTGCCGCGAACCATCACGAAAAAATTTTCTTGATACTCAGCGCACAAAACGCCATCTTGCAATGTCATCGATGTGCCGGAATCTGAAATGCTTGCGATAAAATTTTCGAGCGCATTCTCCGTCAAAAAAAAGGGGTCGCCCGAAATACATTCTATCGGCATCATCGAAAAACCGCTGTAGGCTTTTTCCAACGCGCTCTCGGCAATTTCAGTTCTTCCGTTCAATGAATTTATTTTTGCGATAAAATTTTCATCTAAAAGCAAAAAACGATTGCGATAAAAAAAATCGAAAATTTCATCCAAATCTTCTTGGCTTGTTCCGAGTGAAACATTTTCAAAAAGCGCGTCCTTGTTTTGCGCGGCAGATTCCGCACTGAAAAAATTCAGTTCATCGCAAAGTTTTTCCGCGCCGAATTTTGCGTTTTCAAAATTTTCACTTTGAACAAGGATAAAAAACTGCCGCCCGGTTTTCGCAGAAAGTGCGCGGTCGGCTTCGCCAACAAATTTCATCGAAGAAGATTCAGGCAGAATATCGAATAAATTCGTGTTCACAGCAAATCGACTTCCGCATAAAAATAGAATTCCCAATGCTAAAAAAATCGTGCCGTGAAACGCGCTCCAAAAAATCGCGCCAAAATTTTTAAAACGAAAATTATTGTTATGGATTTTCTTCAAAAAAAGATTTTTCATTGTTTGTAAGTGTATCAAAAAATTTGTGTCCGCGCAATTGATAAAAAGTCGAATCGCCATTTTTGGAAACGATGCGCATTTCGGTGGCGACACAAGTTTCTTTCGAAAATTTTCCCGCAATCGAAATTTTTTCCAGCATCGCTTTTATGGAAGCATCGTTTGGGAAAATTTCCACGCGCCAATTTTCTCCTTGGCAAGAAAAATCGAGGTGCGCACTCCGTTCGATTGCGCTCAAATCTCCGGAAAAAAGTGCGCTCGTCAAAATAGCCATTTGCAAATAAATTTTGTTTTCGTCGCTTTGAATCTTCGTGCGCTTGCCATGAGAATTTTCCGTGAGCATAAAATTTTTTGTAACAACTTGCGTAGTTTTTATCGGATTTTGCGTGAACCAAATTATGCCGTGCTCGGGCGCAATCGTAAAAACGCCGCTGGATTTTATCGCGCGATTCATCTTTTGTGAAAACCGTTCCAAAGAAAATTCGCCGCGGACAACTTTGGCTTTGGAAAGCGCGACGCTCACTTCTTGCAAATTCGTTTGCGCAAAAGCCGTCGTAGCAAAAATCGTCATCGTCAAAATCAAAAAAATTTTTTTCATAAAATTCAATCCATAAAATTTTATTCAAAATTGAAAATCACCCGCTTTGAGCCATTCAGCACGAATTTCAAAAAATCATGCGGAGCGAATTATCGCCTCGACTTTTTCCGTGAAAATTTTCGGGCACACAAAGAGCGTTTCCGCTTCCGGCATTTTCACCGCAATTTGCGTGGTCTCCGCCTTTGTTACGATTTGGCCAGTTTTGAGGCTGCGGATTTCGTATTTTATGCGGATTCGATTTTCCCATTCAACAAGTGTGGCTTTTACAATCGCTTCTTCTTCGAACTGCAACGAGTGAATGTATTTTAGGCTCATCGTCGCTATCGGAAACATAAATTTTGTCGCCACCATTTCATTGTAGCCATAGCCAATTTTGTCAAGCAAATTGCATCGCGCCACTTCCAAAAATTTCACATAGTTTCCATGGTAGACGACATTCATGCTGTCCACATCAAAAAATTCCGCGCGGATTTTTGTTTCAAAACTGATTTCGTTTTTTACGACTTCAAGTTCGTCCTTCACTTTTTCCTCACCAATACACACAAATCAATATACCCCATACGGGTATAAGGTATCGCATTTTCAGAATGCCACAGTTAAACTGCCGCAAATCTCATCCATCGGATTCTTCGGAAGGGAATGCCCAAAAATCAAAAAAATTATACCACTGATACGGATAAATTTTGCAGAATTCTTCGAGCAATCCCACATATTCGGTGCAAAGATTTTTTATGCTTTCATCGCGCTTTTTGCGAGAAACCGAAATTTCCGACCGCGCCTTTTTTGCATACACTTCAAATTTGCGCGACAAAAACACATCGGTCTTTTTAAATCCAAATATAAAATAAATCGGCGCAGCCAAAAGTAACGCAAGAAAAAACGCCCCGTAAGAAAATGGCGCGGGCTTCCCTAAAAAATCTTGCGACAAAATTCTTTGGGAATTGTTTTTTGGAATCCTGTCGCCAGCGCAAACAACAATGCCGCCGCGCAAAATTGTGTCCATAAATTTTTCCATAGTGGCGGGCGTGATTTCATTGATGTCAACCGTGTTTTCAAAAAACTGCGGCGCAATTTGTTTGATGATTTTTGAAAATTCGGAAGAAACATTTTTATCATAAACGACGAGTATTGGCACTTCACTTTGCACGCCCATTTTGTGAGCAGTGGCAAGCAAGCGCAGAATTTCGGGATTGCCAAAATGCGAAATGAAAATGAATGCGCCGCGCTTTTCGTTCAACTGCGAAATCAATTCGTGAATGTCATCGCCATGCAAACAAAGGTTTTCAAACGAAAGCGGTTTTTTGGAATTTGTCCAACAATCAATTTTTTCGACAAGACTCAATGCGAACGAAACCAACTGTCTGAACGGCCTTATTTTTTTATCAGGATAAAATTCTTTCAAATTTTTTTGATAACGAATCGTCGCGCACCTTGCCTGTTTGTCAAAAATAAAATAGAAAAATGATACGCACCACACGATGAAATTCGTTAAAAATTTTGGAAAATGCCTCAGACACCAAAACGTCAAAAAATACGGACGCATTGAATGCACAGCTTCTTCTTTTTCAAACCATTGAGGATCAATGTCGTTCATTTTCGAAGAGCCTCGCGTTTTTTTCTGGCGCGCAAAATCGGATACCGAATCAGCATTCCAAACGTAAGCCTTGTGAACATAAACGAAATATGAATGTTGTCACGAATCACGCGAAAATTCGACTTATTGCCTTTTGGGTATGTAACATGAACGCTTTTGTAAATTACTGGAACGCCGCGCCAAATCATCCGTATTAAGATTTCCGAATCAAATCCCATGTGCGAATCAATCCAAGCGCGGCGGCAAATTTCATAAAATGGCTCAACTGGATATATTCTAAATCCGCACATCGAATCTTTCATATAGCCAGTTTTATCCAGCGTCAAAAATCGCGAATAGCCGTTGCTGACTTTTTTTGCCTTGAACCGCGCGGCTGGAACAGAATCATCGAATTCCGGATAACCGCAGATAAGAGCCTCGGGATTGGAATTCGACTCACGCAAAAAATCATCGCAAACCTGCGCATCGTGTTGTCCGTCTGCATCGATTTGAAACAAATGACTGATGCCCATTTTGTGCGCCTCTTTGATTCCTCGACAAACCGCAAAACCTTTTCCGCGATTGCGCTTGTTCACAATGAGCGTGATTTTTGGAAAGGCGGCGACAACTTCATTTATGAAATTTTTATTTTGTAAATCATTTCCATCGTCCACAATGATAATCGGCAAATCATATTTTTGCAACGACGAAACAACTTTAGACAATGTGCTCCCGTGATTATAAACCGGAATCAGGAATCCCAATTGCATTTATTGTCTCCTTCATATCCTCCCCATGCCATGCGTATGATGGAATGGGGTAAAGAATTCAATTTGCCTTAACTTTCATATCAGCGCACAAATCAAAACTTGACAAAACCATGTCAACTATTCATAAGTGAGAAAGTGCCAGTTGAATAAATTTTCTCGCCATTCGTGCTGCTGAATTTATATGTAATAGAATTTTTTTCGGAATTGAATTTTATGCTCATGCGAACAGTAGTATTCGGAAAAATCGGCGTACAAAATTTTGTGCGCTTGCTTTCGGAAAGCAAAGTCGAAATGCCAAAGTATTTTTTTGCAAAATGCATAGTCAAATCGATTTGCGCCACGGCAGGAAGCAACTGGATTTCCGGAAAATGCCCTTCAAAAAAATCACAGGCCTCTGGCACAAGAAATTCCAGCAAAACTGAGTCATCATTTTTTTCGATTATTTTTTCCGCCGCGAAGCCATGCTTGTCCAAATACATAAAAATATTTTAACGAATTATTCATTTTTTGTAAACAGGGCTTGGATTTCCTGCTTTTTGTGCTTGCCCTGCAAGTCGCTCGGAAGCGCTTCCACAAATCGCCATTTTTTCGGAATCACGACGTTTTCAAAAAATTGCATCAGATAATCGTGGAAAAACATATTCACATCGAATTTTTTTTGCGCAGAAAATTTTTGCTTCCCCGCCTCGTTGAACGCTACGGCGGCTGCCAAATATTGGCGGCGGTCGCTCATCGCAACGACGCACACATCTTGCACAAAGCCGCTTTGCAAAATGCGATTTTCCACTTCCGTAAGCGAAACACGCTTTTCTTCGATTTTCACGATTGAATCGGAACGGCCTTTCAAAATGAATTTTCCGTCCGGCAGGATTTCCACCAAGTCTGCGGTTTCAAAGCCTTCGGGATTTTTTATGTACGGCGACTTTATCACAAGGCATCCGTCCTCGTTCTGCCAAATTTCGGCGTTGTCGAACGGAGTCCATTCCAAACCGTTTTTGCTTTGCCGCCATGCGATGCCGCTCGTTTCCGTGCTGCCGTAAACTTCCACCGGCCAAAATCCAAAAATCTCGTTCGTGCACTTTGCCACTTCCGGCAACAAAACTCCGCCGCTCGTAAAAATGAACGGCTCTTTCAGCGGAAGCGGAGTTTCTCCTTGGGCATCGTTGGTGCGCTTCAAAAAAGCGGGCACGGCGATAATCATATATTTTTCATCGGAGAATTTTTCGAACTCGGAAGGAAATTCAATTCGCGCACGGCAAAACGGAACGCCCGCCGCAAACGGAAGCGAAATCGTAAACAAAAATCCGTATATGTGGTGCTGGCTCACAGTGGCAATGAGTTTGCGCCGCAGGAATTCTTCTCCCCACTTTGAAAAAATAAAAGCGTTGTCCTGCTCGAATTCTTTCATTCGCTGCACCACGTCTTTCGGCTTTCCGGTGCTGCCCGAAGTGAACATGTGGATTCGCGTTTCTTCCGAATTGATTTTCGGCGTGGCGCGAATTTCGCTTTCCTGCGGCAACGCGGAATTTTTCAAAATCGAAGTGATGTCGAACGCGCCCAAAGAATTTATCGCAGCCTCCGCGTCGCTCAAAAATTCCTGTCCAGGCTTTTTCATTTCTTTTATGAATTCGCTCGAAATATTCGCCGTAAGCATAACTTGTTTTTTGCATTGAAGCAGCGCGACGAAAGTCACCAAAAAAAGCCAATAATCGTTGCAATGCAAAATCCATTCGCCGCAATCTTTGCTTTGAATAAAGGCGCGCATTTTCGCCGTGTCGCACAAAAAGTCTTTCCATCTTTTGTAAACGCCGTCCGACCAAACGCCTTCAAAACACATCACAAAATCATCGGGACGACTTTTCGCCGTAAAATCACAAATCGAAAAATAATTCTGCATTTTTTTGTTCACCCTCATCCTCACAAGAAATTCAATGGCGAAAATCATTCCCATTATCAAATAGGAAATTCCGCCATTATAAATCGACCAAATTTTTTCCGAGCAAAAAAAGGCCGTGTAAATTGCCGCCGCGATGTTCAGCACGAAGAATGCGCACCAAACTACCGTAACTTTTCTGCAATAATTTTCCACACGCGTTTTGTACGGGCTTTTCAAAATCGATTTGTCCTGCATAGTCGCGAACCGAAAAACAATCGGCGGCGGCGAAACCAGGCTTGTCGCGAAAAAAAACAAAAATGTGGCGCAGACCGCCACTGGATAAAGTTTCAAAAACAAGGCGGAATTTGCGACAAAGCACAAAATCCCTACGCTGAGAAAAAAAAACGAAGAAAGCAGATTTTTGAAATTGAATCGAATCCTGCCGAAAAATTTTCGCGGATTTTTTTGAAGTGCGCCTTCGGGAATTTCGCCCGCCTCACCAGCGGAATTTTTTTCCGAAGAATTTCCTGTTGCTGAAATGAAAAAAATCAATGCGAGCGCAATCACGCACAAAGAAATCACCCGCACTGGAAATTTGTAAACAACCAAAAGCAAAAAAACCAGCACGGGATATAGAACAGTCAGCGCAGAGAAAAATATTTTGAAAAATTTTTTTGCCACTATTTTTGCGCGAGCGGCAAAAGAATGTCTACGACATTTTCTACAGTCTTCGCGCTCTTGAACATTTCCGGATCGATTTTGCCGGGAATGAACTGCTTCATCTTTACGACAAGATCAACTGCGTCTATTGAATCCAAATCCAAATCTTCGAAAAGTTTTGAATCCATGGAAACATTGCTTTTTTCCACTTCAAAATCGCTTTCCAAAATGTCCTGAATTTTGGCGAAAATCTCTTCTTTTGTCATTTTGTTTTCCTTACCTTGAAGTTAAAGTTTGCGGCAGTATTTTGACGCAAACTTTAAACATTTATTTTGATTTTTCGGACTGAATGAATTCAGCCAAAGAATTTACCGAAGCAAAATGTTTTTTGCTGTCTTCGTTTTCCGCCGAAAGTTTTACATCGAATTTTTTCTTGAGCGCGACACCCAATTCCAACGCATCAATGGAATCCAAACCCAATCCCGTTCCAAACAATGGGGCATCGTCTTGAATGTCTTCGGGCGAAACATCTTCAAGTTCCAAAGAGGAAACAATCAATTCTTTTATCTGCTGCTTCAAATCTTCCATATTTTTTCATTATAATTTGTTCACAAAAAAAATGCAAGTGTTTTCTTACTTCGTTTTCCATTTGAAAGCGGAAGAACATTTTCTGGGGAAAAGACAACCCCTCTACTCGGAAGCGGGGATTTTCTTTTCCCGAGACCCCACTTTAAAAATCTATTTTTCGGGATTGTGGATTGTTGCCACAAAAAGTTTTTCGTGGTAAAATATTTTTATGAAGAAAGTTTCTCTTTTTGACATTCAAAAATTTTCGCAAGACAAAATTTCCGCGATTGACGCAAAATTCGAAGCGCAAAAAATCGCGTTCGCGCCGCTAACTTTTCAAGCCATCCGCGCGTTGCTCGAATTGGGCATTATGCAAAAAATCAGCGATGCTGGCGACGAAGGAATTTCCGCGCAGGCACTCTCGTCCGCGACCGGCATTTCGGAATACGGCATAAAAGTTCTCAGCGAAATGGCTGTTGGAATGAACGTGCTCAAAATGAAAATTGAGGATGGCACAGAGAAATTGTTTTTGGGAAAAATCGGATTTTTTTTGCTGGAAGACAATTTGACAAAAGTCAATTTCAATTTTACGAACGACATTTGCTACAAGGGCGCGTTCGATTTGATGGATTCGGTGAAAAACCAAAAGCCCGAAGGCTTGAAAGTTTTCGGCGAAAATTGGACGACGATTTACGAGGCCCTTTCTTCACTTCCCGAACGCGAAAAAAAATCTTGGTTTGAATTCGACCATTTCTACAGCGACATCGCTTTTCCGGAAGCCCTGCCGATTGTTTACGCCGAAAAGCCCAAACTGCTTTTTGACATTGGCGGTAACACTGCGAAGTGGGCGGTGGCTTCCTGCAAATTCGATGCGGATGTTCATGTGAAAATCATCGACCTTCCGGGACAAACTGCCGTGGCAGAAAAGAACGCCGCCGCCGCAGGATTTTCTGAACGCATTTCCACTTACGCGGGGAACATTTTGTCAGAAGAAACTGTTTTGCCATCAAACCCCGACGCTGTTTGGATGAGCCAATTTTTGGACTGCTTTTCGCTTCATCAGATTACGAAAATTTTGAAGAAAATCCATTCGGTGGCAACGAAAAAAACTTTGGTGTATGTTTTGGAACCGCTTTGGGACAAACAGCGTTTTGAGGCGGAGTCCTACGCTTTGCAAGCAACGAGCCTTTACTTTACTTGCATGGCAAACGGCAACAGCAAAATGTATCGATATGGCGAGCTTGTGGACGCGATTTCCGCAGGCGGCTTTGAACTGAAAACCGCGCATCACAATTTGGGTTCGAATTTTTATTCGCTTTTGGTTTTCAGAAAAAAATAATTGACGCGCCGAAATTCGAGATTGTGGCAAATAAAAAAAACGTCGCAGGGCGCGGGATTTTGAAACCATCCGCGCGAATCAAACTTGCCCCGCAAACTCGAATTAAAATATTTTAAAACACTGGAATTTTTATGCAGAAGATTTTTGTTTCAAATATTTGCTCATGGATGCCGCCTGCCGAAGATTTGTCCGCCGCGCCCAAACTGGAATGGACGGAAGCGATTTTTCGGCGCAGACTGAGCCAACTCAGCAAAATGACAATTCAAGTGGTGCATGATTTTTTCAATGCAGAAATCGACCGCTGTACGAAAATTGTTTTTTGCTCGAAGCGCGGCGAAATCGCGCGTGAATTCAAAATCAACAAGTCGCTCATTGAAGACGGCGAAATTCTTCCCGCGAGTTTTTCGCTTTCCACATTCAACGCGCCGATTGCATTGGCGACAATTTCCGAAAATCTCCGCGGCGGCTACACTGCCGTTTATCCTTCGCAAGGAAATTTTTCAGACGCAATTTTGGCAGCCACCGCACCGATTCTTTGCGGACGCGAAAATCAAATCGCATTCGTCTATGCCGAAGAATTCGTGCCGGAAGTTTACGAAGAAATTTTTCAAGAAAACAATTCTCCGCTCGCGTTCGCCGCATTGCTTTCTGCATCTTCACAAAACTCGAATTTTGATGTACAATTAAATTTGGAAGATTTGCCAAAAACTCCGCAACAATTTTTGAGTTACTATGGAAAGAGACCAAATTGAAAAAAACTTTTCTCCAAATTCAGACGACTTGCCGCGGATAAAAAATTATCCGTTGTATTTTTGGCGCGTTTTAAGAAAACTTTTCGTAGTGGCTTTTTTTGGAATTGCATCGCTCCTCATCGTGATTGTGATTTTTCCGATTATGCGGCTCGTAATCCGCGATGACAAAAAATTCCGAAAAGGCGGACATCATTTTATTTCGTGCGCTTTGGATTTTTATATACATTTAATGTCATGGGTTCGAATTTGCGAATTCAAAATCAGCAAGGAAGATTTGCAAACTTTGCGCAACCTGAAAGGCGCGGTCATCGTCGCGAACCACCCCTCCCTTTTGGATGTAATCTACATTTTGGCTTTTGTGCGCGATGCCGACTGCATCGTAAAAGCCGCGCTCCAAAAAAGTTGGATAAGCGGAATCGTCAAGGCACTTTACATTTCGAACAATGTCGATTTTAAAATTATGGAAACCGAATGCGCGGAGGCTTTGAAGGCAGGCGGCAATTTGATTATTTTCCCAGAAGGAACTCGTTCGCCCGCGCATGGAATGCGCCAATTCAAAAAAGGTGCGGCTAGAATCGCGCTCGCTGCCAACGCTGCCGTTCAGCCCATTTTTATTGGCGGCAATCGAAAATACGGCTTGGGCAAAGGCGAGCCGATGTGGAAAGCAAATCCGCTCGAACGATACAAATATGATTTTTCGGTCTTGGAACAAATCCACGCCGAAAAATTTTCAGAATTGAGCGAAACTCTCGCCCCGAAACATTTGACCGAAGAAATGCGTGATTCGCTTGAAAGGTGTTGCAAGGAAAATCAGATTTCAATATAATAATTCAAAAAATTACGAAAAGCCCGTGCAACTAACGCAAGGCTTATTAGGAGGGTTTATGAAAAAATTTATGGGTTTGTTTTTGATGGCGGCGGCGTTCGTTTTCTTTTCGTGCGCCTCGTCTCAGCAGGAAGTGGACAGCGCGTTCAACAATGTTTACAACACATACGCGGACGCACTGATTACCACCGGCGCTTCGAACTACACGGTAAAAGAAGGCGACACGCTTTCCGACATCGCGCGCAATTACTACGGCGCGAACAACGCCTATTATTTCCCATTGATTATGCTTGCTTCGAAAGACGTTGTTTTGGATCCCGATTTGATTGAGCCGGGAATGAAACTGATTATTCCTGATTTACAGGCAAACACAACCAACGAAAAAACAAAGCCGCGCATCAAATCTTATTTCAAGGAAATCGCGGAAGTCTACAGAAAAAAAGGAACGTCCGTCGCAAAAAAGACGCGACAGGCGCTTTTGAAAATCTCCGAATCGCTTTGATTCGCGAGAGGTTTTCAGACTACGACGCAGAGCGTCGCGGTTTGTTGATTTAAATCAACGTCCGAATTATTAAACGAGCCGCGCTTCGCGCGGCTCTCATTTTTTTCAATTCAAGCGATTCAATTCTACGAAATCAATTTGTTCAGTTTTTTCACGAAGTCGGCAGGGTCTTTGATTTCGCTTCCGCCAAGCAACAAAGCCTGGTCAAGCAGCACCGTGGAAACGGAATCGATGAATTCCTCATCGTCGCTCGTTTTGAGTTTTTGCAAAATCGCGTGGTCGCCGTTCACTTCCAAAATCGGCTTGACTTCGCTGAATCCGCCTTGTCCCATCGCCTTCATCATTCGCTCCATTTGCAGGCTCGGATCGTTTTCGTCGATGACGATGCAAGAAGGACTGTCGGTGAGGCGATTGGAAAGTTTCACATCCTTGACGCGCTCGCCCAAGGCTTTTTTGATTTTTTCCACAACGGACTTGAACTCTTTTTCTTTCTTTTCGGCCTCTTTTTTGTCCACGCCGAGTTCTTCATCGCTGCCCGCGCGGTTCACGGCCTTGAGTTCGAAATCCTTGTATTTGCCGTAGCCCGGAATCACGATTTCATCGATGTCGCCGTCGAGAATCAAAACCTCAAAGCCTTTTTTCGTGTACGCTTCGAGCAATGGCGACTTCCGCAAATTGTCCTCGTCGCCGCCAGTGATGTAGTAAATCGCCTTTTGGTCGGCCTTCATCCGCTGAACATAATCAGCAAAACTCGTCCAATTCTCCGCGCCAGTGCCGCTTGCGTCCGTGCTCTTGAACCGAACGATTTCCGCAATCTCGTCGCGGTTTGAGTAGTCGCCGTACAAGCCCTCTTTTATCGGGCGGTTATAATTTTTGACGAACGTGTTCCATTTTTCGATTGCCTTCTTTTCTTCGTCGGACGGATTTTCCGATTTGCGCGCCTTGTCGGCAGCCTCGCCCATTTTCCGGAATTCGCCGAGAAGTTTTTTCACGGACGCAGTTCGAATTGTTTCGAGGATTCGATTTTGCTGCAAAATCTCGCGGCTCACGTTCAGCGGCAAATCTTCGCTGTCGATGATTCCGCGCACAAAACGCAAGTAGGCGGGCAAAAGTTCGCGGTCATCATCGGTAATGAAAACGCGCTTCACATACAATTTCACGCCGCTTTTGTAGTCCGCCTGATACATATCGAACGGCGCGTTCTGCGGAATGAAAAACAGCGTGGTGTATTCCTGCGTTCCTTCCGCGTGCGTGTGGATGTGGTGGAGCGGATTTTGGCCATCGTGTCCGAACGTCTTGTAGAACTCGTTGTAGTCCTCTTCCTTCAATTCGGATTTCGAGCGTTTCCAAAGCGCGGAAGCGGAATTCACTTGGTCAACCTTTTTTTCGGTGGAAGTTACGTTGCCCTTGTCGTCATACTTATTTTGCTCGTAGTGCAGATAAATCGGGAACGCGATGTGGTCGCTGTACCGCTTTATCAATTCTTCGATTTTCCAGCGGCTTGCGTATTCCTTGCTTTCGTCATTGAGCGACATTTCCACAACCGAGCCAGTCAAGTCCGCATTGTCGAAGCCGTATTTTTTGGCGACATCGCTTTCGGCGGCGACTTCCTCGATTTGATAGGAATTCGTTCCATCGCTGGACCAATGGAAAATTTTCTTTTCGGCATCGCCCGCACGCCGCGTATAGACATCGATTTTTTTGGCTGCCATAAACGCGCTGTAAAATCCCACGCCGAACTGTCCAATCAAATTGGAATCGCCAGCCGCCTTTTCCGCATCCAACTTTTCGATGAAAGCCTTCGTTCCGCTGCGCGCGATTGTTCCCAAATTGTTCGTGAGGTCGTCGGCGTTCATGCCGATTCCCGAATCCTGCACCGCAAGCACGGCTGCCTTTTCGTCAAACGTGATGTCGATTCGCGGCTCGAATTTTATTTCCTTGTAAACATCGTCGCTCACTGTAAGATATTTGAGCTTGTCCAAAGCATCGCTCGCGTTGGACACGATTTCGCGCAGGAAAATGTCCTTGTTGGAATACATCGAATGGATTATCAATTTTAGAAGTTGATTCACTTCGGTTTGAAATTGGTATGTTGCCATTTTTCGCCTCTACAAATTTAGTTTGATATAATTTATAAAGTAATGAAATTTTTGACAATCGTCAATAAAAGATTTCCGCGAAAATTCGTGCATTCTGGGCGAAGAGGAGGATTCGCGGGATGGCGGCGGACTATTTATCGCCCCATCCTGTCCAACGCCTTGTTCAGCGTGAGCCGCCTTATCGAATCAATTTTACAGGGCTTTTTCAGCGGATTTAAATTCATACTTTTTTATTGACAATATAAAATAATATGAATATACTGTGTTTGCTTGGAGTTTTTTATGAAAACAAAACTGCTTCCCTATCTCCTCAAGAATTATTCTCCGGGCGAACCTATATTCTACAAAGACATAAGCATAGGCTCATCGGCAGATTCCATGCGCCATCAGTTTGCCATGCTGCTGAAAACAGGAAAAATCGCGAAATACGGCAACGGAACTTTTTTCCTCCCAAAAAAATCCCTGCTCGGCGGCGAGCCGTTCATCTCCACCGATGCGGTCGTTTTCTCAAAATACATTTCCCGCAAGGACGGCATAATCGGCTATTATTCAGGACTGACATTCGCAAACCAACTGGGAGTCACCTATCAAGTTCCCATAGTAAAGGAAATCGTTTCGAACAACTGTTCCTCGAACGCCAGAAAAATCGCGCTGAACGGGCGGGAGTATCAGATACGAAAGCCCAAATTTAAGGTTACGGACAAAAACCACAAAGTCCTGCAACTGCTATCGTTTTTGGAGAACTACAGAAAATACACGGACTACGAAAGCGGAGATGCGTCTGAAAAAGTGAGAGCCTACGCAAAATCGAACGGCATAACACAAGAGCAACTTTTCAAGCACGCGGACAACTTCAATCGTTCCGTATACAAGACAATAATAGAACTGGGGCTTTGAAATGCATCTGCATGACAACAAGGAACTTTTCAAGGAAATCCTAGAAAGGACGGCGGAAGCCGAAAGGCTGCCCGAAGATATTGTCGAAAAAGATTATTATGTCTATATAATATTGCGGCAAATACATTCGTTGCGCCCCGATGCCGTATTTAAAGGCGGAACATCGTTGTCAAAATGTTACAACGTAATCAACCGCTTTTCGGAAGACATTGACCTGACTTTCACAACCGCCATAAAGAAAGACAGGCGCAGCAAGGAAATAAAGCACAAGACCATCATGGCAGCCTCGGAACATCTTTCATTTCCAATTCCGAACATCAACGAAACGGAAGGAGATTGGGATGTCTGCCGCTACGACTTCCAAACACCTGCCGTCGCGGACTATGCAGTTTCAGGAATGCGCCCACAAGTCACGCTTGAAACCTCATTCCTTTCGCCATGCGAAAATCCGGAATCAAAAGACATAGACAGCTACATCTTCCGATTTTTGAAAAAGCAGTTTCCGGAACAACTTGCGAAATACGACATCGCGCCGTTCAGCATGAAAGTGCAGCCGATGAAAATCACGTTCATTGACAAAATATACGCGCTATGCGATTATTATCTTGAAAACAAAATCGAAAAACACTCCCGCCATCTATACGACATTCACAAGATGCGTCCTCACATTAAATTTGACAAAAAGTTCAAAGACATGGCTAAAGAGATAAGAGCGCATCGCGAGACTTTGGAAAAAGCCTATTCCGTAAGGCAGCCGAAACCAATAGCGCAACTTGCCGAAGAAATCATTCAAAAAGACATTTTTAAAAGCGATTACAATGACAGAACCACAAAACTCATAAGCGAAAATGGTATAACTTACGATACAGTAATTGAAACTTTCAAAGAAATCGCCTTATGCGAGTTTTTCTGAAAAGGTATTTATCGCTCCATCCTGTCCAACGCCTTGTTCAGCGTGAGCCGCACGCTTTCAACAACTTCTTTCTGAATCTCGCTGCGAATCCGCTCGTTCTCGTCATTTTCTTCTCTGATTGTGGATATGCAAAACATCTGCAAAATTTACAAAGAGTCCGCCAACTTTTTCAGTTCCTTTTTGAGATTCAAATATTTCGTAAAATAATTTACCAGTAACTCTGGCGAAACTTCACCCTCTTCGTCCTGCACAAGGAATTCTACAGTAGTGCCAAGGGCTGCGGCAATACGCGCAGCATCGCTAGCCCGCGGCTCCGTGCCTGCCTTGCGCATACTAGAAACGGTCGTCTCGGACATTCCCATCTTGTGGGCGAGCCACCGGTATGATGTGTTCTGTTCTTTTCGCAACGCTTCTACGTTTTCCCAAAAAGCCATACTCCATTATAAAACGCAAAATTACTTGTAATCGTAGTCTTAGTCTTGAATAATTCGAGTATTAGTAGTATAAATATAAACAACTACGAATTTTCGTATATTTGGTAAAAAACTATGCTTTTCAGTTCATTTGAATTCATCTTCCTGTTCCTGCCGCTCACGCTCGCGGGATATTTCTTTTTTGGAAAAAGGAGCGTGCGCGCGGCGAACGGCTGGCTTCTTTTCGCCTCGCTCTTTTTCTACGCATGGTGGGATGTGCGCTTTCTGCCGCTTCTTCTCGTTTCAATCATGCTCAACTACCTGTGCGCCCTCGCAATCGCGAAGATTCGGTTCAAAAAACTGTTCCTTGTCATTGGAATCGCGGCGAATCTCGGCATACTCGGCTTCTTCAAGTACGCGGATTTTTTCATTCAGAGCGCGAACCGCGCGTTCAAGACCGACTGGAATCTCCTGCACATCGTGCTGCCGCTCGGTATCTCCTTCTACACGTTTCAGGCTCTCTCGTACATCATCGACGTGTACACGGGAAAAACGCGGGCGGAGAGAAGTTTCCTGAACCTCGCGCTCTACATCTCGCTTTTCCCCCAGCTGATTGCGGGGCCGATTGTTGACCACAAGGCGATGATTCCGCAGTTTGAGGACGGAAAGCGGCACCGCTTCGACGCGGCGAATTTCTCTGCGGGAATGACGCTTTTCTCGTTCGCGCTGTTCAAGAAGGTCGTCATCGCGGACTTCCTCTCGCCGTATGTGGCGGACGCATTCGGTAGAATCGGCTCGCTCACGATGATTGAGGCGTGGATTGGCGTGACGATGTACGCGCTGCAACTGTACTTCGACTTCTCTGCGTACTCGGAGATGGCAATCGGTCTCGGAAAGATGCTCAACATCGACTTTCCCACGAACTTTGACTCGCCGTACCAAGCCACGTCGATGATTGACTTCTGGCGGCGATGGCATATCACGCTCGGCTCGTGGATAAAGAACTACATCTACATTCCGCTCGGCGGCAACCGCAAGGGGCAGCGGCGAAAGATGCTCAACCTGTTCATTGCGATGACGCTCTGCGGATTCTGGCACGGCTCGGGTCTGCGCTTCATCGCCTGGGGCATGATGCACGGCGGATTTTTGGTCGTAAACCACTGGTGGCGCGGCTTTTCTAAACGGCACTCGCTTTCGCTTCCGAAATTCATCGGCTGGCTGCTCACGTTCGGTTGCGTTTCGGCGGGCTGGGCAGTGTTCCGTGCATCGAGCCTGCGGCAAGGGTTGCGCCTCGTCGAGCGGATGCTCAATTTCACGGACTTGCGGAAAATCGCGCTTCCCGCCGGCGGAAAAATCCAAAATATGTTCGCGTTCCTGCGCTATTTCAGGGTGAAGTTTGTCCCGTTCCCGGACTATCCGTATGCGGCGCTGCTTCTGCTTCTCGTGCTCGCGCTCTGCGTTCCGAGCGCGCAGAGAATCGTATCGGAGCGCTTCCGCCCGAACCGGAAGTGGCTGCTCGCGGCCTGTGCCGCGCTGTTCTATTCGCTCTACGTGATGGCGGGCGGGCAGAACTTGCAGGAGTTTTTGTATTTTCAGTTCTGACGGAGGAGAATATGAATGCAAATCGTTATGCAAAGTTTTTTGTCGTGGGATTTTTGCTGATTGCGCTCGTGGCGGCGTTCCGATTCGCGCTGCTGTGGCGCGTGCAGTATGCGTACATGGACGACGAGTTTCCGTGGTGGATGCAGCAGAAGGATTATGTCCGCGCGAAGGGCGATGTGCCAGAAGTGATTTTCCTCGGCGACTCGCGCATGAAGGCGGCGGCCATTCCGGGCGAAATCTGCGGGAACGCATACAACCTTGCCGTTGGCGGCGGCACGACGATAGAGATGTACTACTCGCTCAGGCGGTATCTGAAAAGCCACCCGAAGCCTGAAATGGTGATTATGGCGTTCGCGGCAGTGCATTATATTGATGAGGGCTGCTTTACCTCGCGCGACTTGTACTTTCATTTCCTGCCGCTTTGGGAGCAACTTGAGGCGCAGTATGTGGGCTATAGGCAGAAAGGCTGGAGGAAGGTGCAGTGGTTCAGGGCAAAAATCATTGACACGCTCAAATATGACCTGCTTTTCCCGCAGAAATATTCGGCGGCGTGCATCAACAGCGGATTCCGACGCGGGGAATTCAACCGCGCTCAGTATCAACAGAACGCGGCGAACAAGGGGCATCAGTATTTCGGCAGGGCTGAAAGCACCCCGGACTGCAACGGCGACGCAGGCATGAATTTCATCCCCGACGGGCGCGGCGATTTTTATTTGAGGAAAATCATCTCGCTGTGCAAGGAGCGCGGGATTCCGCTTTTCATCGAACAGCTCCCCGTGAACGAGGCAAGCTATCAGCACTTCTCCGAAACTGATTTTTATCCCAAATACAGGAGTTATCTTTCCAATCTGTCAGGAGAGACAGGCATTCCGGTAGAGTACGAAGTCCCCTGCTATCCGCCCGAATGTTTCGGCGACGCAAGCCACGTGAACTGGCGCGGCGCGGAACGCTTCTCCGCAGAAATCAAGGCGAAGTACGGGCTGTAAATATGAGCGCAGACCGTTACGCAAAGTTTTTTGTCGCGGGATTTTTGCTGATTGCGCTCATGGCGACACGAATTCCCCCTGCCCCCAGTGCGGCTCGCGCCGCACCACGCTTTGCCCGTAGCAGGCTAGACCGCAAAAACACCCCCTCCCAGTCAAAAACCGTAACACTTTTCGTTTAAAACCGTTACTGTTTTG
>JAFLSR010000032.1 GCA_022510845.1 Treponema sp.
AATGCGTGGAGGAACTGCCTTGCTCGCTCGGTTTCGGGGGAGGTGAAGAATTTCTCGGGGGCGGCTTCCTCCACAATCACCCCGTCATCAATGAAGATGATTCTGTCGGCTACTGCCCGTGCGAACTCCATCTGGTGCGTCACAATCAGCATCGTGCGCTTTTCCTTGGCAAGGTCCATCATCACGTCAAGCACCTCGCGAACCATCTCGGGGTCAAGCGCGGCGGTCACCTCGTCAAAAAGAAGCACCTCGGGATTCATGCAGAGCGCGCGCACAATCGCAACGCGCTGTTTCTGCCCGCCCGAAAGCTGCCTCGGGTAAGCGTCCTTTTTGTCGAGCAGGCCAACTCGCGAAAGGAGTTCCTCCGCCTGCCTCGCCACTTCCGCCTTGTCGCGCTTCTGCGCCTTGAGCGGCCCGAGCATCGCGTTTTTCATCACCGTGAGATTCGGGAAAAGGTCGTAGCTCTGGAAAACCATTCCGATTTTCTGGCGGATGAGGTGCATGTCGCGCTTCCTGTTGCTGATTACCTCGCCGTCAAGCAGAATTTCTCCGCCCTGAATTTCCTCAAGCCCGTTGATGCAGCGAAGGAGGGTGCTTTTTCCGCAGCCGGACGGCCCAAGAATCACCACGACCTCGCCGCGCTCCACATCAAGCGAGACGCCTTTGAGGATGCCGCCCGCCTCCTTGTAGTCCTTTCTGATATTCTTCACTTCGAGCAGTGCCATCTAACTTTCCTTCTGACGCTTTTCGATTTTGCCCGCGAGCACCGAAAGCGGCCAGCAAACAATAAAATACAGCAGAAAAATCAGTCCGTAGACCGCGATTGACGCGGTGGGAAGCGTGAGCCTGTTCGCCTCGATAATCTGCTGCCCGATTTTCACAACTTCGATTACGCCCACGAACACGACGAGCGATGTCGTCTTAATCATCCTCGTCACAAGATTCATCGCGAGCGGAACGAGCCGCCTCACGGTCTGCGGGATAATCACATAGAAAAAAATCTGGCGTTCCGTCAAGCCGATTGCCCTGCCGCTCTCGTACTGATGCTTCGGAATCGAAACGAGCGCGCCGCGCACAAGGTCTCCCATCTCGGCAGTGCCCCAGAGCGTGAACACCCAGATTGAGGCCGCCTCGCCGGAAATGGAAAGCCCGAACGCGTGCGTGATTCCGAAGTACGCCAAAAAAAGCAGAACCATCTGCGGCATAATCCGCATGAACTCAAGGTAAACGCGGCAGAGAATTTTGAGCGGACGGAATTTCACCGTCATCACGATTCCGAAGAGAAATCCGAAAAAAAGCGAGAGCAGGACGGACACCGCCGCAATCTGCACGGTTACGCCAAGCCCGCCCAAAAGCCGCACGAAATTCCTTCCGCGGAAAAGAACCCCCACCGAGGACGCAACCGCGCTAAACGCTTCCGAACTGTCCATGTCGCAGCCTCCTTTCAAGATAGTAGCCCAGCAGTGAAATGGGCAGAAGGATGACGAAGTAGGCAATCACAAGAAGAAGGAGCGATTCCTGCGTCTTGTAGTAAAGCCCAATCAAATCTTTGGCAACGTACATCAAATCGGCGAGAGCCACCGCGCTGAAAACCGAAGTCTCCTTCAGCATGAAAATGAAATTGGCGACAAGCCCCGGAACGGACACCGCGACAGCCTGCGGAAGGACGATGTAGCGCACAAGCTGAAGCCGCGTCAATCCGACGCAAAGTCCGCTCTCAATCTGCGGACGGCCGACTGTCTCAAGCGCGCTGCGGAACGTCTCCGCCATGTAACTGCCTCCAAGGAACGTAAGGCCGATGACACCGCACTGCTCGGACGAGAACTTGATTCCCATCCTCGGGAGCGCGAAGTAAAGGAAGAAAAGGTCAATCAGAAGGGGCGTGTTCCGCGAAAGTTCGATGTAGACACGGGCGACCGCGCGGAGGACGGGAACTTTCCAGTAGCGCACCACGGCGCAAAAAAGCCCGACAATCAGAGAGAGCGCGATTCCGAAAAGCCCGATTCTGAGCGTGAGAAAAGCCGCGTCAACGTACATCGGCGCGACCTCTTTTATAAAATCAAAGTCCATAATCAAAAAAGGCGGTTTTGACTGGAGGATTCAAAACCGCCGAAAAGTATATCAGATTTTCTGATTTTATGGAATAAGAGCCTTAGAGTTTGCCGCCTTCGACTACAAGCGCGTCCGCGTCGGAATCCTTGCCGTAGACGCTGCGCAAAGTGGCCTCGTAGTCAGCGTGGAAGAACCGCTCCTTTCCGAGGGCAACGATTTCATTGTTGAGCCAGTCGAGCAAATCCTTGTTGCCTTTCTGCACGGCCGCCGCAATCGTGTCAAGCTCTCCGAGGGACTCAACGCCCACGGCGAAGCCTTTGTTCTCGATTGCCCATGCGAGCACTTCCGTGTTGTCGGTTGAGAGAGCGTCTCCGCGTCCGTCCAAGAGCGCGTTGTACGCCTCCGCATATTGGTCGAATTTGAGCAACTTCACCTGCGGATAATTTTTGGTGAAGTAAGTTTCGGCGGTCGTTCCCTTGGCTACGATGAGCGTCTTTCCGTTGAGTTGCTCGGGCTTTGTAATAAGAGCCTTTTCCGGCGAGACAATGCCGAGCGCGACTTTCATATACGGAAGCGCGAAGTCAACTTTCTGCGCCCGCTCGGGAGTCACGGTGAAGTTCGCAAGAACGATGTCAACCTTACTTGTGGCAAGAACCTCAACGCGATTCGCCGCCTCAACCGAAACATACTTCACTTTCACGCCGAGGTCTTTCGCGATGCGATTTCCGAAGTAGACATCATAGCCCTGATACTCGCCGTTCTCGTCAACATAGCCGAAAGGCTTTTTGTCGCTGAACACAGCGATTCGAACCTGCTTGCTTTTTTTGATTTCCTCAACCGTGCGAGGCTTCGCCGAAAGCGATGTGACTGCGGCAAGCGCAAGAAGCGCACCAATTACAAACTTAGAAATCTTTTTCATAGTATTCTCCATTTTTACAGCATTCGCAACGAAGCGAGAATGCGCATTTAATATGAAGTTTGCGATGCAAACTTTGAGCGAAGAAACCAACGGCATTTCGCGGGCTCTTCATTTTAACAACTTTACTTCACCGCGTCGAACGCCTGGCTCAAATCCGCAATGATGTCATCGATGTGCTCCGTACCGATTGAAAGGCGGATTGTGTTGTCATAGATTCCCTGGTCTTTCAGTTCCTCGGCGGAAAGTTCCGAGTGCGTGGTCGTGGCAGGATGAATCACAAGCGACTTCACATCCGCGACATTCGCAAGCAGGCTGAAAATCTTGAGGTTGTCGATGAAGGTCCACGCCTCTTTTTGCCCGCCCTTAATCTGGAACGTGAAGATGCTCGCGCCGCCGTTCGGAAAATATTTCTGATAGAGCGCGTGGTCGGGATGCTCGGGAAGCGACGGGTGGTTCACCTTTTCAACCTTGGGATGCTTTGCGAGGAACTCGACGACTTTCTTCGCGTTCTCGGCGTGCCGCTCAAGACGGAGCGAAAGCGATTCAGTTCCCTGCAAAAGAAGGAATGCGTTGAACGGAGAGATTGACGCGCCCTCGTCGCGAAGAAGAATCGCGCGGATGTAGGTGACGAACGCCGCAGGGCCTACAGCCTCCGCAAAAGAGATTCCGTGGTAACTCGGATTCGGACCTGAAATCTGCGGGAATTTGTCAGACTTCTTCCAGTCGAATTTTCCCGAATCGATTATGATTCCGCCAAGCGTCGTTCCGTGGCCGCCGATGAATTTCGTCGCCGAATGCACAACGATGTCCGCACCGTGCTCAATCGGGCGAATGAAAAACGGAGTTCCGAACGTGTTGTCAATCGCGAGCGGAAGCCCGTGCTTGTGCGCAATCGCCGAAATCGCGTCAATGTCGGGAATGTCGCTGTTGGGATTTCCGAGCGTTTCGATGAAAACCGCCTTCGTGTTCGGCTTGATTGCTCCCTCAAGTTCCGAAAGATTGTGCGCGTCAACGAAAGTCGTCTCAATCCCGAATTTGCTGAGCGTGTGCTTGAGCAAATTATAGCTTCCGCCGTAAATCGTTTTCTGCGCAACGATGTGGTCGCCCGCCTGAGCCAAAGCCTGAATCGTATAAGTGATTGCGGCCGCTCCCGAAGCAAGCGCGAGTCCCGCGACTCCGCCTTCCAAAGCCGCGATGCGCTTTTCAAAAACATCCTGCGTGGAATTCGTGAGCCTTCCGTAGATGTTGCCCGCGTCCGCAAGTCCGAACCTGTCGGCGGCGTGCTTTGAATTGTGGAAGACGTAGGAAGTCGTCTGATAAATCGGAACCGCGCGCGCATCGCTCGCCGGGTCAGCCTGCTCCTGCCCCACATGAAGTTGGAGCGTTTCAAAATGAAGTTTATTTGCCATAATTTCTCCTATTATGAAAAGTCGGTGAAGCAAAAAACTGACGGCATTTCGGCAGTTTTTTGCTTATCTCCTTAATTAAAATGAATTTTCGTGCGGAGCAAATCCGCAAAAGCATGATGATTTATCGTGCTTAAAAATGTCGTATGGATTCTGCGCTAGAACGCGCAACAGAGGCGCATGACTCCGAATCTGAAATTCTCGCGGACAAGTTTTTCAAAATATGCCGTATGGTTCATCACTGCCTCCTCAAACTTTGAATTGAAAATAATCAGACTAACGCCTGACAATGAAGTTATATGAAATATCACCCATTTTGTCAATAGGTTTTATAGGTTTTCGTTATTTTTTTTGAAAAAAAAATTGTGAAATTCCCGCTTGCATTAAATAAAAATTTCGCGACGATTTTAGTGCCGAATCGGAATTCACGCAAACTTAATTTCTTCGCGGGCTTTTATCTTTCAAAAAAGTGTGATACAATTTTTCTATGGATTTTGAATTTCTCGTGAACAGCATAATGAACTCCTACAAAGAAAACGGCGGCGTGAACCGAACTGGCGCGGAAAATTTGCCGAACCGCGCGAACGTCGTGGCCGCGCTCAGCGATTTGCAGGCGTTGGTTTTTCCCGGCTTCAAATACGGAGAACAGATTACCGAAGAAAATCTGCTTTATATCACCGAACGCCATGTCAGCCGAATAATTTCGATTCTCACCGCGGAAATTCAAAAAGCGTTTTTGCGCATGATGGCGATTCACCAAAACGAAAATTCCGACAGCGAGCAACGCGAAAAGCAATTCAAAAATTCGCATTGCTTCAAACTGGCGCAAAAAGCCGTGGAAACTTTGATTGCGGAAATCCCCGCGCTCCGCAAAAAAATCCAAATGGACGCGGATGCCATTCTCCAAGGCGATCCTGCGGCGCGTTCGCTCGGCGAAGTGATTTTGTCTTATCCGGGGCTTGAAGCGATTTTGATTTATCGAATCGCGCATTTTCTTCACAAAAACGGAATTCCGCTCATCCCTCGAATTATGACCGAACACGCCCACAACAAAACTGGAATCGACATTCATCCCGGAGCGGAAATCGGCGAAAGTTTTTTCATCGACCATGGAACTGGAATCGTAATCGGCGAGACCGCCGTCATCGGAAACAATGTCCGCATCTACCAGGGCGTCACGCTCGGCGCGCTTTGCCTGAAAAAAGACTTGCAAAACAAAAAGCGGCATCCCACAATTCAAGATGACGTGACGATTTATTCCGGCGCGACAATTTTGGGCGGCGAAACCGTAATCGGAAAAGGCTGCACAATCTGCGGTAACACATGGATTGTTGAATCAATTCCGGCAGGCACATATTACACAAATAAATAATTGCAATCTTCTGCGGAATTCGCAATCGCGGCACGCGGATTTTTTTTCAAAAATTCGTATATAATATTCGAAGCGAAATTCACGAAAAAAATTTGAAATTAAAATCACGCGGAAATCATGCGGCGAATTTAATCGCAAGAAGATTTATTTTACAAATGGCGAGAAGATATGGCAAAAAAAGGAACAATAATTTTCAAATGCGCTGAATGCGGATATTCGCAGCCAAAATGGTTGGGTCGCTGCCCGGAATGCGGCAGCTGGAACACGATGCGCGAATTCATCGAAGACCCGAACGCCACTTTCGCCGCGCAAAAAAACGGCGCGTCGCAAAAAGCCCGCCCAATTCCACTGAACACGGTGCAGGCGCAGGAAGGCGAAAGAATCCAAACAGGCATCGCGGAATTCGACAGGGTTCTGGGCGGCGGCGCGATGAAGCGCAGCGCGGTGCTGCTTGGCGGAGAACCGGGCATCGGAAAGTCCACGCTCTTGCTGCAAGCGGCGGCATCTGTCTCAAAAAGCGCGGAAGGTACAATCCTCTATGTAAGCGGCGAAGAAAGCGCGTCGCAAATAAAAAGCCGCGCCGACCGACTCAATTTGGATTGTTCCAAAATCGAGATTTTATGCACGATGCGGTTGGAAGACATTCTCTCCGCGCTCGACGCCCTCAATCCGATTTTCGCCGTAATCGATTCCATTCAAACCGTCTATTCGGTGGAAGGCGGAATCATTCCTGGAACTGTGAATCAACTCAAATATTGTGGCAACGAACTGATAGGCTGGGTAAAAGAGCGCGACTCCTTTTTGGTGATGACGGCGCACGTCACGAAAGAAGGAAACATTGCAGGACCAAAGGCTTTGGAACACATGGTTGACACAGTGATTTCCTTCGAGCACAACAATGACGAAGTGCGCTTTTTGCGCGCCTTGAAAAATCGATTCGGTTCGGTGGATGAAATTGGCATTTTCGAAATGACGCAAGGCGGACTGAAAGGCGTGCTTGATCCAAGCGCGATGTTCATCACGCGCCGCGAAGAAAAGCAGCCCGCGGGAATCGCCTGCGCCGCAGTCTTTGAAGGAAGCCGAGTTTTTCTTGTGGAAATTCAGGCTCTGACAGTTCCAGCCAAAGCGAATTTGAGCCGCGTCTATTCCGAAAAAATCGACAGCGCACGAGTGGCACGCATTGCCGCAGTTTTGGAAAAACGCGCGGGACTTCGATTCAGCGACCAAGACATTTATGTGAATGTTGCCGGAGGCGTGCGGCTTGGAGAAAGCGCAATCGATGCGGCGTTGGCGGCCGCGCTTTATTCCGCGAGAACAGATATCGCATTGCAAAACGGAACGGCGTTGGTGGGCGAACTAAGCCTTGCAGGAGAAATCAGACCGGTTTCGCGCGTAAAGCAGCGCGTCAAAACCGCAAAAAGTTTGGGCTTCGAAAAAATCCTTGTCCCCGAAAAATGCGACGGCGCAATTTTTGTTGCGAACATAAAAGGCTTAATAGAAAATCTTTTCGGCAAATGAAATTTCATTAAATTCAGCAAATCGGATTTTCTAGATGTCCGCCTGCTTTATTTTTCCGTAAACGCACAAATCGTAAATTTTGCCGTTTTTTGTGACTGCATTCTTCATCACGCCTTCGAGAACAAAATCATTTTTTTCGAGCACTTTTCGCGAAGCCACGTTAGGCTCATAAACTAGCCCCGTAATCCGCGTAATGTCCAGCGTGGAAAAAGCGAGAGCGCAGATTTGTCTTACGGCCTCCGTCATAATTCCTTTTGAATATTTTTCAGCCAAAATAAAATATCCGATTTCAGAATCGCAAGAATACACGTCCGACTTTTTTTCCACAGAAATATTCCCGACAATTTCGCCGTCCGCAATTATTTTGCGAAAGATTCCGGTTTTTCCATCGTTCTCCGCCACCATTTCAAGCCACCAATCCGCCGCCTCGTCCGTGTAAGGATTTGGCAAGCGATTCGAAAGATATGTTCTTTCGACGCTGTTGCATATTTTTATCAAGGCGTGCTTGTCCTGACGCAACCATTTTTGCAATTCGATTTTCACTGCGAATCTCCTTAAAAAACGCGCGTCTAGTTTGCGATACCACAGTTCACACGAACCTGTCGAAGCCCCCCCCCGCAAGTTTTCCTGTCGAGATGAACTGTCAACTTTTGGCTCGAATCATTTTCCGAAAAGTTTCAGAATCGCCGCCGTAAGATTTTTTACGATGCTCGCGCCCGCAACGAATGTTCCGACGCTGCTTCCAATCGAAGAAAGAAAAAAGACCAACAATACGCGCGTGATACGATTTGAATAAAATCCTTTCAAACTCGCCGCGTCGTCGGAAAGCGTTTCGATGTCACGGACTTTCGGCTTTTTCACCAAAGCCTGAACGATGCCCGCCAAAAATCCCACGCCGATGAACGGACAAAGCGAAGTGAACGGCGCGCCAACGAAGGCGACCAAAATCGAAACAGGATGCCCCGCCGCAATAATCGTGCCCAACGCCGCAAGAATCGAATTCCACGCCACCCAAGAGCCGAGCATCTTCGTGCCGAGCCTCTTTCCACCAAAATAAAATCCCGCAGCAATCAGCGCGACAATCAAAACAGGAATTGTCCAGCCCGCGATTTTCGCGCCCAAAGTTTTTTTCGGAACGCTCGCGATTTCCTGCGTGTCCGTGTTTTCTTCGCCCGCCGCGATTTTTTCCAAATGCGCTTGCACGCCAGGCAAATGCCCTGCGCCCAACACCGCCGTAATTCTCTGCGCAGGATTTCCGTCGCGCCCCTTGCATTCCCAAATTTTCGCCGCCAAAAAACGGTCGCGCTCGTCAATCAAAACCTCTTTTACGGTCGGCAAAAATTCCGAAAGCTCACGCATCATCGAATCCATTTCGTTTTGATTTTTCAGAGATTCGATTTCTTCCGGCGAAACTTCCTCTTTTGAAAACGCGCTCGCAATCAGCGCGGAAAGAAGTTTGCATTTTCCCCAAAAAGAATTTTTCGCCCAAGCGCGGTTCAGCGTGACTTTTATCGGGCGGTCCACCAACTCAAACGGAACATTTTTTTCGCCGGCAAGTTCAATTGCGGCTTTCATCTCGTCGCCGGGCTTCACTCCGACATTTTGCCCCATCCGCTTTTGGAAAGAGCCCAAGACCAAATTCGCCAAAACCAAAAGCGCTTCGCCGCGTTTCAAAACCGCGATGATGTCGAGGTCGCGATATTTTTCGGCATTCATCATCGAATCGTAGCGGCCGCTGTCCAATTCCACGGCGACGCAATCGGGAAGTTCGTTTTGAATCGATTCGCGAGTTTCTTGAATGGACTGCGGCGAAACGTGAGCCGTTCCAATCAGCGTGATTTTGCGCCCATTCAATTCGAGATTTTTTTTTGTAGAAACAGATTCCATTTTTATTTTACTTTCCATTCGGCAAGTCGAAATTCAAAGAACATCGGGCTTTGCAACGAAGCCACTTCGCTGTAAATTTTTTTCGCCAACTCATCGCGTCCCATGATTTCGTCAAAAAGCGCGAGGTAGAAAGTCATCTTGCCTTTTTTTGTGCCGTTTGATTCAGTTTGAATTTTCCGCGAAACCAGATTTTCCGCGTTGCTGGGTCCCAAATCATTGTAAAGCCTCAGCATCAAATATTCAAGCGAATCGTGATCAGGAAAATCCTTCATCGCCTTGGTCAAAAACGGCTTCACTTGAACGGCTTGACTTGTCTGCTTTACGGCTTTGTAATAGCACGCGGCAATCATCAGCGGGTACGAAACATTTGTCTTGTTGTACGAGTAGGCTTTTTCAAACGCCGCGCGCGCCTCCTCATAATTTCCGATTCGCCAAGAAAGCATTCCCACGGATTCATAGGCAAAGTAATATTTTGGGTTTGTGGTGATTACCATTCGATAATCTTCGAGCGCCTTGTCATAAATATTTTGCTCGTCGTAAAGTCCCGCGCGGTAGGCGTAAGCCAAAAAATACTGCGGATTGATTTTTATCGCGTTTGTCCAAGCCTTTTCCGCGTCCTTGAATTTTCCGCGAAAACGCTGGTACGTTCCCAAATCCATATAAAAATCATAATTTGAATCGTCGAGCGCGATTGCCTTCAAAATGCTTTCTTCGGCACGCAAATAATTTTCGTCTTCGGCATAAATTTTTCCGATATACGCATAGGCCTGCGCGTTCTGCGGGTCAATCTCCAACATTTTGTTGAACGCCCTTTTGGATGCGTCGATTTCATTCAAATAATATGAAGTTTGTCCATAGCCAAAAAGCGCGTCCAAATTTTTCGGGTCGCCTTGCAACGCCTTGGCATAATAATTTTTTGCGGGCTTGTACTTGTGCTTCAAAACTTGTTCCTGTCCCAACTCCGTATTCGCAGAAGCGTTGTTCGGGTCGAGCGCGACAATCTCTTTGAGCGCGGCAGACTTTGCGCTGGCATTGCCAGTAACTTTTGCCAGCATCATTTTCAGCTCTTTGATTTCGATGTCGGAAGGATTTTTTTTCTCAAGTTCGAAAATCAGTTTTTTCGCATCATCGTAACCCGCCGCGGAAATCAAAAGCGAAGCCTGCAATTTTTGCAAATCAAAATCATTTTTGAGGCTTGCCGGCATCGTTTGGAAAAGTGCCAACGCTTGTTCCACCGAGCCACTTTCCAAAGCCGCGCTCAAACTCCGCACAAAAGACACGCTAGGAGAATCCTTTGCGGCACTTTGATTTTTCTGGTTTTCCGAAATCGAAATGTCGGCGGCAAAATTCGGAAACGCAAAAAAAATCGCGGTCAAAAACGCAAAAGCAAAATTCCTAAAATTCATTTGTTCAAACTCCATCAAAATTATTCACTGAAATTTCAATATTTCCAAAAATTCAATTTCCTGACATCAAGCAACGCGACGTTCGAATTTTGGCGGAAATTCAAATTGAAAAACCGCGCATTCAAATGCCGCACAAACGACAAATTTGTATCAATTTTTTGCACGAATTTCCAACTATCAATATACTGAAAATCCACTTGAATTTAAAGTACCATTCGTGTAAAATATTCGAATGCATTCTGTGAAAAAACTATTGGGACTTTTCGTCCTTTATTCCATTATAATTCTCGGCATTTTCGTAATTCAGTTTAGAAACGATTTCATAATAAGAAAAAATATTAACGGCATTCGAGTTACATTTTCCCAAACGGAAAACGGCAGCCTAAAAAATGATTTCAAAATTTCCTACGGCGGAATAGTTTTCAGCGCGGACGAAAACTTTCCAGTGAGATTTTCCGAGGGCGGCATTTCGCGCACGGCAAATTTGATTTCGTTCGAAGAAACAGGCGAATCTTTGACGCTCAATTTTGAAAATGGAATCGCGCTGATTTTTTCCGTGGACGAAAAATCCAAATCAGAAATCGAAGGAAATTCAACTTTTTGGATTCGCGCGAAAATTCCGGAAGAAATCCAAAGCGTGAGCGTGAATTTTTCGGCGGACGAAAAATTCACGCTTTTGGAACAAAAATCGCGCTCGGCAATCTTCGTTCCAAAAAAATCCAACGAAAACCTTCAATTCGCGCTCAATGCAACTCAAATCGAAGAAAACATTTTGACGTTGCAAAGCGATTTCAATTCGGCATACTACGCGCTCGTTCCAGAAAAGGGCAACAATTCGCTTGATGAAATAGAAAACATTGCGCTCGCTTCCGAAGAAATTTACAGAGAAACAATTCGGAATTTGCGCGCGACAATCATTTCCAATTTTTTGAATGCGTCCAGAACAGAAACGGATTTTGGTTCTCGGCTCGCGGAACAGACTGCGATTTCATTTTTGGCAGAAATGGCTTCTTTAGGACGCTACAACGAAGGCTTGAACGCCGTGCCGCAATCATTCACAAATAGCACGCGCCGCACATTTGCCTCCACTCCTTTTTTAGGAAATATGGCGACGAATTTTACTTCGCTTCGCGCGCAAATCGAAAATTTCGACAATTCCATCGCACGCGCCGTAAGAGAGCGAACGATGGACGTTTTCACGCTGCAAAATATCGCGCCTTATATGTACTCATACGGAAATCGCGGTAATGTGGCGGCGTTGGCAAGAATGCCCGCTTCGCTCACGGAGTTAAATTTGAATATCGAGCAGGCGGCTGGAATTATTCGGGCATACATTTATTTCCGCGAAAAAAATTCCGCGATGGCGCTCGCGCTTGAGCCGGTTTTGGAATTGTGCGCAAAAAAAATCATTGAGAGCGCGTCTTTGGAAGGCGAAAAAATCTTGCTCGCGGAAAACGATTCTCCAATTTCGATTTTGGCTGCCGCCGCGGCTGGCGACGCGCTCGTGTCTTACGGGCAGGCATTTAATGAAAATCGCGCCACGCTTTTTGGATATTTAATCGTCAATTCCTACATATCGGAAATGAATGCGCTCGACTTGCGGATGCTGGGCGAAATTTATCCGATTTTGATTCACGGAAACAATTATTATCCGCATTTCGAACTTTTGCGCACGGTGGAAGGCGGAAACACTTGGGCGTACACAGCCGCACCCAGCATTTCCTACAGGCGCGACGAAAATCTCACAATTTCGCTGAATTTTGAATTTCCGGTAGGATTTCCGCATTATGTGTATGTTTTGGGGATTGCGCCGTTCCAGCGAATTCAGATTTACGGAATAGATTTCCGCTCCGACGCGCGTTTTGAAACTTACAATTCTTCGGGTTACGTTTACCGCGCGGCAGAACGCACGCTTCTTTTAAAGTCGCTGCATCGAAACAGGCAGGAACTCGTGCAACTTTTCTACCAAAGACCGGCTCCTGTTGAGCCTGAAAATCCGGAAGATTCTATTTAAAAAATCGAAAAATTTTTTAGATTTTTTTTCATTTTTTCTTAAATTTTTCTCAAATTCTGAAATTTCTATGTTATAATGTTTGAAAAAACATAACTTTAGGAGCAGCATGAATATAAGAGACTTTCCCAAAATCTATTTTTATGACCAAGATTTTGTCGATATTTACAATAAGACTTGGAATTGGATTTCGGAATATTGGATTGACCCGAAAAAAGGAGTAAAATCCAACGAAGGTTATTTCATTTATCCCGAAGATGGTTCGATGCATCTTTCCATGTCGGAGTCGATTTTTTCCTCGTTCTTTTTGGTTTATTCCAACAGGAATTTTCCAGCCAGCCGAAATTTGGACTATTTGTACGCGCGTCAGGAAAAAGACGGCGCAATCCGTTCGAAATATGATTTGAAGACGAACAAGCCGATTCCAGAAAAAAACAATCCCGAAGGAATAAGCCTGCCGCTTTTGGCGTGGGCGGAATTCAACCTTTACCACAAGGCGGCGAACAAGCGGCGCATAAAAGAAGTCCTGCCCTATTTGCAAAAATATGTCAAATGGCTCGACAAAAAATACAAAAAACCGAACGGACTTTATGCCGCGCCCGTGGCGAGTGGCGGAATGTTCAATTCTCCGCGCGAAAAAGTTCATTACTCGATTGACTTCAATGCGGCGATGGCAATCAACGCGCTTCACATGTCTTCGCTCGGCGACATCTTGAACGACAAGGATTTGAGTTTCACTTACAAAAAGGCGTATTTTTCGCTGAAAACTCGAATCAATTCGATGATGTGGAACGAGGAAACCGGCTTCTACCACGATTTGGACAAAGACGCGAACATTTTGCCCACAAAAACAATCGCGGGATTTTGGCCGCTTTTGGCAGAAATTCCCAACGCCGACCGCGCCGAAACGCTCATCGCGCATTTGAGCAACCCGAAAACTTTTGGCACGGACCATCCTTTTCCTTCGCTCAGCGCGGACCACGAAGAATTCCGCGAAACCGGCGAAGCGTGGAAAGGAAGCGTTTTCCCTGCGATGAATTTCATGGTGATAAAGGGCTTGGAAAAATATCAGCGTTATGATTTGGCGCGCGAATGCACGATTCGGCATTTGTATTACATTTTGGAAGCGCTCACGCCCGAAGACTCCAAGCAAAAGGGCGATTTGTACGAAGCCTATCTTCCGTGCAAGGAAGGCAAGGCGCAACTCAAAGGCAAGCCGAATTTTCCGCGCGCGCATTTTCTGCAAACCGCAGCCCTTTCCACAGTCGCGCTGATGATTGAAAATGTCGTGGGGCTTTTGATAAGCCTTCCGCGAAAAACCGTGGATTGGATTATTCCGAACCTCGAAATTATGGGCATCGAAAATCTTTCGCTCAAACGCAATCTCATCACGATTCTTTCGAACAAAAGCAATCGCGGCTGGGAGATTCAAATGGAAAGCGAAAAGCTCTATTATTTTACAATCAACATTTTGGATCAAAAGAAAAAAACGCTGCCGATTCCTTCCGGCCGCTGTTCGATGCTGATTGACAAACTTTAGAAAGCAATGCGGACGCAGCGCGATTTCATTTTCGCAATTCGAAGCGCGTTGAATTCTTTGGCTCAATTTTGCCGTTGTTGAAATTCATTCTATGAATTTCGTTAAGCAGGAAATTTTATGCAAAACCAAATAACAATCTATACTGATGGCGGCTGCTCTGGAAATCTTGTGCAATTTTTTCTTCCGTGAAAAAATTGCACTTTCAGATTTTTTCAAAATCTGAACGGAGGGGATGTCATAAAATTTGACGCGACTTCCTTGTCGCTCGTTTTGAGAAAAACGACCGTTCTAACATCCTTCCGTTCCCTTATATGTTTATAAAAAGGAGTTTTTATGGCAAAAGAAATAACAATCTATACTGACGGCGGCTGTTCTGGGAACCCGGGACCGGGAGGTTGGGGCGCGGTCATTCTTGACGGCGCAAACGAAGCGCAAATTTCAGGCGGCGAGCCTCACACTACGAACAACCGCATGGAATTGCTCGCGGCAATCAACGCGCTGGAATTCGTTCGGCAAAATTATGACGCGCAAAATGCGTCCGTAAAATTTTTCATCGACAGCCAATATGTGAAAAACGGAATCACGGTTTGGATAAAAAATTGGAAGGCAAAAGGCTGGCGCACTTCCGACAAAAAGCCTGTGAAAAACACCGATTTGTGGACGCAACTGGATTCGCTTGTTTCGCTTTTTTCCGCGCTCGAATGGAATTGGGTAAAAGGACATTCCGGCGTCAAATACAATGAAATCTGCGACGCGCTTTGCCAAAAAGAAATTCGTCTACAAAGTGCGCAATGAAAAATGCGTTTCGCAACGGAGAAAAAATCGCAAGCCCACGCGCGAATTTTCCCAAATCCAAAATTATTTCAGCGTGACTTTTTTGAGCAACTTCATCAGTTGGTCTTTTTCCACCAAATCGACAGGACGGCCTTCAACAAATTTGTGCGCCTCTTCGCTGAACAAACCTGGCGTTATGCAAAATCCTCGGTCCACTTTTTTGTCGCGCACCTTTGAATGGAAAGTGCGAATCGCCAATTCTCCCAAAGTGCTCGCGCTCTTGTAAAACCGGAACATTTCCAAATCTTCCCATTTTGGAGTTTCGACTTCGCAGAGAATTTCCACGGTATCCTGCTGCACTTCAACATCGGTGATTTTTACGAACGAATGCGGATAATAGCAAGTTACGATGTTTCTACACAGCGCGACGAATTCGCTTGTGCCGCTGTTCAAATAAGTCTGCAAGTTCGAATTTTGGTTCAACTCTTTGTAGCGCGCCATGAGCGAATTCACGTCCTTGTAATTGGCAGTGACGGCGTTGATTTTTGAAAGGCAGCCCAACCCCAGCGCGATTTTGTTCATCGAAAAATAGCATTTTGCCAAACGGTAGTTCAACTCCAGCATGGTGTCCTGCGGAATTTCTGCCAGTTTGAGTCCGATTTCGTAATCTTGGATGGCTTCTTCATTCTGCCCCATGCGCGCGTGGATATTGCCTGCCGACAAACTCGCCTTCGCGCCAAAAACAGGATCGGGACGCAGATGCATAAAAATTTTGAGGGCGTTGTTTCCCATGCCGCCTTCTTCCATCGCGTCTGCCATGCAAAAAAGCATTTCCTTGTTTTGAGGGTCTTCGTCCAAAGCCTTGCGCAAAATCGGCAACGATTCCCTGTACTTTTTACCTTTGTAGAGCGCGAGTCCGAGCAAACCGACTATGCCGGTCGCTTCGGAATTTATCGAATAGGCTTTTTTGAAACACGGGATTGCCTTTTCAAAATCATTGTTGTCATAGCAAGCCTTGCCCAAATAATAGTTCACTTCGTATTTTGAAGAATCCAACTTGTATGCTATCACAAGGCTTTTGAGCGCGTCCTGCGAGCGTTTGAGTTTGAGGCAACAAATTCCGTGCCGAAGATAAACCATTGAAGGATCTATCTCGTGATGACCGGCAGCCAAATTCGCCAAATCATTGTAAATCGTAATGGCCTTGTCCCACAAATGTTCGTTGTAATAAAGTTCGCCGAGCGTGAGAAGCGCCGGAATATTGTGAGGATCATGCGAAAGTTTTTTTGTTGCCTCGCGAATAATTTGCGCGCGGTTTTTAGAACGAGCGGCTCTTCCGCCACGGCCGTTTTTTGCTCCGCCCGAAGATTTCTTTCCGCCCAAAGCCACAAGAATTGCAAGGACGGCAAGAATGACAAAAACTGCAATAAGTACAGACATAACTTTACTATTATCGACAAATTCATTATAATTGTCAAGTGTGGCGGCTCGAAGGATGTCAAAGGCTGTCGTTTATTCTATAAAAATCAATATTTGAATGTGATGGAGAAATTATGGCGCATACGATTGTTCCCGAAGCGGAAAAAATTTTGGACAAAGAATTCAAGGTATTGGACAAAGGGTTTGTCCGCCTTGTGGATTACCTTGGAAGCGACCAGCGAATCGTTCAGGCAGCGCGCGTTTCTTACGGAGAAGGCACGAAAACCGTCTCGCAAGATTCCGCCCTCATCGACTACCTTTTGCGGCATCAGCACACTTCGCCGTTCGAGCAAGTGGTCTTCACGTTCCATCTGAAAATGCCGATTTTCGTGGCGCGTCAATGGGTTCGACACAGAATGGGAAGGATGAATGAAGTTTCCGGCCGCTATTCGATTATGAAAGAAGAATTCTATGTGCCCGAAACGCAAGACATAGAAGGCCAAAGCGCGAACAACAAGCAAGGCCGCGCGGACGAACCGTTCGAGCAGGAAAAGGCGGAAAAAGTCCGTGCCGAATTGCAGGCGGGGCAAAAGTCAGCATACGAATCATATTCCGAATTGCTGGAAACAGGTCTTGCCCGCGAAATCGCGCGAATAAACCTTCCGCTTTCGCTCTACACGGAATTTTACTGGCAGATGGATTTGAACAATTTGTTCAAATTTTTGAAACTGCGGATAGACGGACACGCGCAGTTTGAGATTCGGGAATTCGCGAACAGGATTTTTGAAATCGTAAAAATCGTGTGCCCGATGGCGGCGACATCTTTTGAAAACGATATGCTGAATTCCGTGAATTTTACTGGCGAGGAAATTCTCGCGTTGCGGAAAATTCTCAAAGGCGAAGCGAATCCGCTTGAAGGAAAAAAACTCGAACGATTCAATGCGAAAATCGAAAGCGGCGTGCAGTTGTAGGCGCAAGCCAGCCCGATTCCGCTCGACGCATTTTGATTTGTGCGAGGCGGTTTACCCTCCCCCACACATTTTTCTCGACACAGAACTTCGGGGAGGGGCGTTGAATTCGCGGCAACAATTTTGCCGCCACAGCAGATTCAATTATTGCGCGGCTTTCTTTTGAATCATCGCGCGGATTGCCGCCGCAAAAAGTTTGTCCTGGTCATCGCGAGGCTCCATAGAAAATGCAGGCTCGGTTGTGCCCGGGCGCGTTCGATAAATTTTATGCGCATCGGCTTTGTATGCGGGCGAAGTCTTGTCGTTTATCCACCAATCCAAAACTGCCAAAATATGCGAAATGTATTTTATAAGATTCATATTGGTGGCAGTCATGTTCGGACCGTGATCCTTCGCGTTCAAAAGCACATCCATTCGCTTTGAAATTGGAGATTCAAATTCGAATTCATAATGTTCCCACGGATTTTCGAATCCGCCCACCATTCCTTTGGCCGCTTCCACTTGCGCGGCTTGCTTTACGAACGCATCGAACGCAGACTTCAAAAAAGCGGTTCTGATGCTGAGCGGAAGATACTTGCTGTTGTTGAGCGGGCGTTCAAGCAAAAGTTGTTCAAAAGAAAAGAACGGAAGGAACGAATATTTTGTGGTCCAAAGAATTTCGGTAACAGTCTTTTTGCCGGAATGCGTGTTGAGATAATTGGGCTGCGAATAGATTTGGTTCGCCAAAAGATTCAGCGGCTCGCCGTATTCCTTTTCGAAAAGCGTATCGACATAAACCGGCCATTCGCTCATCGCCTTTACGAAGTTGTCTTCTTTTGTTTTTAAAAGTGGATTCGCGTCCATATCGAATTTCATCTTGATGCAAGCGTGGAAAAAATCCTGCAAGATTTCACACAAGACAATCGTTATCTGCATTGGATTTTCCGGGGCGAGCAGCAAAAAGCAATCGTCAAAATCATACAGCGGGTCGAAGTACGGCCACAAATCCGGGAACGTATCGATTCTTTCCCAGCCCGCGCCGGGGAAAAGCCTGTTGAGCAAAGAAATTCCGCGCTCGCGCATTTCCACCCGCGATGCGGCTTCTTTGGCGGCCTGCTCTTTTTTTTGCGTCTCGGCATCGTTCGCAGGTTTGTTTTCGCCTTCTTTTGCCTGGCGCACTTCTGTCGAATCCGGCTTTTTTTCTGCCAAAAGCAAATCGAATTTTTTCAGTCCGACGAAATTCAAAATCTGCTGAACGCTGTTCGTGAAAAAATACGGAAAGTCAGAATACTGCGTTCCGCACATTCGCATCAAAAGCGGATAAAGCCCTTTGATGATGTGCAAGTAGATGTAGTTCCATTCGTTCACTGCGCTTTTCGCAAGGTTCGCGAATTTCACTTTGTCGATATTGGGATAATGCAAGATGTCGGTGTACACTTCTTTGATGGATTTGGAAACGACGTTTTCGCCCAAGTAATAAATCGTAATCACTTGCTTGTACATCGCCTTTACGAAGGGAATCAAATCCGACACCACGGGAGTGTCCTGCAACGCGCCCAAATTCACATAAGAAAGTTTTATGTCGCGAGCAGACCATTCAGAGACTTTCCGCAAAAGCCGAAATTTCAAATCGAGGTCAGTCTGAATTTTTGATTTGTAAGTATCGGGAGAAGCCTGAATCAAAGTTTTTATCGCGCCGACAAACGCTTCAAAATGTTCGTTCATCGCCTTGATTGTGATTTCCGCGAATTCAGGAATCACGCGCTCAGAACCGTTTTTTGAAAAATGCTTTACGAAATTGAAAAGTCCGTAATTCGGCTTGATGGCGTAATAACTGCTCATCATAAGCCTGTCGATTTTTAGATTGTCCTTTGCAGAAATAGGCGGCAGGCTGAACGCCCCGGAACTTTTTGGCGCAGAGACTTCTTCCGAAGAAGATGAAGAAGCGCGCGAATTTTCAGAGCCGGACTTTTGCGAAGAAGAACGGCGCGGAGTTGCGCCCACGACTCGGTTGCTTGACGGGCGTTTAGGCAACTTGGAATGATCTATCGGCGCAGACTTTTCCGTCATGATTTCGCCGCCCAAAATTTTCGTCATGCGGGCCGCTTCCGCCGCATCTATCGCGCCGATGTTTTTTCTTGTAGCGTCCAACGTGCCTGGCTCCCAGACAGCCTGAGGCCTTCTATCTTCTGCCATACTTTCCCCAAAAATATTATAGAGAAAATTATACAACCTTTTCGCGTTTTTTGCAACTATAAACTATACCGCAAATTTCGGTTTTTATAAGGAAAATTATGGAAGGCGGATGCGCAGTGTGGCGGAATGTCCCGCGCAAGTCTTTCAAATCCGTAACAGAACGCTTTCTTTTGCCGCCAAAGCACCAGTTTTTGGATATGCCGTAATCTCAAGCCCCATGCCTTATGATATGTAATAAATGGCATCTTGACTAAATAAACTGCCTTATAGTATATTTTGTGACAGCAAAACTGTAATAAATGGCTTTTTCTGCGATTTTCTTGCCGTTTTTGGACATCCGTTTATTGCAGTCTACAAAAGGATTATCTATGCCGTTCATTTCGTTTTCATTCGCCGTGTTCTTCGTCGCGGTCGCCGCGCTGTACCACCTTGCGCCGAGCCTCGGGAAGAACGCGCTCCGTGTCCAGCAAATCTTGCTTTTTGCGGCGGGCATCGTATTCTATGCCTTCGCCGACCTGCGTTTTCTGCCGTTCCTGTTCTATGTGACCGCCGTCTCGTATCTGGCGGGGCTGTTCGTGCGAAACCGGTTCTCGCTCGCGCTGTTTGTCATCGCGGATTTGCTGCCGCTCCTCTTTTTCAAGTA
>JAFLSR010000033.1 GCA_022510845.1 Treponema sp.
TCTCCGGGAGCGGCACGACTGGAATCGCCGCGAGCCTCCTGAACCGGAATTTTCTTGGGATTGAGAAAGAGGATGAATTCCTTGACTTGTCCAAAAGACGCAGGGAGGAGATTGACGATGCGGCTGTGCGACAGGCATACCGGGAACGGATAATGAAAAGCCCGGACAAACCGCTGGAAAGAATTCTAGAAGTTCGCACTCCCACTTTGCATTACGGTTTGGATTTGCCGCTTGCATAAACTTTCCACCCAAACGCGCGGTTGCTTTTTCACAAAACTAGATGACAAAAGCCACAATTTCTATTATAATAAAAGTACTTTTTACCATGCAAAATAAAACTATGCCAAATTTGTTTTCGCACGGGGCGGCGGATTTTGTGGGCGCACAGCCCGAAGCGGTTTTGAAAAATGTTTTCGGCTATTTGGAATTCCGCGCGGGGCAAAAAGAAATCATCCAAAATATTTTGGCTGGGCGCGACACTTTGGCGGTCATGCCCACAGGCGGCGGCAAATCTTTGTGCTATCAAATTCCTGCTTTGATTTTTCCGGGCATCACGATTGTTGTTTCACCGCTCATTGCCCTTATGCAAGACCAAGTGGGCGCGCTCAAAGAAGTAGGCGTGAACGCGGTGTTCTTGAATTCCTCGCTTGAATACGAAGAATACGCCAAGACTGTAAAATCCATAAAATCGGGGGAGGCAAAATTGATTTACGTTTCGCCGGAAGGTTTGGCAACAGAGCGGCTCAAAAATATTTTCCGCGAATCGAATCTCAAAGTAAGTTGCATCACGATTGACGAAGCGCATTGTATCAGCGAATGGGGACACGATTTTCGTCCCGACTATTTGGAAATAATTTCTTTCAGAAGAGAATTTCCCGATGCGCCTTGCCTCGCGCTCACAGCCACGGCGACAAAGCAGGTGCGGCAGGACGTGCTCAAAAATCTTGAACTGAAAAACGCGAGCGTTTTGGTTTCCAGTTTCAACCGAAAAAATATTTTCCTGCAAGTCCAACCGCGCACCGATGGCTACAGGCAAATCGTTTCGTTCATTGAAAATCACAAGGACGAAAGCGGGATAATTTATTGCCTCTCGCGGAAAGAAGTGGATTCGCTCGCGCACGAATTGCAAGCCAATCACTTTTCCGCACTCGCCTATCATGCCGGTTTGAGCGATGAAGAACGCAGCGAAAATCAAAAGAAATTCATCCGTGACCAAGTTGACATAATGGTCGCGACAGTCGCGTTCGGAATGGGCATCAACAAACCCAACGTTCGCTACGTCATTCACTTTGCGCTGCCAAAATCAATCGAACAGTATTATCAGGAAATCGGCAGGGCAGGAAGGGACGGCTTGCCGAGCACAGCGCTTCTTTTATACAGCGCAGGCGATGCTCATCGCGTGCGATATTTTTTCCGCGAAAAGGACGAAGACGAATCTTTCAAAAGCGAACGGCTTTTGCAAGCGATGTTGGATTTTGCGAACGCGCGGAAATGCCGCAGACAAATCTTGCTGAATTATTTCGGCGAAAAATACGAAGGCGGAATTCGCGTAAAAGGCAACTCGAATTCCGAAAGCCTATTCTGTTGCGACATCTGCGAAGGTGGGGGAATAAAAAATCAAGATGTGACGATTCCTGTGCAAAAATTTTTGTCGTGCGTCTACCGCGTGCACGAACGTTTCGGAGCCGCGCACATCATCGACATTCTTCTTGGCTCGCGAAATCAAAAAATAATTAAGAACAATCACAATTTTTTGAGCACATGGGGAATCGGCACAGAACTTTCAAAACAAGCGTGGTTTGAACTTGTCGCCGCAATGGAAGACGCCGGCATCATAAAACGCGCGGGCGACTACAATGTTGTTACAGTGACCTCGCTCGGAAAAGAAATTCTTTCATGCCGTGACAAAGTGGAACTTCCTGTCCGCATTGATTTTGAGTCGCCAAAAAAAGCCGAACTCGCTTTTCCGAAAAAAAGCGTCATCCTGCGAAAGCGGCAAGGCGTTTCCGATTCCCTTCAAAATGACGCACAAACACAAAATCTTGCGGCACGTCTAAAATTGTGGCGCAAAAAAACCGCTGAAGAAAACAACATTCCGCCGTATTATATTTTCAGTGACAAAACTTTGACGGATCTTGCGAACAAAAAGCCACGAACGCATTCCGAACTTCGCTCGGTGCACGGAATCGGCGAAGTAAAAGCGGAAAAATTCGGCGATGAAATTCTCGCGCTTATTTCGCCAAACAATGCATAGTAATTTCAAAAAATGATTTTAAAACAATTTGAATTTTCTTTGAACCCCCGTGCGGTAGCGTAACGGTGCAGAGGGTACTCCAGCGGCAGCGAAAATTCTCGTTCCTCTACGGCGAAAACCGCGTCGCGCTTTCATATACCCATACCCAGTATGGGTATATGAATCAAAAGCCTTTTACATTGCCAAAAGCACAGGGCTTGGGGCGCTATCGCGAGTTTCGCTTTGCGAAACTCGGTAGCAACGTCTTGCGGCGCAAGCACACAAGACTTGCGTAGAGAAGGGGTAGCGGACAAGGTAACAAAGCGAAAAGGATTCACGCGACTTGCCTTGGGAGCGAGGGGAAGTCTTTCCCCTCCCCCAAAATTTGCTCTGCAATTTTTCCGCTTATTCTCTAAAAATCGACTTTACTTCGTTCGGATAAAGTTCCGTGATTTTGTAGCGCATCAATTCCTGCTTGGCAGAAAGTTCGCGCCCCACTTCAAACGGCTTTGAAAGAAGCGCGAATCGCGGAATGCGTTCGAACGCGCGGAAGCCGTTTTTCGCGCAAATTGTTTCGCGGACAATTCCATCGATGAATTTGTAGGCTTCCTGCGTCTTCACCAAATCTTCGAACGAATCGAATTGCACGCCGTTGTTTTGCGCCCACAGAACAAGCTCTTCTTGATTTGGCAAAATGAGCGCGCCCAAATTGCGCTCGTCCTGCCCGATGACTACGGCGGTGGAAATGTACATTGATTCTGTGAGTTTTGTTTCCAGCGGAATCGGCTCGACATTTTCTCCGCCGCGCAAAACAATCGTGTCTTTTACTCGCCCCAAAATTTTCAGTTCGCCGCCCATTCCGATTATCGCAAGGTCGCCCGTGTCAAGCCAGCCGTCCTCCGTGATTGTTTTCGCGGTGAGTTCGGGGCGTTTGTAGTAGCCCTGCATTACAGTAGGCCCTTTGATTTGCAAGACACCTTTTTGGCACTTCGGCAAAACGTTTCCTTCCATATCGACGATTCGCGCCTGCACGCCATAGAGCGGAGTTCCGATGCTGCCGAAAATCGGCTTGTCGATGAAGCGCACAGAAACGATTGGCGAAGTTTCGGTGAGGCCGTAGCCTTCTGCAATGTTCACTCCGATAGCCCAAAAATATTCGTCCACAGATTTTGGGTATGAGCCACCACCGACAATTCCTGCGCGGAAATTCGTTCCAAGCATTGTGCGGATTTTTTTGAACACGAGCGCGTTTCCCAAAAGTTTTGCGGGCCAAAGCAAAAGCCATGGCAAAACTAAAATCACCCACCAAAAAGGCATGAATTCTTTTTTAAAACGGATTCCCTGCCTGAAAAGTTTTCGATGCATTCGGCTGTGCAAAATTGCCGTATGCACAAAAAATGTGTACATAGCGAGCGTGATTCCGCCTGCTCGCCGCATCTTGCGATTTATGCCTTCGAGAATGCCTTCAAAGACGCGAGGAACGGCCGGCAAAATCACTGGATTCAATTTCGTAATATCGCCCAAAAGCACATTGCCAATCGGCTTGGAATAACAGAGCGCGCATCCTTGGCTCAAAATCACATATTCCACTTCGCGCATAAAAACGTGCCAAACCGGCAAAATGCAAAGCGCGCGCTCGTTCGGGCGCAGCCAAATTCTGTCCGTCACTTCGATGAGTTGCGCCAAAAAATTTCCGTGCGTGATGACGACACCTTTAGGAATGCCAGTCGTTCCGCTCGTAAAAATAATCGTGGCAATGTCGTCCCATTTTCCTTTTTCCAATTCGTCTTCGACTTTGCCAGGATTTTCGGCGCGGAACTTTTTCCCGCTTTCGAGCATTTCATCAAATTTTAAAAGCGCGATTCCGCAACCTTTCGCCAAAGAAACGATTTCCGCGTCCGGCGCATCGAACAAAATCAAAGTTTTAAGCGCAGGCAAATCGTTTTTTGAATCAAGGATTTTTTTTGCGGCAGCAGAATTTTCTGCAATGCAGATTTTGCATTCCACAAAAGAAAGGATGTATTTCAAATCTTCGCGGCTTGCGTCCGTGCCGCGCGGAACATCAATCGCGCCCAGGGAAAGAATTCCCAAACTCGCCTGCTGCCATTCTTTGCGGTCGTCGGCAATCAAGCCGATTTTTTCTCCGCGCTCGACATTTTGGGAAAGCAACGCGCCCGCAAAACCCATCGCGCAATCCCACATCTGCGAATATGTCAAAAAATCGAATTCGCCCGAATCGTTGCGCGAATATTGCGCGGGCACATCCGGATTTTTTTGAACCACATCACGAATGAGTCGCGGGACTGTCTTTCCTTCAACGTCCATCATAACGGACCTCGCATTTTACCAAATGAAAATCGCTTCCTTGTTAAAATTGCCGCGCCCAAATCAGCGGCAATTCTAAACAGTTTCCAAAAATTCAATTTTCGAAAACGCTGCTCATATTGACAAAAAATAAAATTTTGTCAATTTAATTTATATTATAACCCAACTTGCACATTAAATCAATATCCACTATAATAATTTTATGGCGTCGAAAAAAACTAAGCAAAATAAATTTTTGGTGGCAGTTTGGCTTTTGCTCTTCCTGATTTTGGTGATTGTCTTTTTGGTAAAAAAGGATGATTTCATCTCGAATCTAAAATCCACGAATTTTTTCGAGCGGGTCATTGGCACTACGCCTGAGTTCATTCAAAATTATGAAATGAAAGAAAAACCGAACAAGACAAACGGACTTTTGGATGTGGAAGAAGCACCTGTGCCGGGTAAATCTGAAACGCAAGAGCCTGGAATGTTCGACTTGGAAGATTTGAAACAAGGCCAAAAAGATTTTACGCGCACAGAAATCGATGACTACGAAGAAGATGTTACTGTCCCTCCCCCACAAATTGAAACGCCCAAAAAAGAATCCGACGCTCCAAAAAAGGAAACGCCCAAGCCAGCCGCGCAGATGATGAATGTGAAATTGTTCTTCGTGCAAGTGGATTCCGACGGCAACGTAAACCGCAAGAACATCACGCGCTCCATCGAAAAAAACGATTCGCCTTTGACAAGCACAATCCGTGCGCTTTTGACTGGCCCTACGGAATCAGAAAAAAATTGTATGTCGCTCATTCCCGAAGGAACACGGCTTTTGGGCGCAAGCGTCCGCGACGGAATCGCCGTGCTGAATTTCAGCGAAGAATTCGAATACAATTCGATAGGCGCGGAAGGCTACCACGCGCAACTGATGCAAGTGGTTTTTACTGCCACGGAATTCGCCACCGTAGAAAGCGTGCAATTTTTAATTGAAGGCAAGCACAAAGATTACATCGGTTCGGGCGAGGACGTTTGGATGTGGATTGGCTCGCCGTACACGCGAAGCAGTTTCAAATGATTTGATTCAACTTGAAAAATTATGCAAACATCAGATGAAATTCCCCTCCCCGCAGAATTGAAAAAAACTCTCCGCGCCTTGGCACGCAAATACGAAACCGCCGATTTTTTGGCAAGCGACCCCAGCCAATTTTTGCGAAAATTTTCCGAAGAGCGCGAGCAGGAAATCGCGTCGTTCATCGTCGCGCAAATCTCATTTGGCAAACGAGAAATTTTTTTAGCAAAGTCGCGCTCGATGTTCGAAGAAATCGCACGCAACAAAATGAAAGTGAGCGAATGGATTTTGAGCGGCAAGTACGAGCAGTTTTTTCCAAAGCGCGAAAAAAAATTCTACAGATTTTTTTCATACAACGACATGAACGCGCTTTGCGGAAGGCTCGCGCAAATTTTGCAGGAAAGCCATTCGCTCGGCGAGGCAGTTCGAAAAAATTACGATGCGATTCCTGAAAAAAATTTTTTGAGCCTCGTTTCCGCGCTGATTGCGACTTTTCCTCAAATAAAATGTGTTTCGCAAAACGCGGACGGCGCGTGCAAAAAACTCCACATGTTTTTGCGCTGGATGGTTCGGCAAAATTCGCCCGTGGATTTGGGCTTGTGGCACTGGGCAAGCGCGAAAGATTTGCTCATTCCGCTTGACGTGCACGTGATGCAAGAATCCGAGCGACTTGGCTTGCTTCCGCCAAAAAGTTCTCCGAGCGCAAAAACCGCGCTCGCTTTGACGCGAAAAATGGCGCAAATTTGGCCCGACGACCCCGCCAAAGGCGATTTCGCGCTTTTTGGACTGGGCGTGGATTCCGATGAAACTTAAAAATCGCGCGCGCCTTCAGTAAGACCGCGCCAAATTTTGACAGGATTTTTTTGGGAGGGGAAAGCCTTCCCCTCCGCCCGTACTTTGTTACGGGCTACCCTTTCTCCTGGGGCTGTCGCCCCAAGCCCCATCATTTTTCAACCCCCGAAAATCCATTTATCCCAAGCAAAATGCGTCAAATTTACTCATTTTATAAAATTTTTTGACCCACAACCCGCCCAAAATGACGCAAATTCCTCACAATAAATTTTTTTTTGCACCCTTATTCGATGAATTTTTGCATTCGCGCGTCTTTCAAATCGAATCCATTCGCAAAATTCTGCATATTTTTTGCGCGAAAATCAAAAAGCGCGGCGATTTGGCTCTAAATCAACTCTAAATTTTCCCAAATTTGCATGAAAATTGAATTTTCGAAAAAAATCAAAAAGTTGGCACGGTTCTTGCTAAACAGAACTCGACGGACGGAATGCCGCCCCGCAGAAAAAAAACAGGATGGCAAAATGCGAATGCGTTTCGCCTTGCGTGCAAGCCGGTTTGCTTTGCGAGCCGCCTGATTCTATAAAATCAAAATGCCGCTTGCGATTGGAAGTCGCGCGGCAGGAGGTAACTATGAACGAACTTTCACTTTTCAACTCGCTTTTTGACACGGCTTTCGGCGGAATGCCGGATTCTTGGAAAATCGCGCAGACCCCAAAGGTTGACGTGAAGGAAGCCAAGGATTCCTACGCGCTCCAGATGGATTTGCCCGGTTTCACCGAAAAGGATGTGAACATCGAAGTGGAGCACGGCGTTCTCACAATTTCTTCTGCCAAAACAGAGGAAAAAGAAGAGAAAAAGGACGGCGAAAAATGGCTCATCCGCGAGCGCAGTTCAAGCCGCTTTACGCGACGCTTCACTCTGCCCGACGATGTGGACCAAGACAAAATCAGCGCGGTATTCAAAAACGGCGTTTTGAACGTGACGATGAACCGCAAGGAATTGCCTTCGCCCAAGCGAATCGCGATTGAAGCCGCATAAAATGCGAAATGAACCCCGCCCGCAAATGTGCGAGCGGGGTATTTTGCGTTCAAACACTTTTGCGCAGATTTTGTTGTCAGCTTCCGGCTTGGCTTTCTGTAACTGTAACAGTTATTTCGTTCGAGTAGTATTTTGCTTTCGGTATCATGGATGTTACTAGTGCGGACTGGTCTAGGGGGATGAAATCTTCATCGTCAGCGTTTGATGCCACATCTTCATCAAATGCATACAACCTTGCGCTGTATTTTCCCGGTTGCTCTGCTTTGATTTTTATCGTGCCTACCACCCCATCGAATGATGTTTTTTTGATTACATAGCCGTCTGATCCCTTTATGCATAATACGCCAAATAATCCTTTGAGATTTACACTCGTCGCGTAGTTTACCGTGATTTCGCTACCTACATTGACAGAGGGTAAGGCTGTGATTGTAATAATTTGCTGTGTGGTAAAGCCACCTACATTTTTCTCATCGTCATCATCGCCATTTGAACATGACACGAACGATGCCGCGCCAAGAACCAGCGCAGTTGCCACAGCAACTGCCGCCAAAATTTTTTTGCGTAATTTCATGGTGAGCCTCCTTAAAAGTTTCTGGCGTATTATAGCATAGGGGGGGGGTACGTCAAGTGTTTTTTGCAAAATTTTTAAAAAAAATTGCATTTTTTTCGAGGGAATTTTTCGCAAAAAAATTAGTGGAAACTCTGATTTTCGCACGGCACTCACATCACGGCAGATTTCGAAAAACGTCGCGCAAATTCAAAAAGCCATCTTGCGCGCGCGGAAAAAAGGCTAAAAAATCATTCATGTTTTTCCGATAAATTGAAATATGGCGAACCCAGTTGAATTTTCACAAAAAGTTTTGGAAGCGATAGATGCGCGCGCTCAATGGTATGAAGAAACCGTGATGCCAAAAATTTTGGAAGACTATCGTTTGGTTCATACTTGCGTAAGAAATTTTTATGATTTGATGATAAAAAAATCCATCATCAAAGAAGACCCCTACAGACTGGACCAAAAAATTTCTGGAATCAAATCGCCGGAAAATTCTCAGTACGCCGAAACTGACCGCGCCAATGTCATCGGAGTTCGCTTTGCAGAATACGAAACGATGCTGGACTGGATTTGCACTTACTATAAATTTTCTGTTGACAATGTTTCGATTACCGAGATAAAAAAACTGCTCGACCTCAACAACTCTTTTTTGTGGAACAACCTTTCACCAGAGAGCAATTCGCCGAACACGCGCGGACTTGCGGAAATGGTCAACGAAATGCGACGGAATTCCGACGCTCTCTCTGCCAGCGCAATCAGCAATACGATTTCAAAATGTCAAAAAGGCATCGCGGAGTTGGACGCGGCGTTAAAAAATTTGGCGGACTTTGAAAAAGAATTCTACAAAGGAAAAATTCGCAGGGAAGTTTTTTCGCATCCCAAGTTCGATGCAAACAAAGCGTTCAATTCTCCGAGCGAAGAAATGAATCAAATCAAAAAAACGTTCCCTGCAGTTTTTTCAAAGACGCTTCCGTTTTACACGCAGCTCGTCGAAGACTTGGTAAAAGAAGACCAAGATGCGAACAAAGAAAAATTGCAAGAAGCGCTTTTGAAAAAACTCGCGATTCCACAAAAGGTTGAGAAAAAAAAGAAGAAAAAAGAAGTTGACCCAAAAGAGTTATTGTTGAACACGGCACAATCGTTGTGCGCGTTCAGCACGCCGCTGCAAACAATTTGCACCAAACTCGATGAAAACAATCAGTTGATTCAGGCGCAGGCAAATTCAGGATTCGCGAAATTCCTGCACGCGCTGCACAAGGCATTCGGCATTGCGGAAAAGCCCGTGGTCTATGAAATTTCGATTATCGAAAAATCCACGGGTGCGCAGAAAAAAGAAAAAATCGAATTCAATCCATTCTGTGCCGACCTTCAAAAGCGAATGAATTTTTACAATGCGTTTGCGCTCAGGACAAGCCCTGCCTATAAAAAATTGCTTGCCGCCGACGAAAAACGAATCTTGGAATTTTTGAACAAGCAAATTTCTGATATGAAAGGCATCGCGCAAACGTTAAAAGGTTTCGACGCTTATTTCAAAAATTCTGCGGGGCCAGAAATTCGCTCGAAGATAAAAGGTCTTTCGATGGAATTGACCGCACTCAACAACAGCACCATAAACTCAAGTCAATATCTTGCAGACTATATTTCGTATGTTGAAGAACAGGAGCAGATGAAAAAACTTGGAATCACCGAATAGAAAAATTTTCAAAACGATTTTCGCATTTTTGGTTTTCGCTTTTTTGACGGAAAATATTTTCGCGCAAATTCAGTCTGAACAAAATTTCAAGCAAGATGAAATTGATTCCGAACTCCAGCGCGAATTCGTGATATACCATTCGCTCACGAATTTGAATCTCGATCCGCACACAAGCGCGTATGTCTTTGAGGCGCAAATTTTGAACAGCGTCTACGAAGGACTTTTTTCGTACAACGCCGCCACGCTTGAGCCGGACAACGCTTTGGCACAAGAATACAGAATTTCGCGCGACAAACTTCGCTGGACTTTTACCATTCGGGAGGGCGCAAAAACTTCGAGCGGAAAAACCATCGATGCACAGGCGGTAAAAGATTCATGGCTCAATTTGATTGCGAACAAGAGCGCGTATTATTCTTCGCTTTTGGATGTAATAAAAGGCGCGCGCGAATTTCGGCTTGGTCAGGGCAAACGAAGCGACGTGGCGATAAACGTTTTGGGAAACAAACTCAGCGTCGAACTTGTGAAGCCCACGAGCCACTTCAATAAAATTTTGTGCCACCATGCTTTTTCTGTCGTGATGCAAGATTCGAGCGCGAGCGGCGCGTATTATGTGGAAAGCGTCACACCTTTCAAATTGGTGATGAAAAAAAATCCGAATTACTGGAACGCCGAGGAAGTGCACATTCCGCAAATTACCGTGAATTTTACCGATGATTTTGAAGCGCAGACTCACGCATTCAACATAGGGGCGGCAGATTGGGTAAACGGCCCTGCCGAAATGAAAAAAATTCTCGACAAAAGAGCGATTCAACTTTCGGCGGAATTTGGAACAGAATATTTGTTTTTCAAAAACGATTCGCCCATTTGGGGCAATTCGGAATTCCGCAATGCCGTGCTCACCGCGATTCCGTGGAATCAGTTGCGCGGCGAAAGTATGTTCCCTGCGAAAACTTTGGTATGTCCTTCGGCTGGCTACACAAGTCCAGAAGGCTTGGAGTATACCGACATTGATGAAGCAAAATTGATGATTGAAAGCGCAAAGAAAAAGGCGGGTATTTCCGCCGAAACGCTCGAACTGATTTTCGCCATTCCCGACAACGAATACATGGTAAATCGCGCGGAAATTTTGCGCACCCCCCTTAAGGAAATCGGCGTGGAATTGAAGACGAAAAAAATTCCCGTGCAGATGTATTTGACTTCGATTGCAACGACAAAGGCTGATTTGTTCTTGTACACTTGGATTGGAGATTTTGCCGACCCGCTTGCGTTCTTGGAATTGTTTCGCGGCGACTCTTCAATGAACGATTCAAAATGGCGCAACAGCGAATTCGATTCATTGCTCGACAAGGCTGCGTTCACAAATGACAGCCGCGAACACAACGCGCTTTTGTCGAAGGCCGAAGACATTCTTCTTTCCAGCGGCGAAGTGATTCCGATAAGCCACCCCGTCACTTGCAACATCATCGATTTAAAATTGGTAGGCGGCTGGATTACGAACGCGATGGACATTCACCCATTCAAGAATTTGTATTTCAAAAAAGTCGAATACGAATTCAAAAATGTGGTTCGAAAATAGTTTGCACAATTTTTTACCTTGCAAAAGGGCGATACCCTATACCGGTATGGGGTATCGCTCTTTATTTTGCCCACATTGTACTATATTTTTTCGTCTAAAATCGAAATTGACTTTTTTCAAACACATGTTTATAATTCTATAGATATTTCACATTCCATCTTTGGATTTTTATGGAGCAAAAATGAAAGATTTTTTTACATCGCTTTTTGCCATCGCGCTGATTTCTTGCAGTGCGAATTCTGGCAATATCGCGTCCGCAGAAAATTGGAGGAAATCAGAAATGCAAATTGAAATTCAGTTTACAAACGAAAGCGGCTCGACCACGAAACTTTCTGCCACGCTCGCAGAAAATTCTTCCGCAAAGGCATTTGCCGAAAAATTGCAGAGTGGCGCAATCACAGTCAAACTGGAAGAATACGGCAATTTTGAAAAAGTCGGAAGCCTGCCGTTTTCGCTTCCCAGAAACGACACGCAAATCTCGACAGAGCCAGGCGACATAATTTTGTATCTTGGAAACAAAATCACGATTTTCTACAACAGCAACTCTTGGAGTTACACCCGGCTCGGCAAACTCGATGCGCTCGAAAAAGGCGAGATGACAAAAGCGGAACTGAAAAATATTTTCGGCAAGGGCGATGTCAAAGCCGTGATTTCGCTAGTGAAGAATTAAGAATACTCAAAAATGCCGCCAAAATATGGCGACATTTTTGACTTCGAGTTTTTTCAAAACTCGTATATTCATTGCCCGCTCGCGCGGGCGAATTCTAACTTTTGTAAAACTGATGTTTATTTCGATGCAAAATTCATTTTTTTGGAATTTTCTCTATCCATGAAAATTTAAATAAACTACTTGATTTTTTTTCCCGAATATTATAAAATGAAAGTGAGCCGGAGTGGTGGAATGGTAGACACGATAGACTCAAAATCTATTGAGGGCAACTTCGTAAGAGTTCAAGTCTCTTCTCCGGTATAAGCCACTCATCAATTCCTTGCACATTTCAAACAGTGAACAAAGCAACAACTTTCTTCACTGTTTGAAATGCCATTTACAAAACAAAAATCCGCGCGTTTTAACAACAATTTAAATTTTGATTGATATAGTCAAGCAGCGGCTTTTTTCTAATTGCTTCCCTGTTGTTTTTGTACCATTCGTATGATTCGCGCAGTCCGCCAAAAAGCGGCATCGTATCGGACATCAAATCATTTTGCTTTGCGACATCCAAAATATATGGATAGTCAAAAAAAGGAAAATAACTTCGCTGCGGAACGCTGCCATCGACATATTTTATTTCAGGTCTCTTATTCAAAACTTCATAGCATAACCTCACCCATTCATTGATGTCAACGATTTCAGCATTGCCAACATTATAGATTTGCTCTGCGGGCTTTCTGTCAAGCAAGATTTCAATAAAGCGGCACATATCCCTTATATGAAAAAATTGCAAAGACATTTTGCCATCTTTCGGAACATAAAAAGGCAAATCGTTTTCCGCGCATTCAAAAACAAATGCTTCACGATAAAGATTGTTCATCGGTCCATATAAGTACGGAGGTCTTATGATGTAAGAGTGCGCGATGTTTTCGATTACATATTTTTCAGCGGCGAGTTTGTTCGTGCCATAATCTCCCCAATAACAATTTACGCCGCACTTCTGCCGCTCATTAAAAGGCTGTTTTAATGTTTCGGGATAAACCGCGCTCGAACTTAAAAAAATATAGTTGTCAAAAGTGCCAAGACCTTCTATCAGCGATTTAACATCGTCGCAGGTATATGCGGTTATATCCAAAACTGCGTCAAAGTGATGCTTTTTCAAAGCCCCACCAAGATTATGACGGTCGCCTTTAATATGAATTACATTCGGAGATTGAATATTGTTTCCACGATTGAGTACATATACATTGTGTCCGTTATTGCGAAAATATTCTGCGGTGAATCTGCTTGCGAATATAGTTCCGCCTGTTATCAAAATATTCATTTGCCTCAGTTCCGATTCAGTTTCACATGAATATGCAAGTTCGAATTTCGATGTGAGGAGATTCATTACAAAATGTGCACAGCGCGTGTCGTTGACTTTATTTTATTCGCGCGACGAATTCATCGAACAAAAAATTCGTGTCGAGCGGACCGCCACTTGCTTCTGGATGGAACTGCACGCTGAACGCCGGAATGTCGGTGTACTCGATTCCTTCGCAGGTGTTATCGTTTGTGTTCACGAAACTCAAATTCGCGCCACGCGGCAAACTTTCGCTGTCCACAGCATAGCCGTGATTTTGGCTTGAAATGTAGACGCGCCCAGTGGAAAGTTGTTTTACCGGCTGATTTGCGCCGCGATGTCCGTATTTCAATTTTATGGTTTTCGCACCACGCGCGAGCGCGAGCATTTGATGTCCCAAACATATTCCGAAAATGGGCTTTCCGCTTTCGGAAATTTTTTTGATTTCGCTTATGATTTGCGCGTTGTCGGCAGGGTCGCCAGGTCCATTGGAAAGCATGATTCCATCTGGATTCATCGCGAGGATTTTTTCCGCAGTCGCGCCGCATTCCACGGTTTCCACTTCAAGCCCGCGCTTTAAAAGCTCGCGCCGAATATTTCCCTTTGCGCCGAAATCCCAGAGCACGACTTTTTTTCCTTTGCCGCCTCGCATCGCTTCTTGCGCGTCATTGATTTTTGTGCCGTCCGTCCGGATTGGAACTGCGCGATAAGCCGAGCTTTCTGCAAAAACTTTTTCGGCTGATTTTTCGATTTTCGTGCAATCAAGCGAAACGCTTTGCACGGCATTTTCGATTTTGTAGGATTTGATTTTTTGCAAGAGCATTTCTTTTTCAGTTGGATTTTCGAGCGTGGCAATCGCGGATTTCGCTTCGTCACTTTCTCCGCAAATTATCATTCCGTTCATCACGCCCGCTTCGCGCAAAATTTTTGTGAGCGAGCGCGTGTCGATTCCGTAAAGGCCGGGGATTCCATTCGCTTTCAAAAATTCATCGAGATTTTTTTGCCCACGAAAATTGCTCGGGCTTTCGCACCAAGAGCGAACGATGTAGGCTCGCGCGTGAATCTTCGAACTTTCAAAATCGTCTTCGATGATTCCGTAATTTCCTACGAGCGGAAAAGTCTGCGTGATGATTTGACCAAAGTAACTTGGGTCTGTGAGAGTTTCCAAATAGCCGGTCATGCCCGTGGTAAAAACAATTTCGCCAAAGGCGCATTTTTCCGCGCCAAAACTTTTTCCTTCGAATACGAATCCGTTCGCGAGAACAAGAAATGCTTTTTTGTCCATATCAAAATTTCATTATATCGAATTGCGCCGAGCCATGCAATAGACTTTTTGATTTTTTTACGAGTTCGCCTTTTCCGAATTTTTTACAGTCAGAAAAAAAGAAACAATCAAAATCACTCCGCATACAACAATCGATGAATCGGCTACATTGAAAGTGGGCCAGCGTTCCAAGCCGAATATCCCGAAAAATTTCACGTCGATAAAATCCACCACGCCTTGCGGCCGGAAAATTCTGTCGATGACATTTCCAATGCCGCCTCCAATTATTCCACAAATGCACCACCTTTGCAGCGAATTGAATTCATCGTTGCGAAAATAAATCGACACAACGAACGCAATCACCACAAGCGGCATGAGCGAAAACAAAACCGCGCGTGCGTTTTGCGAAAGTGATGCGCCCAAACTGAACGCCACACCTTTGTTCGCCACGTGAATTATTCGAAGCAAGTCGCCGCAAAACGAATAGCCTATGCTGAACGGCGGAATGTTTTTCACAATCCAAAGTTTCGTAATCTGATCAAGCAGAATCACAGCCAGAGCGAGCGAAAATGGAATCAACTTTTTTTTCATTTTTTTCTCCGAAAATCAAATCACCTCGAACCACATCGAAGCAAGACGCATTTTTCTCAAATCAACAAAGCCCAACACAGAGCGACTGGATTTGCCTCCGCACGAAACAAAACTTCGCTTCAAACAGAAAACAATTTGCGGCATTCCAAATAGAATCGCTTTTCCGAAGCCTCGCCCATGGAAAAACTTTTTCGCGGAAGCGGGCCGCGCTCACAAATCGTATTGAAAAAACTTTCTTTGGCTATGGGCGGAAGCAAAATGCCCACGGCGGATTTTTTTTCTACAAGCGCGAAAATTTCTTGTGCGCCGTGAATGTAGTCGATGCTTGCCGCCTTTTGGGTTTTGAGAAATTCGTCTAGCGCGGGCTGCAAATGGCTCACTGCCAAATCCTTTATTTGCGTTTCAAGGACGACGAATTTTTGCTCGCCATTTTTAATAAAACTAAATCCGAAATTCGCCGTAGAATTTTTCACGCATTGTTCAAGAGCGGCGGCGTTCGCGACATCTTTTTTTTCGCCGCCCAATTTTTTTTGCAGAAAATCAATCATCGAATCCGCATTGTTATCAAAAACCACGCGATGAATCGGCTCAAACGTCAGCCCCTCGTCATAAAGGTTCACGATTTCCAAAAGTGCGTAACGCGCGGGGCTTTGCGCAAGTTGCTCATCGGTTGCGCCGTTTTGCAAAAGATTTTTTTTGTGCTCTTCCCAAACAGATTTTGCGGTGGCAAGCGAATGATTTCCGTCGCCCACGGCAAAAAGGAATGTGCCGTTTTCGCCAGTGCATTCAGCATAAAGATTTTCGAGCGCATCGCCCACAAATTCCAAATCCGATTCGGAGCGCACCGCCCAGCCTTTTATGCTTCCGCCTTCCTGCATCAGGTTGCCAGAATAAATCGGAGGTTCGGAGCGCGACTTTATTTTTTCGCCAAGCCGCTCGATTAAAGTGTGGTGAACATCATTCGCCAAAAGCATTATGTGCGGAATTTCAAGCGGCGCGTTTCTACGGATTTCCATTCGCGGCGGAATGCGTTCCAAAATTGTCGCTTCGGTCGCGCGGACAAGCGCGTCCGAAAAAGGCTTCCATTCGTAGCAGTCCAAATCCAGCGCGACAACAAGCCCCCTCCTTGTGCGTCCGTAGGAAGTCGTGCGCTCAACGTAGACCATTTGCTTTTGCGCATCGCCAAAAACGCCTTGCTGCAAATACTCGTTCATCGTGGATTTTATTTTCGCGATGCGCTCGCCTTTGTCCGCGTCATTCAAATAGACTTCTGGGAAAATCAAGTTCAGCGTGGAATTTTTTCCCGCGCAATTTTTTTCGACTTGCGTCCAATATTCGCGGTCCTGCGTGTACTGGTCGCACGCGACTACCGCCCAAGTTTCGGTTTCGATATTTTTCGGCAAAAGAATTTCTGGAACTGCGATTCCGAATTTTTCAAAATTTTTCATTGAAGAAATTATAGCACGAATTTTATTTTTGCGCTACATCACTCGGCTCAAAATCATAAACAGGATTGTGCCGCCCAAAATCGAAATCATAGAATTTTTTTTCCAAATATGAAGCAGAATCACGACGATGAGCGCGATAAAATTGGGCGCGCCAAACGGACGCTCCGCAAAATTCAAATCCTTGAAACAATACACGAGGAGCACCGCGATGATTAGCGGCGGAAGAGATTTTTCCACGAACTTCAATGCGACTGGAACTTCGCGTTTGGAAAAAATCAAAAATGGAAACGCACGATAAAAAATCAAAATAAGCGCGGTAAAAAATATCGTTTGGAAAACAACATTCAGCGAACACATTTTCAACCCCAACTCAAAATCATAGAACACATACTTTTAATACGAACACCGCGCCAGCCAATGCAGGATGTTCAATTCAATATCGAATCGTAAATTTTTGAAGCGAGCAAAAGTTCAGGATGGTATTCAAAATGCATATTATCCCAAACCGTCCAAGTGCCGCCCCAAATAAAGCCTTCCTCTTCGAAAGCCTTCACAACAGCAGCGGGCGGCATCCAACGCTTTTCAAGCGGAATCATCATCCAATCCGCGTTGCCCTTTTGCTTTTCGTAGCCCCAATAAGTGATTTTATTTCCAGAATTGATGGGCAAAATATCCAGCGCGATTCCGTAACTGTGAAAGGATTTTGTCGGGGCATCGCGGATTTCCCGCCAATTATATCCCCAACAACTTCCGAGCGTCCGCAAAAATTCCGCCACTTCCCTATCCGATTTTGCAAGTTCATAAACCTTGGCTTCCACGCGATCCACAATTTCGCCAATCACTCGGTGCACATTGAGCCACTTTCCCCAAAGCGTCATTCGGCGCAAATGGGCTTCGGTTGAACGCTGAGTCCATGAATCATAAATCGCATCGAAAATAAATTTTGAAGTAACCTTGCCGTTCTTGCGATTTTCATCGGAACCATAATTTCTGATTTTTTGAATTTCCTCTTCGGTGAAATCCGCGGGGTCGCGCAATTCGCCCTGATAATTGTAAATCACCCTAGAATAATGGTCGCGGTTTGAAAGTTCGCTTTTTGGCAGCCACAATCCATCGCAATGATAAAAAACCGTAGTCTTGCCATAGGAAGTTACAGAAAGCGCCCAGTCCGAAATTTCGTCAGTGTATTCGTACTCCAATTCAAATTCCACAAAAGGATAGGCCTCACAAAAAATATCATATTCTTCTTTTGCGGTAAGCGGACGAAATTGCATTTGCGTTCCGTCCTGCATTTCGTCTTTAGATGTCCTCTCGAAAAAAATCAGCGAACCAGGAAACAAAATCGAACAAAAAAACAATGCCACCAAAAAAACATAAAAACGTTTCATTTTTTCTCCAAATAAAAACTATTCTTTCACAATAATTTGTTCAGTGCGCTCATTGATGCTCATTGATATTGACAAAACAACCTTTCTTTTGAACTGCAAGGAATTTAATTGAGCGAATCTCGCGCGCAAAATTTTGATGTGCTTCAAAACAAGCGGCTAGTTTATTCAAAATTAAAAATTCTACAGCAAGTCAAAACCGCAGTGCGAAAAAATTTTCGCAGCAGCCCCCCTTCAGCACGCCTTACACTACATACACAAGCCTTTGTGCTTGCATCGCACGGCAAGGTCGTGCTTGCGAGTTTTTGCGCAAGCCTTTTTTGCACAAAAACTCGCGGGCATTTTTTCGCGGAATTCAAGCCCGCGAAGTTCTCCTCTGGCGGACGCGCTCGATGTCTTCGCTGAAAAGTTCGCGCAAATCGTTCAAACCAAGCGCCATCAAAGCCATTCTGTCGATTCCGATTCCCCACGCCGCAACGTGAACATCTTCGGCAATGCCCATCGGCTTTGTGACTTCCGGCCTAAAAATCCCAGAACCGCCCAGTTCGAACCAGCCCAATTTCGGATGCTTGATGTGCACTTCGATGCTCGGCTCGGTAAAAGGAAAATAGCCCGGAACGTATTTCACTTCTTCTGCGCCGGCAACTTCCACCGCGAACATTTCGAGCATCCCGAGTAGCGTCCGCAGATTCACATCTTTTCCGAGAATGATTCCTTCGGTCTGATAGAAATCGCTCAAATGAGTGGCGTCCACTTTGTCGTAGCGGAAGCAGCGCACAATGCCAAAATACTTTCCTGGGATTTTCGCCTTGTGCATTTGATGCGCGGAAAGAACCGTGCCTTGGCTGCGCAAAATCAGCCGCTTCGTAAATTCATGGTCAAACTGGTAGTTCCATCCACGGCTGCCCGTGTCGCCGCCATCGCTGTGAACAGCCGCCACATTCCCGAGATACGGCTCTTCGATGCTCTTTGCGTGAGTGGGATTTTTTATGCGATAAACATCGTGAATGTCGCGGGCGGCATGGAATTGCGGCATAAAAAGCGCGTCGCCATTCCAAAATTCGCTTTCCACGAGCGGCCCATCGAATTCCTCAAATCCAAGCGAACAAAGTTTGTCCTTTACGCTTTCCAAAAACTGCACATAAGGATTCGTGCGCCCTGGAATGATTCGCGCAGGCGGCACGGAAATATTGTAGGCGCGAAACGTGCCTTTTTTCCATTCGCCGCTTGAAAGCATTGTCGGAGTGATTTCGCCCAGTTCGTTTCCCGTGATGCCAGCCTCTTTCAAACTCTCCACGATTTTTTCAAAAGCCTGCTGGAGTTTGTATGTTACGGTTTCGCGCTCAATCGTGCGGAACGGAGTTTCGCTGATTCCGCGCTTTTTGGTGAGGGTCGCCATCACTTCGATTTCGCCCTTGGACAAATCCGCCGCATCGAGCGTGGCGTTTTCCGAAGCCATCGCCTTTTCAATCAATTTTTTTGCCACGGAAATTCTTTCAGGCAAGGGCGCGCCAGTATACTCGGCTTTCTTTTCGTCGTTCATTTTCAAAACGCCGTCTTTGGAAAGCGCGCCAAACGCCGAGCCTACATCCTTGTTTTCAATTCCGAGACCGGCGGCAATTTCCAACAGGTTTTTCGCGCCCTGCTCTTTGAGAAAAGAAATGATTTTTTCTTCGACAAAGCCTTCGGCGTGGACTTTGCGTCCAAATTCGCTCAGTTCAAAATAAGTGTGAGGTGTGCGCTTCACTTCGGCCAAAAGTTTCTTGCCGGCAAGCCAACTGAACGCCTGGTTCGCATGACCAGACTTGTAGCCCAATTCCGTCTGAAGTTTTGCCGCAGTCAACTCGTCATTAAGTCCGTAACGAAGCAAAACCTTCGTCTCAAGCGGATGGAGGTTTTTTATAATATTAGAGACATCCATTTTTTAAAGCTTAATCCTGTATTTAGGATTGGAGGCAAAATTCCTGCCAATCCTAATTTCGAGTTTTCTTCCTGAACTCGCTTTTCGAAGTGTCCGCATAAGCGAATTAAATCGCTCGGAAAAATTTCCGCACAACCAGCGAATCAAATTCCCGAACATTTAAAAACAGTCGCACTTTTGGCGCAACTGTTTTTAATCCGAGTTTTCT
>JAFLSR010000034.1 GCA_022510845.1 Treponema sp.
CACCATAAACGCAAAAATGGACGAGATGGCGCGCACAATCAGCCTGTCACGGCAGTTGAACTTCATGCGGTGGAATATTATGAATCGGCTTGTCGGCGTCGGCGGTCGACCGCTCGGCAGTTATGAGGCGGAGCTGGAATGCGACAAGCAGTTCATGCGAAGCCGCGTCCAGTGGCTCAACGGCGCGATAAACGCGCTGTAGGCAAATCGGGGCGCGGACGCGCTCGTTCACTCCGAAGCGTATCCAGTTATTTACGGAAACGTTTCCAGCTCCAAACGGATACGTTTCCGGCATTCAGTGGAAACGTTTCAAAATTCTGGGCAAGACAAGCGATGGCACTCGCTTGCCAAAGAATTTTATCGCAATGTTCTAAAACTCGCAGGGCTTTTGTGAATTCCCTCGCTTCCTTTTCTTCCGCATTCCCTTGTTCACAAAAAAATCGCCTTGTGCTATAATGCTTCCGAATGGAAGTTTTTTCTTGGAGCGAAGTCGAGCGCATGGTGTCGGACGGCGAGCGGTCGCCGTTTGAGCCTTCTGCCGTGACAATCGGCGGCTTTGACGGAATGCATTTGGGGCACGACGCGCTTTTTTCTGCGGTGCTTGAATACAGGAATTCTCATCCGAATTCGTTCGCGGGAGTGGTGACTTTTTCGCGCTCGCCCGGCATCCTCAAAAATTCGCGCTACGAGGGCGATGTTTCCACCGAACGTCTCAAACTGGAATTTTTTGAAAAAAAAGGCTTTGATTTTTGCATAATGATTGACTTTTCTTTGAATTTCAGTAAAATAAAGGGAAAGGATTTTCTCGACATCGTGAGAAAATTTTGCGCCATGCAATTTTTGGCGGCGGGCACGGATTTCCGCATGGGCCATAACGCAGACACCGGCGTTGCCGAACTGTCGCGCTATGCGGCTTCTTGTGGTTTGGAGCTTGAGGTTTTGGACGACGTTGTGCACAAAGGAATGCGCGTCAGTTCGAGCCTCGTCCGCGGCGCGGTTCGCGAAGGCGACTTTGATTTTGCCTCGTCGCTTTTGGGCCGGCCGTATTGTCTTGACGGATTGCCACTGGATTTCCAGAAAGGCGGCTCGTCCGATGCCTCACTGTCAATGATTGCAAGCAGGAACACGACGCAGGTTTTGCCGGAAACTGGAAGTTTTCGCGTGCGCGTCGCGTTCGCTGGTGAGGACGGCTATTCGCAAAATGTTGATGCCGTGCTGCACGTGGAATCTTCATTCCTTCGCCTGGAATTTCCACCCGAGCAAAATTTGACGCGCGTCGAAAGAATCGAATTCATCGGTCGATGAATGAAATAATTGAGGCGTGAAAAGAAAGTAAAAATTTTTGAAATTAAGAAAATGCGAGAAGGAGCGAATGTGCGCGTGCGACTCTGCGGAGCGAGTGAGCGCTAGGCGCGAACGAGTCTGAAAACCAAATATCCGCAGTGGAGCGAAAGCGAACAGACGCGACTGGAAGCATTTTTGTTTATAAGAATGTTTTTTTCATTTCTTTATCACGCAATAAATTTAGGAGAAAATTATGGCACTTTCAAAAGAATTGTCGCATTCGATTGTGGCAAAATTCGGAGCGAACGAAAATGACACGGGCAACGTCCGCGTGCAGGTCGCGCTTCTGACGGAACGAATCAAGCAGCTCACGGCTCACGTGGCGAACTATCCGCAGGATTCGAATTCAAAGCGCAGCATGATGAAGCTTGTCGGACAGCGCAAGCGTTTCCTCAAATATCTGCGCCGCACGAATTTGGAAGGCTACCGCGCCCTCATAAAGGAACTCGGACTTCGCAAGTAGAGTTTTTGGCCGCGAAAAAATTATTTATTTTAGGGAAAATTAGGAATATGGCAGTAGAAAGAGTGACTTACAAAATCGGCGACGAGGAACTTGTCCTTGAAACCGGCAGGATGGGAAAGCAGGCCAATGGCTGCGTCTACGCGCAGTTTGCCGGCACTTCCGTAATCGCCACGGTTTGCGCTTCGAGCACTGTGGTGGAGGGAATGGACTATGTTCCCGTTACTGTGGAATACAATGAAAAATTTTACGCGGCAGGAAAAATTCCGGGAGGCTTCGTAAAGCGCGAGGGAAGGCCGAAGGACAAAGAGATTTTGGTTTCGCGCCTGATTGACCGCCCGATGAGGCCGCTTTTTGAAATGTCGTTCGGACGCGAAATCCAAATCGTTCCGACTTGCGTGAGCGCGGACGGGATACACACGCCCGACATTTTGGCCGTAATCGCTTCGAGCGCGGCGGTAACGATTTCCGACATTCCGTTCCACGGACCTGTCGCCGCTTGCCGCGTGGGCTACATCGATGGAAAATATGTCATCAACCCGACTTTCCAGGAACAGGAAACGGCGCAGCTCGAAATCGTCGTTGCTGGAACCAAAGACGGATTTACGATGGTTGAAGGCGGCGCGAACGAAGCAACCGAAGAAGTGATGCTCGGCGCGTTGAACGAGGCGCAGAAATTCATCACGGATATGTGTCTGCTTCAAGAAGAATTGCAGAAAAAGGCCGGCAAGGAAAAACTTCCGCTTGCGCCGCTTGACGTGACGCTCGCCAATGCAGAGGCGATTGAAGCGGAAGCAACGCCTCTTTTGAAGGAAGCGTGTTTCAGGGACGGAAAGCAGAATCGAGGCAATGCGATTCACGATGCAATCGCGAAAGTGAAGGCGAATCATACCGAACAATTGGCTGACGAAATTCAGGCGAAACTTTTTTCTGCCCTCATGGACGACATCCAATACAAACTTCTTCGCAAGAGCATTTTGGATGATGGCGTTCGAATCGACGGAAGAAAATGCGATGAAATCCGCCCGATAAATTGCGAGGTGAACGTCCTTCCGCGTCCGCATGGAAGCGCGCTCTTTACGCGTGGCGAAACCCAGTCGCTTGCGGTTACGACGCTCGGCACTTTGATGGACGAGCAGGAATATGACGACATCGACGGCGAGCGCAGCGAACATTTCATTTTGCATTACAATTTCCCGCCTTATTCTGTCGGCGAAACTGGTCGTCTCACTACCGGCCGCCGCGAAATCGGGCACGGAAATTTGGCGCGACGTTCGCTTGAGCCGATGGTTCCGAGCCGCGAGGAATTCCCGTACACAATCCGCGTGGTTTCGGAAATCCTCGAATCGAACGGCTCATCTTCACAGGCTTCCACTTGCGGCGGCACTCTTTCGATGCTTGCGGCGGGCGTTCCGATGAAAAAGATGGTGGCTGGAATCGCTATGGGCCTTATCACGGAAGGCGAGCATTATGACCGCTACAAGATTCTTTCGGACATTCTCGGCGAAGAAGACCATCTTGGCGACATGGATTTCAAGGTGGCTGGAACTCGCGATGGAATCACTGGCTTCCAAATGGACATCAAGATTCCGGGCGTTACGACTGAAATCATGCAAAAGGCTTTGGAGCAGGCGCGCGTAGGACGATTGCACATTCTCGGAATTATGGAGCAGTGCATTTCGAAGCCGCAGCCGATTTCCGATTACGCTCCGAAAATCCTTTCGATGAAAATCCCGATTGACAGGATTGGCGCGTTGATTGGACCCGGCGGAAAGAACGTCAAGGCATTGTGCGCCGAATATGGCGTTACGATTAACACGGACGATGACGGCACGGTCACGATTTACGGAAAGACCGGGCAATCCGCGGAAGCCGCGAAAAAGGCGGTCAAGGGCATCACCGAAGACCCCGAGCCAGGCACGATTTACCAAGGAACGGTCAAGAGCATCAAGGACTTCGGCGCATTCATCGAAATTCTTCCGGGCAAGGAAGGTCTTTGCCACATATCCAAACTTTCGCACGGACGTGTGGAAAAAGTTACCGATGTAATCAAGGAAGGACAGGTGATTCCCGTAAAACTTTTGGAAGTGGATCAGCGCGGAAGATTGCAGCTTTCGTACATCGACGCGCTCGACGAACAGAAAAAGTAGTCTTCCGCAATCGGTGGTTTCGAGTGTCTCAAATCGCTGCCCTCTCGCGCTTGTTCCAGTGTGTTGTCAACCACTACGACTCACGGGTATTGAGGCTCTCGAAACGCAACAACTATTTGCCGCCAAGGTGTTGATGAGGTCAAAGCGCCGCGACTATTAGTTTCGCGCATTTGCAGCCGTTTCTCACTTTGTCGTGATAGGAAAATTTGCTTTGGAAAAAATCGAGATTCTTGTAAAGGCCGAAAACGGAGTCGCGCTGCCTGAATACAAGACCGTGGGCGCGGCGGGCGCGGACATCTGCGCGCATTTGGAAGCCCCTCTTGTGATGAAGCCGCTTTCCCGCGCCGTGGTGCCGACTGGGCTTTTTTTCGCGATTCCGCAGGGCTATGAAATTCAAGTGCGTCCTCGCAGTGGGCTTGCCGCAAAAAACGGCGTTACCGTTTTGAACACGCCTGGCACGATTGACAGCGACTATCGCGGCGAACTGAAAGTGATTCTCGTCAATTTGGGAGACGCGGACTTTACTGTGAACGACGGCGACAGAATCGCGCAGATTGTTGCAGCCCCGGTTACGCAGGCGGCGTTTTCGCGGACGGAAAATCTTTCCGAAACCGAGCGGGGCGCGGGCGGCTTTGGTTCTACCGGAGTCTGATTTGTGCGCAGAAATTGCTGCGACTAAAAATCGGACGCGATTCGTATGCGTATTTCTGTGTTGATTTTTGCGCCGCCAGTTTCGTAGAATGAAAATCCGCGTTTTGCATTTTGGGTTTGCGCGCTTTTTCGTTTGTGGAAGATGTTTTCGAAGATAGTATTCGACATAAAAGAAAGAATTCTCGAAACGGATTTTTTTCAGAGAATAAATTGCGCACTTGTTCCGCTCATAAAAAAAGGCAAGAGAGCCTTCATTCACTTCAAATTCAAAAGACGCGCAAACCATGACTACACGCTTTTGCGCTATGTTGTCCGCGAACTTCTCGTGTATTTTTTTGCGATGTTTTTGGTTTTCTTTTTGATTTTTTTCGTGAACCAAATTCTGCTTTTTATGAAGCAGCTTTTGGGAAAGCGCGTTCCGATTGCCGACGCGATGAAACTCATGTTTTATTCGATGCCTTTTGTGATTGCGCAGTCCGCGCCGTTTGCTACGCTCACTGGTTTTTTGATGTGCCTCGGGCGAATGGCGAGCGACAACGAAATCCTGATTTTCCGCGCCTCGGGATTTTCGCTTGGAAGGCTTTTGCTTCGTCCTGTTTTGGTTTTGGGAATTTTGATTTCTGTTTTTTCGTTTTTCGTGAACGACTATCTTTTGCCGCTCGGAACTTCCGCCACACGCGCCCAACTTCGAAAGACAATCGCATCGAATCCGACGATGGAAATCGAAGCGAACAGCATAAAGCGCATGAATGAGGCGACTGTCGTGATTGGCGGCGTTCAAGGCAAGGTGATAAGCGACCTTGTTCTTTTTGACCGCGATTCGGACGGAAGGCGGCGCGTCATAGTGGCTGGAAAGACTTTCGCCGACAGCGGCTCGATTGAGGGAGTGAGCATGAGGTTCGACATGAGCGACGCTTGCATCACGGTTTTCGATGGAAATGAAGAGAGTAATTTTGATTTGATGACTTCGGAATTTATGTCGCTCAATCTCTTTGAGAGCACTGTTTTCAATTTTGAGCGGCGGATTTCGCCTTCGGAAATGACGAGCCACGACCTCGGGAAAAAAATCCGCGAGATGAAAAAAAACTCCGATGTGGACGCGCAGGAACTCAACATGAACGTTCTTGAATACAACAAAAAATTTTCGCTTCCGTTCGGCTCGTTTTTTTTCGCGTTTTTGGCTATGCCGCTCGCGCTGATTTTCGGAAAGGTGAACGGGCAGACAATCGGACTTGTCGTGGGCATTTTCATTTCATTCGTTTATTGGGCGATGATGACGGTTGGAATCCAACTTGGAATGCGGAACGGAATGAACGGCTTCGTCTTGATGTGGCTTCCGGACGCGACGGTGGGATTGGCATCGATGGTTTTCTATCTGCTCGCGCGGCGAAAATGATTCGTGCGGGGTGCTCCGATCCGGAGTGTTGGAAATGCTTTTTGCAATGGAATGAAACGAGCGTGAGTTTGCAATGCAAAATTCATGCTTTTATTTGATTTTGGGTGTGTCGATGAAACTTGCGCTTTACATTTATCGAATGTTCTTTCCGCTTTTTCTCGCGTCGCTTGCGACATTCGCATTCATATTGGAAATGGTGGATTTGATGATGAACATTTGGCGTTACATCTACAATTCCGTTCCAGTGAATGTTGTCGGCACGATAATGTTGAACTTCCTTCCGCGGACTTTCACTTGGGCGTTGCCTCTGGCGTTTTTGTTCGCCTCGTGCTTTATGCTTTCCACTCTCGCTTCGAACAACGAGCTTACCGCGCTTTTTGCTTCGGGAGTTTCTCTCATAGAATTCACTGTGCCGCTTTTGGTTGTTTCGGCGATTTTTTCCGTGGCTCTTTTTTTCTTTCAGGACAGGGTGGTGGTGAAGGCGAGCCTGAAATACGAGCAGGTGAAATCAGTCGCGCTGAATCAGGAAAAGGATTTGGACAACGACAACATCGTGATAATAAGCGATGGCGGAAAAATGATTTACAAGGCGGATCACTTTGACAACTATTTACAGCGTCTGAGGAATTTGTGCGTGGTCGTTCGTGGCGAGGACAAGGAATTGCGCTCGATAATATTCGCTGATTACGCGGCGTGGAACGGAGAACATTGGCGCACGCAGAACGGGCAGGAATACCGCTATGAAAACGGCATTATGAAAATTTTTCCGCTGGGAAGGGAAATCGAAAAGACTTTGACCGAACTGCCCGAAACTTTCAGGAACAACACTGTTTCCGTGGAATCGGCGACAATCGAAGAAAGCCGCGTCTACATCAGGCATTTGCAAAAAACCGGCCTGCCGTTTTCCGAGGCTTTGAGCCAGTATTACAACAAATTTTCGTTTCCGTTTGTTGTGTTCATCGTGGCGTTTCTCTCCGTGGGAATCTCGGGTAATTGCAGGCGCAATGTGTTTGTCATAAGCCTGACGCTTTCGCTCGCGGCGGCGGTTTTGTTCTATGTCACGCAGATGATTACGATGCTGATGGCGAAGTTTGGAATGCTTCCGCCGATTTTCGGCGCATGGCTTCCGGTGGCTCTTTTTGTTTTTTTGAGTTTTGTTCTTCTGAAATATTCGCACACTTGATTCGTGCGGAGAGTTTCTTGCTCCGAGGTACTGCGTTTTTTTGGGGGGTGAATTTCCGCAGAATGAAAATCGCTGCGATGATTTCACGCGTGAATTGTTTTTGGGGCATAGTTTTTCAACTTGAATTTTTGCCGCGTTCGCGCTATACTTTATTCATGCATTTTGTTTTTCCCCTTGTTTCATTTTGCTTTTACTCCGCATGGATTTTTATGATGATTTTCGGCGGAAAACGCGCCGATGAAAATTCATTCAATTCCGATTTTTTGAGCATACGCGCAACGAAATCGCTGCAAGGCTTGGCGGCTTTTGGAGTGCTTTGCCATCACATCTCGCAGACGGAAATTTTGCAAAAATCGGGCGAAATCCAAATTTTCAAGGACATCGGTTTTTTGTTTGTGGGACTTTTCTTTTTTGTTTCGGGCTACGGACTTTTGAAAAGCCTCGATACGAAGCGCGATTATTTGAACGGATTTTTGAAGCGGAGGTGCGTTCCGATAATCGTCTCGTTTTATGTGATGAATTTTTTTTATGCGATTTGGCATTTGATTTTGAAAACTCCGATGTCCAAAGGCGAATGGATTTGCAAGATTTTGGGAATCGCGCTTTTGAATGACAACGCTTGGTTTGTGCCCGTAATTTTGATTTTGTACGTGGCGTTTTATTTTGCATTCAAAATCACGAAAAATCGAAGGCTTTCTTTCGCGCTCGTTTTTGTTGCCATAGCACTTCAAATTGCGGCGTTTGTTTTTTTGCGGCATTTTCCTTGGTGGCACGGCGAAGAAAATTGGTGGCGCACCCCTGACGCTTTTTCTGCATGCGCGTGGTGGAAAAAGCCTTGCGCGCTTTGGTTTGAGGGCGAATGGTGGGTGAACTCCACGATTTGTTTTTTGCTCGGAATGATTTTCGCGCAAGGCGAGGGCAGGTTTTTTGCCTTTTTTTCAAAACGCTATTGGACGAAATTTTTTGCGATGTTTGCGCTGGCATCGATTTTTTTGTGCGCAGGAATTTGGGCACTTTCGGCGATTTCGTATTGGCGTGAATTCAGTGGCGACAATTCGGTTGCGCCGCGCCTGAAAATGATTTTGATTCAAAGTGCGCAAGTCGTTTCGTTCGTGATTTTTGTCGCCGCCCTGATGATGAAATTTTTTGCGGACAATCGCGCGACTAGATTTTTCGCAAACAATTCACTTGAAATCTATTTGATGCAGGCAATGGCGATACGCACTTTGCCGATGTTTTTTGGATTTGAGAAAATGGATTTCACTCTTTTTTCGTCAAGGTTTTTCGTGATGCTTTACGCAGTTCTTTCCGTGGCGATTTCAATTTTGCTCGCGCTCTGCTTGAAAAGAATTACATCGCTTTTGCTGAATTTTTTTGGCGGCAAAAAAAATGTTTGATTTGGAATCGTTTTCGCAATTCATTTCTCCTGACGCAGACCGAGGCGCGTTCATACAAAATTATCTTTTGGAACGAGGCGTGCAAAGCGCGGTGATAAATGTCGATGGTCGCCGCCACATCTATGCGAAATTTCCTCCGTCCGGCTACAGCGCGAATTTTCGAATAAAAACTTTGATTGCACATTACGACCGTTTTTCCGAGGAAGGAAAAATCGCAACTCCTGGCGCGAACGACAATTCTTCTTCCGTTTTTTGCCTGATGGATTTTGCCGCGCGTCTTGTAAAATTCAAAGGCGTGCACAATGTGCGGATTTTTTTTACGGACGGAGAGGAACTTGTTTCTGGCAGGGGAGGGGTAACTGAGCAGGGCGCGTACAAACTTGCGAATGTGATTCAAAAGGCGGGAATCAGGGACGAGGATGTTTTTGTGTTTGACTGCGTTGGCAGGGGAATGATTCCTGTTTTGGGAACTGCCGCCGTCTCAAATTCTATGAACGCCGCTTTTTCCAAAAAGTGCGTCGCGCTGGAAAATGGCGCGAAGGCCATTCTTTCTTCGCTTGGAATCGGCTGGCTCAACTTGCCGATTCCTTACAGCGACAACGCGGGATTTTTGGCTTCGGGAATTCCTGCCGTGGCGTTAACAATGCTGCCTGGCGACGAGGCGCAAAGTTATATGCTCGCGTTGCAAAAAATTCCGCGCCTTTCGCAATTCGTCCGAAACCCTTCTTTACCGCTCGAAGAAAATGAAAAGGCCGCGTTGAAAAAAATCCTTCCAAAAACTTGGCAACTTTTTCACACTCCCGAAGACAATCTTGATTCGCTCACCCCCGCAAGTTTCGATGTAGTCGCAAAAATCCTCGATGTAATCGCCGCAAGAAAAACTATGTAGCCTTGACAATTTCTTTTTTTTGGGCTAATCTTTTTTCATTCAGGGGAGCCGGTTTTCGGCTGAGAGTAGGTTCGACCTTGACCCTTAACTTGATTTGGGTAATTCCAACGTAAGGAGAATGAATGAAATCTTGTCTTGAAAACGTGCGCGAAGTGCGCCCGTTGATTCACAACATCACAAATTATGTTACGGTAAACGATGTCGCCAACGCTCTTTTGGCGATTGGCGCAAGTCCGATTATGGCAGACGATGAGGCGGAAGTCGAGGAGATTACTTCGATTTGCGCGGGCCTGAACATCAACATCGGAACGCTCAACAAAAACACGATTCCTTCGATGACGCTCGCCGCAAAGAAAGCCCGCTCGCTCGGACACAAAATCGTGCTTGACCCTGTGGGCGCGGGAGCGAGCGCGCTTCGCACGAAAACCGCGCTTGACCTTTTGGACGCAGTTCAGTTCGACGTGGTTCGCGGAAACATTTCCGAAATAAAGACTTTGGCTTTTGGAAGCGGAACGACAAAGGGCGTGGATGCGGATTTTGCGGACAGCGTTTCCGAAGAAAATCTTTCGGATGCGATTTCCTTTGCGAAGAAGACCGCCGCAAAATTAAAGTGCGTGGTCGCGATTACCGGCGCAATCGATTTGGTGAGCAGCGCGAATGAAACTTATGTCATAAGAAACGGCCTTCCGCAAATGAGCGCGATTACAGGAACAGGCTGCCAGTTGAGCGCGCTTGTCGCGGCGGTCATTGCAGCCAATTCCGAAAATGTCCTCAAAGCCACTGCCGCCGCCGTCTGCGCGATGGGCTTGTGCGGAGAACTCGCATGGAAGAGAATGCAGGAGGGGGATGGAAATTCCACCTACCGAAACCGCATCATAGACGCGCTCTACAATCTTCAAGGCGAGCAGTTGGAACAAGGCGCAAAATATGAATTGCGATAAAAATGATTTGCGACGCGAACTGCTTTTGTATGCGGTAACTGACCGTTCGTGGTTGCGCGGACGGTCGCTCGAAAACGCGGTGCGCGAGGCGATTTTGGGAGGGGCTACTTTCGTCCAGCTTCGCGAAAAGAAAATCAACGGCGCGTATTTTGACGAGAAAAAAATTCTCGAAGAAGTCTGCGCGATAAAAAAACTTTGTTCCGAACACAATGTTCCTTTTGTCGTGAATGACGACGTGTTTCTTGCAAAAAAAATCGACGCGGACGGAGCGCACATCGGGCAGGAAGATATTCCTTTGGAAAAGGCGCGGGAAATCTTGGGCGAAAAAAAAATCATCGGGGTGAGCGCGCAGAATGTGAAGCAGGCGATTTCGGCAGAAAAACGCGGCGCGGATTATTTGGGCGTGGGCGCGATTTTTCAGACTCAGAGCAAGGACGACGCGCAGGCTGTTTCGCTTGATACGCTCCGCTCGATTTGCGATGCGGTGCAAATTCCTGTGGTTGCCATCGGCGGAATAAATTGCGAGAACGTCGCGCTCCTTGAAAAAAGCGGCATCGCGGGCGTTTCCGTTATAAGTGCGATTTTTGCGGCGGACGACATTCTTTCTGCCACATCCGCGCTCAAAGAAAAGGTTCTGAAAATTGTTTGACGATTTCATAAAAATTGCGCGGGATTTTTCGGGTGCGATTTTCGATTTGGACGGAACGATTTTGGATTCGCTTGGCGCATGGCGCGACTTGGGCGCGAACTATCTTCAAAAATTCGGAATCGCCGCGCCGAAAAATCTAGACGAAATCCTTTTCAACATGAGTATGCGCGAGGGCGCGACTTTTTTGAAGAATGAATTCTCGCTTCCCAAAACGCCAGATGAAATAATTTTCGAAATGAATTCGATTCTTGCCTCGGCGTATGAAAACGAAATCGTCCTTAAGCATGGCGCGCTTTCCGCGTTGCGCTTTTGCCAAGAAAAGAAAATGAGAATCTGCGCGGCAACGGCAGGCGAGAGAAGGCTTGAAGAAGCCGCGCTCGCGCGGTGCGGCGCGCTTTGTTTTTTTGAAAGGATTTTCACTTGCGGCGAGGAAAACACTTCGAAAAGCAGCGCGGAGATTTATTTGTGCGCGGCGCGATTTATGGCGCTGCCTCCTGAAAAAATAATCGTCGCAGAAGATTCCGCGCAGGCGGCAAAAGTCGCGCGTGATGCGGGCTTTGCTGTGTTTCAAGTGGAGTGAATTTTATGCGCATGGAAGTGCGTTTTGTGCGCGCCGATGTGATAGGCTATAGTAATTTTTATCATAAAATGATATGATATAACGAAAAATTAAGCAGTTATAATAAAAGCGCCGCAAAATGAAACGCAAGCCTTTTATTTACATCGTAAATCGAATGCTTGCTATCGAGTTTTTCATACGCATAAAAACTCGCGCGGCACTTTTATCATGGCAAGATTCCGTTGGAAACTTGCTTGCCAAATGCACATTTCGCTTAATAGTTTGCGCGTTGTGTTCGTTGTGAATGTGCGTAAAAATCCAATAGAAAGTTGGATGCTTTCTTCTTGATTTTTTTATAGGGGTATGAAATGAAAAAGAATTGCATAAGGAAAATCGCGGCGGCTGCCGTGTTGTGCTTTGCCGCAGGAAGCGTGCATACGCAAAGCGCGGAAGATCTTCAGAGAGAATTTATTGAGACGATTAAGAACGGAGCGGGCGAAGAAGACCTCATAAAAATGATGCAGGAAATGATGGGGAACGACGGGATCATGAAGAACGCCATGGAATTTTCCAAGCAATACATAGAAAACCTTGTCAAGCAAGACACTGCGCTCACAACGGCCGCGAGGAACGGCAATGTCGCGGAAGTGGAGCGGCTCATAAAGTCTGGCGCGGATTTGGATGCTGTGGACGGAAGTTTAGGTCTTACGGCTCTCATGCATGCAGCCCAGCATAATCACGTGGACGTGGCGAAACTTCTTATCGATGCCGGTGCGAAGGTAGACAAAAAAAATCAGAACGACGTGTCCGCGCTTTTCGTCGCTGCCACTTCAAATTCGCCCGATGTCGCGAAGTTGCTCATCGCTGCCGGAGCGGACATGAATTACGTGCAGAAAGGAGATGGATACACGCCGCTTTCGGTTGCCGCACTGGATTCCCGTTTTGAAACGGCGAAAGTGCTTGTGGATGCGGGAGCGGACGTGAACAAGCGCATCAACAGCACCATCAGAGAGGATAAAAGAACCGCGCTCATGGTGGCGGCAGGCAACGGAGCGTCCAAGGTGGTGAAGCTGCTCATCGATGCCAAAGCGGATGTGAACGCACGGGATATAGACGATAGCACGCCGCTCCATTATTGGGGAGGCGGATTCCATGACAACGCGGTCGAAGTTGGAAGATTGCTCATCGCGGCAAAGGCCAACGTAAACGCAAAAAACAAGTATGGTGATACCGCGCTTATGAGCGCGGCGGCCGCTCGGTCAACGGAATCTATGAAGATTCTAATCGCTGCGGGCGCGGAAGTGAATGCAAAAAACAATGACGGCATGACGGCTCTTATGAACGCGTCAAAGCAAAGAGGCAATCCTCCTCCAAATGGCGTGAATATGCTTATAGCGGCTGGGGCGAACGTGAACGCAAAAGCCGATCAAGGTTTTACGGCGCTTCATTTTGCGGCACAGGACAATGCTGTTTCCATTGCAAGGGCGCTCATAGCGGCTGGTGCGAATGTGAACGCGCAGGGCAGGACTGGGATGACCGCGATCATGTGTGCAGCAAGCTCCATTGATTCTGGGCCTGAAGTGGTAATGGAAATTATTGCTGCCGGCGCGAACTTAAACTTGAGGGACAATAACGGCTGGACTGCGCTTGAATATGCAAAGGCATTTGGCGGCGGTCCTATCGAGGAAGTGATAGAAAGGGCTATCAAAAGAAAGTAGACTCTTGCGGTTTGTGTAATACTGTGGTTTAAATTGGGAAGTGCTTAATTACAAATTCAATCCCATCGGTGGATGTAAATTGCAAAGGAACATCAGATGAATAAAAAATGTTTTTTCATGGCAGCGATGATTTTCGCGCTTGCATGTTATTCGGGAGTGGCACAGGAACGAAAGCCTGTGGCGGTGGCAATTCCGTTTAGTTCAATGGGAATGCCGCAGGCGGAGTTGGACAGCGTGTTCAACAAGTTTATGGCGGAACTTGCGCGGACGGAACGTTATTCCATTGTTGACCAAGACAGTGTAAAAAAAATCATGACGCAGCCGAAGTTCCGGGATATGGAACCTATGGACCTTGAACTTTACATGCAGTTGGGAAAGGCTGTGGGCGCGGATATCATAATTGCCGTGGATGTGATGAATGCCGTCTGGATGACCAATATGATCGTTCAGATTTTCGACGTGAAGTCTGGCAAACCAATTTCCAGCGTGCGAGAGGCTAGCGGCGGCGTGGACAAACTTTTGCCCAAGTTCCCCGCGATGTGTGAGCAGCTCACGCAGTATATGGGGCCTTCGAACAAGCAGTCAGAGGCAAAGTCTGCGTCCGTGGCGGCCGCTCCCAACTACCTGAAAATTGAAGGCACGAAACTTGTTGGCTGCTATGAGGACAGAGTTCCCGCGAAACTCGACATTCCCGATGGCATTACGGAAATCGGCAAAAATGCGTTCGCGGAATGCGAGACCATTGTGAGCTTGACCATTCCTTCTAGCGTGACGAAGATTGGCGAGGGCGCGTTCATGGCTTGTCCGTCGCTCAAAGAAATTGCGTTTTCCGAAGGCTTGACGGAAATCGGGAAGAGCGCGTTTTTCGGCTGCTATTCGATTGAAAAACTGAACATTCCGAACGGCGTAACGAAAATCGGCGATGCGGTGTTCGGCGCTTGTGCGGCACTCAAAAGCGTAGTCATTCCTGCGAGTATTACGAAGATCGGCAAATATGCGTTCAGCGAGTGCAAGACACTCAAAAGCGTTTTGCTTCCCGAAACTTTGACCGAAATCGATACCGCCGCGTTCAGTGACTGCTCGGCGCTTTCGGACATCACGATTCCCAAAAGCGTGACGAAAATCTGGAACGAGGCGTTCCAAAGATGCGTGTCGCTTACTGCCGTCGCACTTCCGGCTGGCTTGATAACGCTCGGCGACCAAGCGTTCGAAGATTGCGTAAAACTAAAACGCATTGTCATTCCCGACAGTTTGAAGAAGATTAGCCGCGAGGTGTTTTATGGTTGCACTGGAATTACTGAAATCGAACTGGGGAACGGCGTGCACACAATAGAAGAGGGAGCATTTTTTGCAACAGGAATTTCGCGCATTGTCATTCCGGGCAACGTGAAGACAATATACAGCTTTGTGTTTGGCGATTGCTTTGCTCTTACGGACGTAGAGATCAAATATGGTGTACAAGTCCTTCACGGTGTGTTCAGCGGATGTAGGTCTCTCAAAAACATTTCGATTCCTGAAAGCGTTACTGAACTCGGAAATACTTTATATGGCGCGTTCATCGGCTGTACGTCTCTTGAGCATATTACGATTCCTTCTAGCGTGAAAAAGCTAGGGGGACCTGCGTTCTCCGGTTGCAAGTCGCTTTCTGAAATTACGATTCCCGGCAATGTGAATACAATCGGTGACCAGGCGTTTATGAACTGTACGGCACTTGTGCGAGTGGAATTCAAGGAAGGCGTGGGAACATTCGGCAGAAAGTTGTTCTCAGGCTGCACTTCGCTCAAAACAGTTTCGCTTCCCACGAGCACGGCGAATGTTGGCAGCGGAATGTTCTGGGATTGCCCGAAGCTCGCAGAAGTGCGCTATAATGGCTCAAAATCCCAGTGGAATACATTCAACGTATTGGCAGACGTGCCGAAACAAGCGGTTGTCCGCTGCAAAGACGGAGTGTTCGCAAAATGAGTGGGCGCGTAAAATGGCGCGGCTTGCGCGAGCTGCCGCCTGCTGACGCGGGTGTTTTTAAGGGGAGGGAAAAATGAAAACTGCTTTGACAATCGCTGGAAGTGATTCTAGCGGAGGGGCCGGAATCCAAGCCGACATCAAGACTATGACCGCGAACGGTGTCTACGCGATGAGCGCGCTTACGGCATTGACCGCGCAGAACACGAACGGCGTTTCCGCCGTCATGGAAGTGAGCGCGGATTTTTTGGAAAACCAAATCGCAACGACGGTAACGGACATTTTCCCCGATGCCACAAAAACCGGAATGGTTTCCAATCCCGCGCTTGTCGAAGTGATTTGCGATTGCGTGAAAAAATTCGCGCTGAAAAATCTCGTAGTCGATCCTGTGATGGTTGCGACAAGCGGCGCGCGCCTCATAACCGACGATGCGATTGAAACGCTAAAAAAAAGATTGCTTCCGCTCGCGCTAGTAATCACTCCGAACATTCCCGAAGCGGAAGTTTTGTGCGGAACGAAAATCCAAAGCGAAACGCAAATGGAAGAAGCGGCGCAAAAAATTTTTGAAGAATACGGTTGCGCGGTTTTGGTGAAGGGCGGACATTTTTTGGACGGCGCGAACGACTTTTTGTTTTCATGGAACGCAGCGGAAAACCGCGCACAAAAAAAATGGTTCTACGGAAAACGAATCGAAAATCCAAACACGCACGGAACTGGCTGCACTCTTTCCGCCGCAATCTGCGCGAACTTGGCAAAGGATTTTTCGCTTGAAGAAAGCATTTCGCGTGCCAAAGACTATTTGTCGGGCGCGCTCGGCGCGATGCTGGATTTGGGGCGCGGCCGAGGTCCTTTGAACCATGCGTTCGCGATTAAAAGCAAATGATAGGGGGCGTTGATAGCACGGCTTATGCCGTGCATACAGAAGGGGTAGACGAAAATGTTACGCAAACTGAAAACTTTGCGTACATTGTAGCCGAGGGGAAGGCTTTCCCCTTCGCCTTTTTAGCGCATCGTTTGAATTGTTTTTATTTTATTGCAACTATGACTGAAAATTTTTGGCAGGAGTAGACGCACTTTGCCGCATGGAATTTGCATTTGCAAAGCATTTCGATTTCCTGTTCGACTGAGCATTCCCTGTCAAGTGTCCGTCTTTCTTTCCAGAGTTCGATGTCGTGCGCGGTAAGTCCGCTGTGCGCCAGTTGGTTTTCCCAATACGATTCAAACCAAGTGTTCAGTTCCGCTTGCCCCGCGCAGAATTGGTCGTAATTCACGAAGATGCCGCCCTTCGGCAATTTTTCGTACACGCGCTCAAAGAGTTTTGTCTTGTCATCGTTTTCCAAATGGTGGATGGACAAGGCAGAAATTATCACGTCAAAATCTTCTTTGGGGAGCGCGTTCGCGTAGTCGGCAATCTGAAAGCGTATTGTGTCTATGCCGTTGAAACGTTTGTGCGCGATTTTCAGCATCTCTTCGGACACGTCCACCAAAATATATTCCGACTTCGGAAAGTGCCTGTACCAATAATAGGTCAAAAGTCCAGTCCCTGCGCCCAAGTCCAATATGCGTTTTGGAGAGGCGATTCCTGCCGCGATGAATTTCGTCGTGCCTTCATAATAATCGTCAAAGCATGGAATGAACTTCTTGCGATTCGCATCATATTCTTTTGCAACGAGGTCGAACTGCTCTTTTATGTCCATAAATTGATTTCCTGTTCCACGCGCAATTCCTTGCAATTTGATTGCGAAAAATTACGCGCGGAATTTTGAAATTGCAGGTTTTATTTTTTGCTTTCCAAGAACGCGCGGTAGCCCTTGAACGATTCGTAGATGTCCACCTTGCTCGTGATTTCCCAAGGCGAATGCATGTTCAGCACGCCCACTCCCGAATCGATTACGTCCATTCCGTAGTTCGCCATGATGTAGGCAATCGTTCCGCCGCCGCCCGCGTCAACTTTTCCCATTTCCGTCATCTGGAACGAAACTCCCGCGTCGTCGAAAATCTTTCGGATTCGCGCGATGTATTCCGCGTTCGCGTCGTTGCTGCCACTTTTTCCGCGAGAGCCTGTGAATTTGTTCAGCGCGACTCCTCGGCAAAGATAGCAGCAGTTGTTCTTTTCCATCACTTCGGGATAATTCGGGTCGAACGCAGCGCTCACGTCGCTTGAAAGCATCTGCGAATTCGCAAGGCATCGCCTGAGCGCAAGTTCGCTGTAGCCGCCGAGCAGGTCGTACACTTCAGCCACGGCGTTTTCAAAGAAGCGCGAATGCATTCCCGTCGCTCCCACGCTTCCGATTTCCTCTTTATCAACCAAAAGACAAAGTGCTGTGCGCTCCGTTTGCGGCAGGTTTTCGATTGCCCTGAACGAAGGGTAGGCGCAGACTCGGTCGTCTTGTCCGTAAGCCATAATCATGCTCGAATCGAATCCGTAGTTTTTCGCTTCGCCTGCGGGCACGGCTTCCAATTCCGCGGAAACGAAGTCTGCTTCTTCTATGCCGTATTTTTCTTTCAGGATTTTGAGGACGTTTTCCTTGACGGGATTTTTGTTTTCTTTCTTGGAATCTTTTTCGGCCTTCAAAGGCACGCTTCCCACGAGAATGTTCAGAGCCTCTCCTTCAACGACCTTGCTTCCGCGCTTTTCAAGTTGTTCCGAAGAAAGGTGAATGAGCAAGTCCGAAACTCCGAAAACGCTCTCGCCGTTTCCGTCCCCGATTGAAACGCACACCTTGCTTCCGTCCTTTTTCGCCACCACGCCGCGCAAAGAAAGCGGGGTAGTGACCCACTGGTATTTTTTTATGCCGCCGTAATAATGCGTGTCCAAAAAGGCGAGGCTTTCGCTTTCGTAGAGCGGGTTCGCCTTTATGTCGAGGCGAGGAGAATCCACGTGCGCTCCGAGGATGTTCATTCCGTCTTGCAGGTTGCCGCTTCCGATTTGGAAAAGCGCGAGAATTTTTCCCATCGCGCACACGTAAACCTTGTCGCCCGCGCGCAATTTTTTTCCGGATTTTTTCACTTCTTCAATAGAAATGAATCCTGCTTTTTCCGCGCGCGCCTTGAAATATTCCACGCACTCGCGCTCCGTCTTGTTCGCTGAAATAAATTCGCGGTACTCCTCCGCAAAATCCATCACAGGCTTTTTGTCTTCGTATTTTTCCCAAGCGTTTTTGTTTTCCATGAGGCGAATTATATCGCAAAAAGCAAAAACATTCAATCGAGAAATTCGGCCGCGATTTCATGCAAGGGCGTTTGCCTCCGCGCGACAAGAAAATCGATTTCATTCGCCGCGGACAAGCCTCATCGTGCGCCCTGGCTTTGAAAGCCGCGCCAATTTACTTTGAGTTTTTTGATTTTTTTACTTGATTTTATTTGAGGAATTTGATATATTTTTAAACTGAAAAATTGGCGGAAAATTTCCGCAAGAATTTTATTTGTTAGGAGTTTGAATCTATGACACTTAACGACATTAAGCACCCAAAAATCAAGGCTTGGGTTGAAGAAGTGAAAGCGCTGTGCGAGCCGGACGACGTTTACGTTTGCGACGGCTCAACGGCTGAGTATGACCGCCTGATGAAAAAATGCGTCGATGCGGGACTGGCAACTCCGCTTGCCAAAAAGCCGAACAGCTTCCTTTTCCGCTCTCTTCCGTCGGATGTTGCGCGCGTAGAAGACCGCACTTTCATCTCTTCCGTAAAAGAAGAAGATGCCGGCCCAACGAACCACTGGATTGACCCGAAAGAACTCAAGGCTACGATGAGCGGCCTTTACAAAGGATGTATGCACGGACGCACGATGTACGTCATTCCGTTCTGCATGGGACCGCTCGGCTCTCCGATTGCAAAATACGGAATCGAACTTTCAGACTCCGAATACGTTGTCCTCAACATGGACATTATGACCCGCGCGGGCGAAAAGGTATGGCAGTATCTCGGAACAGATGGCGAATTCGTTCCGTGCCTTCACTCCGTAGGAAAACCGCTCAACAACGGCGAAAAGGACAACGGCGTGTGGCCCTGCGCGGATGTGGAGCACAAGTACATCAGCCACTTCCCCGAAGAGCGCCTCATCTGGTCTTACGGTTCGGGATACGGCGGAAACGCCCTTCTCGGAAAGAAATGCTTCGCGCTCCGCATTGCGACTGTAATCGCGCGTGAGGAAG
>JAFLSR010000035.1 GCA_022510845.1 Treponema sp.
TGCGACAGAGGGGGTAGACCGCAACGAAGTGCGGACGCAGGGGGAGGCTTCCCCCCTTACACAAGGCTTCGTCATGCAATGCTTGTCGCTTCCCCCAGATATTTCTCTTGCAAAAAAAACTTTTTTCTTATAAAATGATATTATGGGTGTAAAGTCTAGCAATTCGGCGGCGAAAGCGGTTTCTAAAAAAGGCGCGGCTTCTGCAGCGCAAACAAAAAAATCTTCGGATGCAAAATCACGCGGCAATCAGGCTGTGAACGCGAAAGTGGCTTCCGCGAAAAATCCTCTAAATGGCGCGGCAAAAAAGCAAGGCGCGATTTCGGCAAAGTCGGAAGCGGCTTCCGCCGGGCAAAAAAAATCTGCCGCAAAAAAAGTCGCGCCTTCTTCTGCGGCGAAACTTTCTGCGAGCGCGAATCCTCGTTCGGCGGCGAAGGCAGTTCCGCAAAACGGCTCTTCCGCACGCCCTGTTGAACGCCCCGCCGCGGTTCAAGAAAAGCCCAAATCGAATGCCGCGCCCGCGGTCTATGACGAAAGCCAAATCAGGCATTTGGACGCGCTCGAACACATCCGCCTCCGTTCGGGAATGTACATCGGAAGGCTTGGCGACGGTTCGAATCAGAATGACGGAATTTATGTTTTGCTGAAAGAGGTCATCGACAATTCGATAGACGAATACATAATGGGTTTCGGCAAGCGAATTGATGTCGCGCTCAAAGACAATCGCGTGAAGGTGCGCGATTACGGGCGCGGAATCCCGCTCGGAAAAGTCGTGGAATGCGTGAGTGAAATCAACACGGGCGCAAAGTACAACGACGACGTTTTCCAGTTTTCGGTGGGAATGAACGGCGTTGGCACGAAGGCTGTGAACGCGCTTTCTTCGTATTTCCGCGTGGTCTCGGTGCGTGACGACGAATGTGCCGAAGCGATTTTCGAACGCGGGAAACTCATCAAAGAACGCAAGGGGCATCTCAAGGAAAGCCAGCCGAACGGCACTTATTTTGAATTCGTTCCCGACGAGGAAATTTTCGGAAAGTATTCCTACAATATGGAATTCGTGGAAAAGCGGATTTGGAACTACGCCTATTTGAACGAAGGGCTTTCGCTGCGACTGAACGGCAAGGAATACAAAAGTTCCAACGGCTTGTTCGACTTGCTCAACAACGAAATCGAAGGCGAAAGCCTTTATCCAATTGGAAGTTGCGTGGGCAAGCAAATCAAATTCGCATTCACGCACACGAACGGCTACGGCGAGAATCATTTTTCATTCGTGAACGGGCAATACACTGCGGACGGCGGCACCCACCTCAACGCATTCAAAGAAGGCTTTGTCAAAGGCATCAACGATTTTTTTCAGGAAAGTTTTCGTGCTGAAGACGTGCGCGAAGGAATGGCGAGTTCGGTTTTGGTCAAGGTGAAGGACCCGATTTTTGAAAGCCAGACGAAGAACAAACTCGGCAATACCGACGTGCGCCAATGGATTGTGGCAGAAGTGCAAGCCGCGCTGATTGACTGGCTTCATCACAATTCGCAGGCAGCCGCGAAGATAAAAGAAAAAATCCAGACCAACGAAAAACTGCGCACGGAATTGAGCGCGGTGAAGGCGAAGGCAAAGGAAGCGGCGAAAAAAATCAGCATAAGAATTCCCAAACTCAAAGACTGCAAGTTCCACATTTCGGACGGAGAAAAGGGCGCGAACTCGATGATTTTCATCACCGAGGGAGATTCGGCTACGGGTACGATGACGCATTCCCGCGATTCTTCATACCAGGCGATTTTTTCTCTGCGCGGCAAGCCCGAAAATATGTACGGCAAAAAGCAGAGCGACATCTACAAGAACGACGAGCTTTACCAACTTATGATGGCTCTGGGAATCGAAAACGATGTGGCGAATTTGAAATACGCGAAAATCATCATCGCGACGGACGCGGACAATGACGGCTACCACATCCGCAATCTGGTGATGACATTTTTCCTTGGATATTTTGAAGAACTGGTGACGAGCGGCCGCGTCTTCATTTTGGAAACGCCGCTTTTCCGCGTGCGCAACAAAAAGGAGAACATCTATTGCTACAGCGAATCCGAGCGCGACGCGGCGCAAGCGAAGTTGGGAAAGGGCGCGGAAACTTCCCGCTTCAAAGGCTTGGGCGAAATCAATCCTACGGAATTCAGCCAGTTCATTCAGGACGAAACGATGCATCTGACGCCGGTGGAAATCAGCCAACTCAAAGCCGTTCCGAAACTTTTGGGATTCTACATGGGAAAGAACACACCGGAGCGACGCGAGTTCATCGAAAAGCATCTTTTGAGCAACGCGGAAATCGACACTTGAAAATTCGCGGAGCGATTTTTCAGTTATTAGTGAATAGTTAATAATGAATAGTTGTTCGGGGAGCACTTTTGGAAAGAAAGGGCGCGATTCATATAAAAAGCAAAAGGTTCGCTGTGCGAATAATCCGCCTCGTGCAATTTCGGTAAGCAAGCCAACGGTTTGCGACAGAGGGGGTAGCGACCAACAAAGTGGGCGCACATTGTAGTCTAGGGGGTGTTAAAATTGTCGACAAAAATACTGTCGCCAATTTTAACTGCCAGTTTTTGATTGCGAGTTCCATTTTGCAAAATTTGTTAACAACTTGTTGCGATGCAAGTTAAAACCTTGTGTATAAAAACTGGCTTATTTACTGTCATTTCTCACTTTGTTGCGAAATGACTTTTTCAACATTTTCAGAAATTGAAATTTCTGAAAATGTTGAAAATTATGGGAGACTTCCCCCAAATAAAAACATCGAAAAAGAACAGTTGACAACCATTAACTCTTAACTAGTAACTGTTCTTTCCGTGAGGAAAAATATGGCATACGTAAAAAATCTTTTTGACAAAAACTTCATCGAGTACGCGAGTTATGTAATTCGCGACCGCGCCATTCCGGATTTGGAGGACGGCCTCAAGCCTGTACAGCGGCGCATCATGCACACGCTTTTTAGGATGGACGATGGGCGTTTCCAAAAAGTGGCGAATGTCGTGGGCGAATGCATGAAGTACCATCCGCACGGAGACGCTTCGATTGGTGGCGCGCTCGTGGTGCTTGCGAACAAGCGCGTTTTCATCGAGCGGCAGGGCAACTTTGGAAATATGTTCACCGGGGATGGTGCTTCCGCGCCGCGTTACATAGAATGCCGCGTGCATCCGCTCGCAAAAGAATTCCTCGTAACGAATCCGCACATCACGAACTACATTCCGAATTATGACGGGCGTTCCACCGAGCCGGAAGTGTACCGCGCGAAAATTCCGGTCGCGCTTGTAATCGGGGCGGAAGGAATCGCGGTGGGAATGTCAACGAAAATCCTTCCGTACAATTTGCGCGAAATCTTGCAGGCGGAAATCAAGGCGTTGAAAAACGAGCCGTTCGAGATTTTCCCTGACGTTCCGACCGGCGGCCTCATCGACGTTTCGAACTACAATGACGGAAACGGAAAGATAATCTCCCGTGCCAAATTCGACATGAGCGACGAAAAGAAAATCGTCATCACGGAACTGCCTGTGGACTGCACGAGCGAAAGCCTTTTGAACTCAATCGAAAACGCCTACCGCGCGGGCAAAATAAAAATCGCCGCCATCGACGACTTCACCACCGACCATTGCCAAATCGAAATAAAACTTCCGCGCGGCGTTTATGCGAAGGACGTGGAAAAGGCTTTGTACGCATTCACCGACTGCGAAAAATCCATCGCCTGCCAAATGCTCGTAATCAAAGACAATATGCCCACCGTGATGACCGCCACGGAAATCATAAAATACTACGCGAAAAAACTCGTGGGCATAATCAAAGACGAACTGGAATACGAACGCGAGCAGCTCACCGACGAACTGCATCAGCGCACTTTGGAGCGGATTTTCATCGAAGAGAGAATCTACAAGAGCATCGAGCAGATGAAAACTTCCGAAGCCGTGAACAAGGCGGTGAAAGACGGATTTGTTCCGTTCCGAAAAGAGTTGCTCCGCGACATCACGGACGACGATGTGGAAAAACTTTTGCGGATTCCGATTCGCAGGATTTCGCTTTTCGACATAAACAAGAACCGTGACGAAGTGGCGGCGATAAACGGCAAGCTCAAAGAGATTGCGAAAAAATTGAAGAATCTCACTTTGTGCGCCGTGGAATATCTGGACGGAATGCTCGGAAAATTCAAGCCGGAAGAATTGGAGCGGCACACGCAGATTGCGAAGTTCGGCGCGGTGGACGTGAAGGAAGTGGCAAAGCGCGAACTTCCCTTGCGCTACGACGAAAAGGGCTACCTGGGACTTGGCGTTTCTTCGGGCGAAGAAAAACTGCGCGTAACTTCGTTCGACAGGATTTTCATCATGCGCAAAAGCGGAATCTTTTCCGTTTGCGACGTTCCGCAAAAACTCTTCGTGGGCGCGGGGCTTGTCTGCGTGGACTACGCCGAAAAAGAAATTGTGAACGCGATTTTGTTCACGGTGATTTATCGCGAGCCAAAAACAAAACTGTGCTTCATAAAGCGTTTCCGCGTGGCAAGTTGGATTATGAACCGAGACTACTTTGTCGCGCCCGACGGATGCGAAGTGCTCCACATCGACACAAGGAAGAAATTCAAGTTCACTTTGAACTATACGAAAAAAGCGCGGGTAAAACTCCAAAAAGAAAGTTTCAAGGCGGACGATTTTGCCGAGCGCGGAATAAAGGCGCAGGGCTTCAAGCTCAGCGCGCGCGAAGTGGAATCGGTGGAAGTGGTTTCCTGATTCGGGCGGAGGGTTTTATGCCCCGACGCATTGCGTCGCAATAAAGGGCGTAAAACCCGGCTACAACACCTTGTGAGAACAGCAAAGCCCGCCGCCTTGCGACTGGGTTTGTTGATTCGTGCGGAGGGAATGTATGGACAGTGAGTTTTCACCGCGTAGTGAAAAAATTGGCGTGTTGGTAAAAAAATATCGAGAGGCATCACGGCTTTTGCTTCCGCGCGCGGTTTTCATTCTCATGGTCGCAGGCGCGATTTTGATTTTCGCGTCATCGATTTTTATGGGCGCGGGAATTTCGATTTTTTCGGCATTCGCCTCGTCCGGGAATTCCATGGCGGGGATTTTTTTGTTCGCGCTGGAAGTGCTTTTTATTTTCTGCGGCTTTGTCGTTCACTACGGACTTTTTTTATGCAACTTGCGCTTTGTGCGAAACCAGCCTGTGGCGATTTCGTTTTTGTTCGCGGGATTTAGGCAGCGTCGCGCCAAAAAATTCGCGGCATTCTTCATCGTGCCTTTTTTCCTTGCTTTCATGTTCGCGATTGTGCCGCTTTCGCTTTCCGACGCTTTCAAGGAACTCTACCAAATCCAGCCGCAGGCAATGATGGAATACCTTTCGGCGCACCCGCAAATCATGCGGATGATGCTTTCGCATTCGGCGTTTTTCCTGCTACTTTCGCTCGCGTTTTATTTTCCGTTCGCGTTCGTGTGGCCGAGCGTGTATGACGAAACAAAAAATTCTTTTTCGAAAATCCTTTCGCGAAGCCTGAAATTTTGGAAAGGCCGCTTTTTGAAATTCATCGGATTTGAAATCGCATCGCACTACAAAATCGCGCTCGTGATTTTCGCAAGCGGCGCGGCGGAAATCCTCTTGCTCAAAAAATTTTCGTCGAGCATGGCGGCGCAAATCTGCTCTTCGCTCTTCGGGTTCGTTTCGTTTTGCGCGGCAATCCTTTTTTCCGCGAGCGTGGTTCTTTCGATAAATTTCTTCTACAACGAATTCGCCTCAAACGATGGCGAAGACCTCGGGCAAAGTCAGAATGAAAATCCTCACCAAGAAAGTTCAAACTGAAACCGCGGTAAAAAATTCGCGCTTCATCGCGGAGGCGTTTCCGTGCTCGGAACAAGCCGAGTCGCGAAAGATTATCAAATCGCAAAAAGAAAAATATTTCGACGCGCGGCACGTGGCGCACGCATTTGTGCTCGGCGTGAACGCGGAAATCTTCGGCGCAAGCGATGACGGAGAGCCGAGCGGCACGGCGGGACGACCCGCACTCGATGTCCTCAAAGGCTCGGGGCTGACGAACATTTTGATAACGATAACGCGCTATTTTGGCGGAACGCTTTTGGGAACGGGCGGCCTCGTCAAAGCATACGGCGGCGCGGCGAAATCCGTTTTGGAAGAGGCGGAAAAAATCGGCGCGACGGAAGAATTCGTCCGCCGAAAAGATTTTTCTTTTGAATGCTCGTATTCGGCGCACAAGGCGATAAAACGCATTTTGCAGAATTTTTCGCTTTGTGATTTGCGCGAAGAATTTTCCGACATAGTTTGCGTGAGCGGAAAAATCGCCGAGGACGAATACGAAGACTTTTTCAAAGAAGTCCGCGCCGTAACTTTCGACAATCGCCATAAAACTCGTTAGCAGGGGGAAGTCTCCCTCATACTTCCATGCTTTTGGAAAATTTACTGGACATAATCGTCGAGATGTGGTATAATATAAAACAATGACAATTCCATAAAATTTGTCATTTTCAACTTTGCCGAAATGCGGTCAATTCTTGGCTTGGCAAGTTCGCGTTTTGCGGGGCTTGCATTCGTGTGCAAAAGTCTTCCGCGAAATTGAATTTTACGCGATTTTAGGAGAAACTATGTCAAAAAAATACGCCTTTTTGTTTCCTGGTCAGGGAGCGCAAACTCCGGGAATGATTCAAGATGTGGCTCAAGAATTTTCTTCTGCGAAAAAAGTTTTGGATGAGGTTTCGCAGGTCGCTGGAATCGATGTTCCTAAACTTTTGTGGGAAAGCGATGCCGCAACCCTTTCGCGCACCGACAACAGCCAGTTGGCAATCACCGCCGCGTCTCTTGCGATTTGCGCCGTCCTCAAAGAAAAGGGCATTGAGCCTTCTGCCGCGATGGGATTCAGCCTTGGCGAATTTCCCGCGCTTTATATTTCTGGCGTGCTTTCCTTCGAGGACGTGGTGAAAGTGGTCGCCGAACGCGGAAAGATTATGCAGGAAGTCTGCGACAAAATCGCAGCCGAAAATCAGGGACACGCGCCGGGAATGAGCGCGATTCTCGGACTTCCGCCTGAAAAGGTAATCGAAATCGCCTCGAAAATTCCGGACGCTTATGCCGCCAATTTGAACAGTTCGGTTCAGACAGTAATCAGCGGAACGTTCGATGCTTTGGAAAAGGCCGAGGCTGCCGCGAAAGAAGAGGGCGCGCGCAGGGCGGTTCGACTTGCGGTGGCAGGTCCGTTCCATTGTCCTTTGATGAGCCTTGCCGCCGAAAAATTCGAGCAGGCGATTTCCGCCGTGCAATTCAATGATCCGAAAATCACGCTTTTCAGCAACGTTTCGGGCAAGCAGGAAACGAGCGGCGCGAACGCGAAGAAATCCGCCGTGTTGCATTTGACGAACCCCGTGCGCTGGACTGACGAGGAAGCGGTTTTGGCGCAATTGATTCAGTCAGGAAAATCGAACGGCGAGGAATGGAATTTGTTTGAGCCAGGCCCTGGGCAGGTTTTGAGCGGACTTTGGGCAAAGACGGAATTCGGCGCGGAACTCAAATGCGTCGCGCTCAATTCCGCAGAAAATCTGAAATTGCTATAATTTTACGCATGCCGCACGCAAAGCGTGTAATGCACATCCGCTAACGCGGAGTTTACATACACTATTATATGGAGGTATGAAAAAGTACATCCTTGTACTTTTTCATCTTGCAGATTTGTCGCATTGCGTCAAATCTGCGATTTCGCGCATCCGTGCGCGCCCGCTAACGCGGAGTTTATATGGAGAAAGTATGAAATTGTTGGAAAATAGGAAGGCTCTCGTAACTGGTTCGAGCCGTGGAATCGGAAAAAAAATCACCGAAATATTTTTGCAGAATGGCGCGGAAGTTTGGGGGCTGTGCACGAAGCCGAGCGCGAACAAGGACGCTTTGGAAAAATGTGCCTCCGAAAACGGAACGGCATTTCACGAGATTTACGCCGATGCGTCCGATTCCGAACAACTTGCGCAGGTTGTGAAGGACGCTCTCAAAGAAGCGGGCGGCTTTGATGTCTTGGTGAACAACGCGGGAATCACGAAGGACGGGCTTTCTTTCCACATGAAGATGGAAGACTGGAAAAAAGTTTTGGACGTGAACTTGACGGGCGTTTTCGTTACGACGCAAATCGTTTCAAATGATATGATTCGCAAGCGAAGCGGCTCGATTATAAATATGACAAGCATCGTGGGCTTGCACGGCGGTGCGGGGCAAGTGAATTATTCTGCTAGCAAGGCGGGCTTGGTGGGCTACACGAAAAGTTTGGCAAAGGAAGTTGGCAGCCGCGGAGTGCGCGTGAATGCCATAGCCCCCGGTTTCATTGATACGGACATGACGCAAGCCGTGGACGAGAAAATCCGTGAAAATTGGATTTCGCAGATTCCGCTTCGCAGGGCGGGCACTGTGGACGACGTTGCGGGCGCGGCGCTCTTTTTGGCAAGCGATTTTGCCGCGTACATAAGCGGGCAAGTTCTGGGCGTGGACGGCGGAATGGGGTGTTGAAATCCGCCGCTAAAATAGCGCGGTGAATTTCAACTCACAGTTTCTTACGAAACTGTGTTTATTGTACTTGTCTGCGCTGCAACAAGTTGCTAGCGCAGACGAAATTAAGTTCCTCGTAAGTTGAAACTTACTGCGGACTTAATTTTGTGGGTTGTTGAAATCCGTCGCTAAAATGGCGCGGCGGTTTTTGAAGCCTGCCGCGAGTTTCGTGAAGCGAAACTCGGTAAGCAAGGCGAAGCTTTAGGGGGCGTTGCGGGGTACTCCCCGCATAGGGGGTAGCGAAAGACCGCTTGCGGGCTGGAGCGAGGGGTGTTAAAATTGTCGTCGGAATTGTCGCCGCCAATTTTAACGTCGAGTTTTGCGGAGCAAAAACTCGCTTATTTACTGTCATTTCTCACTTCGTTGCGAAATGACTTTTCCACTATTTTCAGAAATTTCAATTTCTAAAAATAGTGGAAATCTAGGGGGCTTCCCCCTGCAAAATTGTTATTTTCTGATTTTAACTGTGTTTTTATTGGGAGGGGTAAATGAGAAGAGTTGTTGTTACTGGAATGGGCGCGGTAACGCCTTTGGGGAATTCGCTTTCGGAAACTTGGGCTGCGGTTCGCGCTGGAAAGAGCGGAGTCGCGCCGATAACTTATTATGACACTTCTGCTTCGAACATAAAATTTGCGGCGGAAGTGAAGAATTTCAATGCCGAAAATTTTATGGACGCGCAGGCGGCGCGAAAAATGGCGCGTTTTACAAAATATGCCGTGGCTGCTTCGAAGATGGCTTTGGAAGATGCCGCGCTTTTGGACAACGCGCAAGTTTTGGACAAGATGGCTATTTTTATGGGCGTTGGAATCGGCGGATTTGAAGTGACCGAAAACAACTGCATCAAATGGCATGAGTCGGGCGGAAAGCGCGTGAATCCGATGACGATTCCCCAACTCATCCCGAACGAGGCCGCTGGAAATGTTTCGATTGCATTTGGAATCCACGGGGCGTGCCACACAATTGCGACCGCCTGTTCAAGCGGAACGGACGCGCTCGGCGACGCGCTCGACAGCATTCGATGCGGAAGGCACGATGTGATTCTTGCGGGCGGCGCGGAAAGCACAATCAATGGTTTTTGCGTCAGTTCGTTCGATGCGTTGCAGGCGCTTTCTCGTTCCCATGTTGACGAGCCGCACAAGGCGTGTAGGCCGTTCGACAGAGACCGCGATGGATTTGTGATGGGCGAGGGTAGCGGCATTTTGATTTTGGAAGAATACGAGCACGCGAAAAAACGCGGCGCGAAAATCTATGCCGAACTCATCGGCTACGGAAGCACGAACGATGGCTACCATTTGACCGCTCCGAATCCCGATGGCATTCAGGGAGCTGCGGCGATGACTGCGGCGATGCACGATGCGGGCGTGAAGGGCGAAGACATTCAATATTACAACGCGCACGGAACTTCCACAAAGAAAAACGATTCGGGCGAGACCACGATGATAAAATTGGCGTTCGGCGACGCGGCGAAAAAACTGCACATCTCTTCCACAAAGAGCATGACGGGGCATTGCCTTGGCGCGACGGGCGCAATCGAAGCGATTTTGACCGTAAAGGCGATTTGCGAGAATTTCGTTCCGCCCACAATCAACTTGGAAAATCCCGACATTGAAGGCGGATGCGATTTGGACTACACGCCGAATGTCGGTTTGGAAACGCAAGTGAATTGCGCGATGAGCGCGACCTTTGGATTCGGCGGACACAACGGCGTCGTGATTTTCAGAAAAGTTTGATTTTATTGGAGTGAGAGAAAATGGCTGTTACGAATGACATTGAATCGCTTTTGCCGCACAGAAAGCCTTTTTTGTTTGTGGATGAAATTGTGAGCGCGGACGATGAGGGCAGCGTGAGCACGCGCAAATTTACCGACGATGATTTTTTCTTCAAGGGGCATTTTCCCGAATATCCTGTCGTGCCAGGCGTGATTTTGATTGAAACGATGGCGCAGGCTGGCGGGGCGGCTTTGAGCCATCAGAAAAAATTCAAGGACGGAAGCCTTTTCTTTTTGGGCACAGTGGACAAAGTGAAATTCCGCCATCAAGTTCGTCCGGGCGATACAGTTCGAATGGAAATCAAAAATCTGCGGGTTTCCGAACGAATGGTAAAGCAATCCGGCAAGGCGTTCGTGGGAGAAGAACTCGCCGCCGAAGCCGAGTGGATGTGCTTGGTTGGAAGCGCGCAGTAGCGCAATTCTGGCGTATAACTTTCTTGCACAAACGCGCACGGAGTGTTTTTGGGAAAAGCGCACAAGGCGATTGGGCGAAAGTCAAGTTCCAAAAACTTTGTGGGTGGTGCTTTTCGCGCGAATCAATTCGCCGCAAGTTGTCGCAACACTGCCTGTGCCGCGTTTTCGCCGTCCATCGCGCTAGAAACGATTCCACCTGAATATCCCGAACCTTCTCCGCAAGGATAAAGGCGCGAAAGCGTCTTGCATTCGAATGTTTCGCGGTCTCGCAAAATGCGCACTGGCGTGCTGGTGCGAGTTTCGCTTGCAAAAAGGACTGCTTCATCGCATATAAATCCGCGCATTTTTTTGTCGAATTCTTTTATGCCTTCTTTGAGGCGGAACGCGATTTGCGCAGGAAGCCATTCGTCAAGCCGGCTCGCGACAATTCCGGGCGTGTAGCTCACTTTGGGAAAATCTCGTGAATCCTTTCCGCGCAAAAAATCTTTTAGCATTTGTGCAGGCGCTTTTTGGCTCGGAGGCGAAGCGTGCAAAAAAGTTTCGTGTTCAAGCCAGCGTCTGAAATATAACGAAGCCAAAGCCGCAGAGCCTGCTTCTTCTGCCTGCTCGAAAAAATTCTGCGGAATGTCTTCGGGGCGCGTTTCCACAACGATTGCGGAATTCGACCAAGGTGAATTGCGTTTGGCGCAAGACATTCCGTTCAGGACGATTTGTTCGCTTTCTGTGGCGGAGGGCACTACGAATCCGCCCGGACACATACAGAATGTGTACACCCCTCTTCCTTCGACTTGGCTTGTCAGGCGATATTCCGCCGCGCCCAAATTCGAATCGGATTTTCCGTGAAACTGAATTCTATCGATGAGGGTGCGCGGGTGCTCGATGCGGACTCCGAGCGCGAATGTTTTTGCTTCAAGAGATTCGCTTGCAATCTGTGCGATTTGCTCGTAGACATCGCAAGCGGAATGCCCTGTTGCCAATAAAACCGCATCGCCTAAAAATTCTTTTTCCTCGTTTGATTCTGTTTGAACGGCGCGAATTCCGCGAACGATTTTTTTGCCCGAAAGATTGTCTGTCAAAAAATCAGTGCAGCGCGTTCCGAAATGGGCTTCCCCTCCCAGCGCGATTATTTTTTCGCGCATCGCGTTCACGATTTTTGGAAGCGCGTCCGTGCCGATGTGCGCATGGGAATCGGTGAGGATTTTTTCGTCCGCGCCGAACTCGCAGAAAATGCGCAGGATTTTTTCGACATCGCCGCGCTTTGTGCTTCTTGTAAAAAGTTTTCCGTCGCTGAAAGTTCCGGCCCCTCCTTCGCCAAAGCAATAGTTGCTGTCGCCGTCAACGATGCCACGCGTGGAAATCTGCGCGATGTCGCGCTTGCGTTCGCCGGTGGGTTTGCCGCGCTCGATTATAACTGGCTGAATTCCATTTTCCAAAAAGCGCAACGCCGCGAAAAGTCCAGCAGGACCGCTTCCTACAATCAGAATTTTTTTTGCGCCGCTAGAAGTGTCGGCGTTTTTCCAAACAATTTTCCGTTCGAGATTTTGCCGCTCGTTTTCGGTGAACGCCTTGTAGCGCAGGATGAATTTTTGCCTTCCGTGCCGCGCGTCAATCGATTTTTTTATGAACTTAAAGTCGAAATCTTGCGCGGAAATTGCGATGCCGCTTTTTGCCAAAGCCTCGTTCAATGTCGCGCGCAATTTTTTTTCGATGAGATTTTTTTTGCTTTCTTCGTTTGGCAGAATGCTTATCGTCAAATCCAAAATCATAATTTTATTCTAATGATTTGCGCGAATGTGCGCTAGTGGAATTTTTGTGTGTTCAAAGTGGCGGCTGATTCGCGCGGAAGGTTTCATGCGCCGATGCTCTGCGTCGGCGCATGTTGGTTTTGAACATTGTTTTTTGAAAACGGATTATGGCAGGCGCAGAATTTATTTTGCATGATTATTTTTTGAGCCGGTCGATAATGATTTCCGCGTTGATGCCTTTTATGCCTTTGGCTGGATTGATGATGATTTTTCCGCCGCGGATTTTCACGCTCAAATTTTTCATGCGACTTGGTTTTCCGTTTTCCTTTTCGAATTCTGAAACATCGATGTTTTCGTTTCCGAGTTTTTCGCTGTCAAACAAAGTTGATTCTTCAGGAAAGACATAAGAAAAATCGACGCGCTTTTTGTCGTCGCTGAAATTCACTTCCATGGAATTTTGAGGGTTTTGCTTTTTGAAATTTTTGTAGGCGGAAATTGGCTTTTCTGGAATTTCATTTTCGAACGAAATCCAGCCGCGTGCGACCGCGCCTTTTTTCGCATAGATTTTTTTGAGCGAAAATCCGCTGAGCTGCGCTTCGAGATTCACCGAAACTTCCGAACGCAATCCGCCCAACGATTTCAAAATTGATTTTACTTCATCAGATTCAATTTCGCAAAAAGAATAATCGAAATTGTTCACGCCATCGACAAAAAGTTCGTGCCCGTCCAACAATTGCGAAATGAATTCGGGAGAAATCTCGACTTTCGCCTGCAAATTGAATTCGGAAATTGTGCAAGAAAAAAAGAAGAGCGCGAAAAATGTAAGCAGCGAAAAAAAGACCTTTTTCATAGTGGCATTTTATCTTTTGAATTGGAAAAAGTCAAGATGGCGGATTAGGTTTTTCACTGAGTTTTGATTGCGGCATGGAGTGGTGCGAATTTTTTTGATGTGAGGGCTAGATTTTTTCTGTGTGTGTGCAATATCTCAAATTTTGTTGCAAGGACTTCAACCGATTCTCAAGTTTTATCGTCCAGCACGAACTAATCCAAAACGCGTTCTCACTGTTTTGCGAAAAAATTCTCCAAAATTTCTTTGATGTAATGGTATCGCCTTGCGTAGGTGTTGTCCACGCGAATCAATTGCAGGCGATGTCTGCGACAGATTTCATTTTTTTCGCGGTCGCGCCTTTTTACTGCGATGTCTTCTAGATGTTCTTTTCCGTCAAGTTCGATTGCAAGAATTGGGCGTTCCCGTCCGTCGTAGTCGCGCTCGTAAATTACAAAGTCGAATCGCCCGGTGTAGAAAAGCGAAGGTTCGATTTTTTCGCTTTCGAAAACTGCGGAAATTCCCACTTCTTTTTTCACGCTGCATTTTTTTAAATCTGAAATCACGTTGTCGAGCGCGTGGCTCAATGTCGCAAGGAATTCCTCTTCTGTCTTGCTGCTGTAAGGTTTGATTCCGAGCGCGCGTGAAGAAGTTTGGCGTGGCGTGATTTGACATTTGCCATTTTTTTTGATGTAATTTTTCAGCTCAAAAACATCGTCGCAATGCGATTCTTTTTTCGCAGAAATTTTTTCATATTCATTGTGCAGTCGCTCTATTTCTTTTTCGCTTGCGACAAGCACGAATTTTTCTTTTGCGCGAGAAGTTGCCACATTTATCAGTTCTTTGTTTGAATTGAGCCATTCGTAAGTTTTTGCGTTTGTCCTGTCCGTAAGTGCGAGCGAGAACAAAACCACATCCTTTTCATCGCCTTGAAAAGCGTGAACAGTGCCGCAGGTGATGTTTTCCAAACGATTGCTTTTTATGCGGCTTTCAATCAATTTCTTTTGGTTCACAAATGGCGTAATCACTCCGATTTTTTGCGTTGGATTTTCCTTAGCGTATCTTATAATTTCTTCCGCTTCGTTTGGCGCGACATTTTTTTCAAGAGGACTGTTATTTGAAACGTTATGGAAAACTAGCGAACGGCCTCCTCTTTCCGCGCTTTCAATTTTGAGTTGATTCGCATAATATTTTTTGTTGTTGAATTCGATGATTTCTTTGGCGCAGCGATAATGATGTCGCAAAAGAATTTCCTTGCTCACAGAATCCGCGGCGAGGAATGTTTTGTAAACTGAATTTTTAATGAAATCATATTCTTCCGAAATTTTGTAAATCCGTTTGAGCGCATCGTTGTCCTTTTGGTCAAGCAAAATCACGGGATTCAGTTGCTGTGGGTCTCCCACAAGTATCAACTGCTTTCCTCGCAGAATCGGCAAAAGCGAATGCGCCGTATCGCATTGGCTTGCTTCGTCGATAATCGTCATATCGAAATATAAATTTGGCGTTCCGATTTTTTCCGAAGAAATGCAAGTGGCGGCGACAATTGGAAAAATTCTCGTGAGCCGAAAAATGTTCTCGCTGCTTTTTAGGAATTCGGAAAATTTTTTGAGCCGCTCGTCGTTTTTCGAATTATCCATCAAAATTATTTCCAGCAAATCTTTGTTTTTCGGCTCGGAAAGTCGCTTGATGAATTTTGCGGAAGTGTAGTAAAAATATTGCATCATTTTTTCGCCGCCCTCATAAGCGAGCACAAGCGCATCTTCATTTTTTATTTCGCCGATTTGCGCAAGTTGTTTTTTCACTTCGGCAAGTTGTCTGCCTTGCAAATCGAATTGGTAAGACATACTCGAATTGATTTCGAGAAGTTGCTCGATTGCTTCCTTCCGTTCTTCAAGTTCGATTTTCTCTTCATAGGATTTTAAAAGTTCCGTGAGTTTTTCCGATTTTGAAATTTCGCTTTCCTTATTGCGCTCTAGCGTTTCCTGAAAAATCGGCGTGTCCTTGAATTGCAGAAATTTTTCTTTCCAGGAATTCAGCGATTCAATTATTTTTTCCCTGTTTCCAATCCTGAAAATCGGAAATGGAATTTTCTTTCCTTTGTGCGAAATATTTTCCAACGCGGCGCAAACGCTATCAATCGGATGATTGTTGAACGAGGAAAACAGGACAGTTTTTCCGTTAAAGAATGCGGTGAGAATCGTATTCAAAATCGTGCTCGTTTTTCCGGTGCCGGGCGGACCTTGTATGTAGGCGAGCGGATATTTCATCGCATTGTTGATTGCAAGAAGCTGGTCGAGATTCGCATTCTTATTCAAAAGCGCGAGCGGAAATTTTTTGCGCCGGATTGGAGGCTTCGTCAATTTTCCAAAGAAGGCTTGAAGTGGTTCGGCCGCCGTTCCGTTTTCCATTTGCTCTTTTATGAAATTGAATTCGCTTTTCAAATTTGTTGCTACATCGCGCGAAAGCGGAATCAAATACGGAAGGTCGTCAACTTTTTCTTGCGGATATTTTATGTTGCGCGAAACTGCGTCTTTTATTTTTTCCGCATTCGCTTCGAAATTTTCAATAAGATAAAAATTATCGTAATCTAAAAATTGCGTTATGCTTTGTTCCCGTTCTTTTCCTACTTTAAATCTTTTGCAAATCGTGATGTGGTCATCGGCAATCAGCGAGCGTTTTTTTATGTCGAGCAAAAGTTTTTTGTATGCCAAAAGGTGTAGCCCTTGCGGAGTGTGCACACTCAAAATGTTAAGGCAAAGATATTTTGTGCGGCAAAATGATTTTTCATTTTTTGCCTTCAAGTGGAATTCCTGCGTGATGTGCGAAAATTGTTCGTCAGTCAATTTGTATTCGCAATCCGCAAATGATTCAGCATCAAAATGTTCGAGCAAAGAATATTCGTTTTTGTAAGGAACAGAATTCAGATTGACGCATTCTTCCAAATAATCAAGGATTCGAATGTTTGCGATATTGCCAAAAAATTTTTGAAAGGTTTCGGGATTTTCCCTAATTTTGTTTTTGAGGTTTTCAGGAACGGCATAAAAGGATTCGTCGATTATTTGCGACTGCAAAATTGAATCGATATAAATCTTATCCAAATCTAAAAAAGTTTTTTTTGCTATGTGGAAGCCTTCCGCGCTTAAAGTGCCGTGCTGCGCATCGATGTCGCGAACGCCAATCCAATAACTTGTTTGTTTGCCAGACTTGTTTTGATATTCTACCGATAGCCATTTGTTTTGCGTGATGGAGGAAAACAAATTATGCGTGACTTGTCTGTTGCAAAATTCCATACTTCATTCTACCATTGTTTTTCGCCCTTTGCAACTTCGGATTCGCTCTCTCCACCTGTTGCATTTTTGACGAAAATTTGTTATATTGTAAAAGCAATTTTTTCCGATAAAGTTATTATGAGGAAAAATTTAATTGCTATGTTTGCGCTGTTGGTTTTGAGCGCGTCGGTTTTGGGAACGGCAGTTTTCGCTGGACCAGCAGGTTTTGGCGGAGATTGGCGTGTTGTGGTGAGCGTGGACGATCAGAAGACCTACGTTTTTCAAAAGGGTGCGCTCGTGCGGGAAATGATTTGCTCGACGGGGCTGCTTAACGGAAACTACGACACTCCGCTCGGCGACTACATTTTGAATGAAAGCGGCCAGAAGCGAGGCACTTATTTTTATTCAAAAAAGTTCGGGGCTGGCGCGAAATGGTGGGTCGGATTTATCGGGGGCACATGGCTTTTCCATTCGCTTGCCACTGACGAAGCCGGCAACATAATTCAGGAAGAAGCCGCGAAATTGGGACAGCCCGCAAGCCATGGATGCATTCGGCTTTCGATGGAAAATTCCAAATGGTTTTACGACACCGTTCCTGATGGCGCGAAAGTGCACATTCAAAAAGAGGCGTTTTTGAAATAGTGCCGCTGATTTGATTTTCGCTTTTTGAAAAACCTGGCCTTTGACTTTTTCAGTCGAAGGCTTGATGTTTTTTGAGAGCGGCTTGCGTGAGGGATACGGAGGGCGCGCTTGCGCGTTCCGGGCGGCGTGTAAACGACGAGCCGGAATGAAGGTAGCACGAAGTGCGTGTAAAACCCTGCGAGTTTGAGCAAATCAAAGATTTGGTCAAACTCGGTAGTAAGCCGAAAGGCTTGCGTAGAGTAGCCCGACCGCTGCGCAAGCAGCGGGCACGCCCAGATAAGAAATTACTGAAAAATTTCGGGAGAAAATATGAAAAAAATTCCAATCACAATTTTGGCAGGTTATTTGGGCGCGGGAAAGACTACGCTTTTGAATTACATTCTGAACAATCAAAAGGGCTACAAAGTTGCCGTCATCGTGAACGACATCGGCGAGGTGAACATTGACGAAACGCTCATTTCGAAGGAAGCGCGAATCACGGATTCTTCGAGCCTCGTTCCGCTTACGAACGGATGCATTTGCTGCACGCTCAAAACCGATTTGGTGGAACAAATCGAAGGCCTCATAAAAACCGGCAAGTTCGACTACATCCTCATCGAAGCGAGCGGCGTTTGCGAGCCGATGCCCATCGCGCAGGCCGTGGGGCAAATCGAAAAAGGCTACATCGACAATTTGGTTTCGGTTGTGGATGCGATGCGCCTTGCGACAGAGTTTGACGAGGGAAACGCCCTCTTGAAAAAAGATATGCAGGAAGAGGACATCGAGTCGCTTTTGGTGCAGCAAATCGAATTTTGCAATACGCTCATCATCAATAAAGTGGACTTGGTGAACGAAGAGCAACTTAAAAAAATCCGCGTGATTGTGAAGAAGCTTCAGCCGAATGCGCGTGTCATCGAAACGACAAAATGTCAGGTGGAACTTTCTCAAATTTTGGGAACGCACGAATTCGATTTTGAAAAGGTCTATGAAAGCGCTGGCTGGGTCGCGGAACTCAACAAGGATGTGGATGATGATGACGAGCATGAACATAAGCATCATCACGAAGAGCACGAGCACCACGACGAGCATGAACACGACCATCATCACGAACACGGACATCACCATCACCATGAGCACAGGCACGAAGGCGAGAGCGAGGATGAATATGGAATCGGCTCGTTCATTTATTACCGCCGCGCGGCTTTTGACAGGCAAAAACTTGACGAGGCTGCGAGCAATTGGCCGCGCAACATCATCCGTTCCAAAGGTTTGATGTGGTTCGCAGACGAGCCTGAAATGGCGTGGGTTTTTGAAACCACCGGCCGGCAGATTGTCGCAGGCTATTCTGGGCAATGGGTGGCGGCGGCTCCCAAAGGCGAGCGCGAAAAAATTCTGCGCGAAAATCCTGAGGTCAAAAAGGACTGGGATGAAAAACTCGGCGACAGGATGATAAAACTTTGCATAATCGGAACGCATTTGGACAAAGAAAAAATCAGCGCGATGCTTGACAAGGCTTTGGCAGAATAGAGGGCGGACAAGGCATTTTGTTGCGCGAATTTTGACTGCGCACAAAGTATGCGAATTTTTCAAAAAAGGCACGGGTTTTTGCAACAAAGGCGAAAACCCGTGCCTTTTTTTCTGTGCCGCCGTTTTTTGTGAACATGCATTCAATTATGAAATATATGAACATTTGTTCATATATTTGTTTGTATGCCACGCACAAAAAATGTGCTCCTTATAATTTTAACTTTTGAAAAACTTCAGTTTTACAAAAGTTAAAATTCGCCCGCGCGAGCGGGCAATAAATAAGCGAGAATTTCTGC
>JAFLSR010000036.1 GCA_022510845.1 Treponema sp.
CGAGGCATCACCCTTCTATTTCCGCAATGATTTTGTCAATCTCCGCGCGGAGGGCGTTCTCTTTTTTTACGATTTCCGCAATCTCGGCATTCAGCTTTGCGATGTCAACCGCTTCCCTTGTGTCCTCCTGCTCAATGTATGTCGAAACCGAAAGGTTGTATTCGTTCGCCGTGATTTCCTCATAAGAAACGCTGCGGGCAAAATACGGAACGTCTGCCTTTGCCTCGAACGCTTTCACTATCTTTTCGATGTGCTCGTCTTTAAGTATGTTGTTGTTCGTTTCCTTTTGGTACAGTTTTCCAGCCTCTATGAACTGGATTTTGCTGTCCGCCTTGTGTTTTGAAAGCACGAGGATGCTCACTGCGATTGAAGTTCCGAAGAAAAGGTTCGGCGCGAGCGAAATAACGGTTTCTATGAAGTTGTTGTCAACAAGGTATTTGCGGATTTTCTGCTCCGCTCCGCCACGGTACATTATGCCCGGAAAGCAGACGATTGCGGCGCGTCCCTTGCTCGAAAGGTAGTTCAAGGAATGCAGGATAAAGGCGAAATCCGCTTTCGATTTTGGGGCGAGCACTCCGGCGGGCGCGAAGCGGTCGTCATTTATCAAAGTCGCGTCACCGTCGCCTATCCAGTTTATAGAATAGGGCGGGTTTGAGACAATCGCATCGAACGGCTTTTCATTCAGGAAGTGCGGCTTTGTGAGCGTGTCGTCTAGCGCGATGTTGAAATCGTTGTAGTTTATGTTGTGCAGGAACATATTCATGCGGGCGAGGTTGTATGTCGTGTGGTTGATTTCCTGCCCGAAAAATCCCTCTTCTATGTCGTGATTGTCGAACTGTTTCTTCGCCTGAAGAAGGAGCGAGCCTGAGCCGCAGGCGGGGTCGTAAATCTTGTTCACGGATTTTTGGCCGTGCAAGGCAAGCCTGGCGATGAGCTTTGAAACGTGCTGCGGGGTGAAGAATTCGCCGCCGGACTTTCCGGCGTTTGCCGCATAATTTGAAATCAGGAATTCGTATGCATCGCCGAACAGGTCAATCTGGTCATCGTGGAAACCGCCGAAATCCAATTCGGCAACGCCTCTTATGACTGCCGCAAGCCGCGCGCTTTTTTCTTTGACGGTGTTGCCAAGCCGGTTGCTCGTGGTGTCAAAATCGGCGAAAAGCCCCTTGATGTTTTGTTCGGACTCGTAGCCAATCGCGGAGCCTTCGATTTCAGAGAAAATTCTCGCCAAATCCGTGTTCAGGTTGTCATTGCCGCTTGCGGTCTTGGCAACATTGACGAAAAGCTGGCTCGGATAAATGAAATATCCTTTTGTCTTTATGGAGTCGTCTTTCAGTTCGGGCGTGATGACGGAATCGGGAAGCTCCGCATAGACGATGCTCTCGTCGCCGCTTTCAAAATAGGATGAAAAATTCTCGCTTATGAAGCGGTAGAAAAGCGTTCCCAAAACGAACTGTTTGAAGTCCCAGCCGTCTACCGCGCCCCGCACCTCGTTCGCTATCTTCCAAATCTGCGATTGCAGTTCCGCCCGTTGTTGAATGTTATTGTTTCCCATAGAAATTGTCTGTGATTCCTTTGTTGTTGTGGGGATATTATACCACAAAATTCGGTTTTTTGCACATCAATCGCAATTTTTTATGTGCAGTTTGCGCGTGCGTTTTGGATTCTTAAAAATATTTGTTTTTTTTTGTCAGAAATATGAATTGTTAATGCTTAAAAATGTATGTTATATATGACTGAAAACGTACATTAAAGGGCTTTAAAAACACACATTTTCAATCATTAAAAACGCTGGTTTTTAATGATTGAAAATGTTGAAGTCTGTTAAATCTCCGTGTTTTTCAGTAATGTGAATTTTTTTTGAAAATTTATGAAAAAAATCAACAAAAGTTGTTGACAAGGATGTAAAAATGTGTTAGCATTTAGTCGTAGGGAAATGAAAAGTTCCGTAAGTGCGAGCATGGAATTCCTTGATTCCGTGCAAGTAAAGTCTAGGGGGGTGAGTGATATGGTTTCTGATTTTGGGAAGGAGTTGCGGAAAATCAGAATCGACAATGGTGAGGTGTTGAAGGATATGGCAGACAAACTGAAGGTTACGTCTTCGTATCTTTCGGCAATCGAAAATGGAAAGCGGGCAGTTCCTGCAAATTTCGTGGGTGAAATCATATCGCTCTATGAACTTTCGGAAAAACGGCAGGAGGTCTTGAGGTTGTCTTATGACAACAGCCTGAAAACCGTGTCGCTTGATTTGGATGGAAAAAAGTTTGCGAAGCGCGAGCTTGCTTTGAAGTTTGCAAGGAGTTTTGAAGATATGTCGGATGAGAAGGCGAAAAAATTGCTAAGCTTCATCGACAGGGAGTAGCGAATGGGATATATGGCGGCCCCGCTTTCAAGGGCAAAGATAAGGTATTTTGCGGCGAGCATGCGCAAGTTTTTTTGCGTAGAATCCAAATTGTATGTTCCGATTGTGAGGATACTGGAATACATTCCGCAAGTGGTGGATGGCGCGAATTTCGAGATAGTCGGCGCGGAAGAACTGGATGATGGCGAACACGCGGTTACGGAGCTCACCACTCGAACAATAAAAATTCGGCAGGACGTGTATGACAACGCTTGCAAGGGTAGCGGACGTGACAGGATGACGATTGCGCATGAAATCGCGCATCTGTTCCTGCTTTGCGTGTTTGGTGTGGGGCTGGCTCGTTCGTTCTGTGAAATTGAAAGGGTTCCTGCGTACAGGAATCCGGAGTGGCAGGCAAAATGTCTTGCTGGTGAATTTATGATGGGAGCAAACCTTGTGAGTGGCATGGACGCAAGCGATGTGGCACTTGAATGCGGAGTTTCCCTTGATGCGGCAAGGTACTGCCTTTCTAAGCTGAAGTAAAAATAAGGCTCAAGGAATTTGCGCTTCCTTGAGCCTCAATACGGACGCGGAAAACTTGATATGAATTCGCGCACCATGGATGGCGTAAATTCTATTCTTATTTTCCGCTTGTGTCAAGTCCCCGCGGCGATTTTCCGCGCCGTAGGATGGATTCATTGTATTGGCCGACAAAAAGTCAAGAAGGCCAGGAGGAAAATTAGATATGAAGAACGAAAATTCTTCTGACAATTCTTTTATGAAATTGCGCGAGGAAAAGGCGGGGCAGGTTTCCCTGAAACTCCAGCGCAATTCGTTCAAAGGTTCGGATGCCGAGGAATATTACGGCAGGGTCGGACGGGTAGTGCATTCGAATCAAAATGTACTCGACAGGATGGCGGAGAAACTTCCCGACATGACCATAGGCAAGATAACTGATGTTATGACTGCCTATACGAGTGTTCTGCTTGAAATCTTGAAGGCGGGTGGTGCGGTTCGCTTCGGCTCGCTGGGCACTTTTTACATAGCATCAAGGGGCACTACGGAAAGCCAGACAGGGAAGACGGAACTCACCGTGAGATTCTCTTGTAATGAGACGCTTTGCAAGGCTGTGGATGCTGTCGAAATCGCCGACTCGCAATTCATCGAGTCTAGGGGGATAGTAGACACGATTACGGATCTCAGCCGCAACGAAAGCGATGGCGCTCTCAAGGCGGGGGCCAGCGTGATAATCGAGGGCAGCGGGCTTAGGATTGCTGGCGAAGATTCGGGCATTTGGTGCGTGCCAATGGAAGGCACGAAGCCTAAGAACGATGAGAGCACTTGGACAAAGACGGACGGCAATTTTTTCTACAATACGCCGAAAAAACTTTTGTTCACGATGCCTGACAGCATCTCACCTGGCAGGTATTGCTTTGTTCTCCGCACTCGCTGTTCAGGCTATTCGAAGCACGAACGCAAGAATTTGATAGAAACTGTTTCCGGTTCATTCGAATTATTGGCGTGATTTGCTTTTTTTTTCGGGAAGTTTTTCTGATGATATAGAAAAACTTCCCGTTTTCCGTTATAATTATATCAGAAAAACTAAATCAGGGCGCGAAGAAAATGGAAAACATGGAAATAAACGAAAACGACCTTGCGGAATGCAGGGATGCTGCTGAAAGATGCCGCAAGGAATTGGCAAAGCGCGTGGTGGGGCAGGCGAACGTCATCGACGGAATCCTTTGCGCAATCATTGCGGGCGGGCACGTGCTCTTGGAGGGCGTTCCGGGGCTTGCGAAGACTTTGGCGTTGCGCACGTTCGCGGAAATCTCCGGGCTTGAGTTCAAGCGAATCCAGTTCACCCCGGACTTGCTTCCTGCCGACTTGACGGGCACGCTGATTTACGAGCAGCATTCGGGGAAATTCTCCGTGCGGAAAGGCCCTGTCTTTACGAATGTCGTTTTTGCCGACGAGATAAACCGCGCGGGCGCGAAGGTGCAGAGCGCGCTCTTGGAGGCGATGGCTGAAAAGCAGGTTACGATTGGCGAGGACACCTACGCTCTGCCCGAGCCTTTTTTCGTGCTCGCCACCCAGAATCCCATCGAGCAGGAGGGCACGTACAATCTGCCCGAGGCGGAACTTGACCGCTTTTTGATGAAAATCGTAGTTCCGTATCCGAGCGCGAAGGAAGAAGTGGAAATCGTGAAGACCGGCGGCAACGCGCCTTTCGTTCCCGTGCAGAAAGTTTTCAGCGAATCGATTTTAAGGAAATGCCGCGCGGTTTTGGAAAAGATTGTCTGCGACGAGCGCATTGTCGAATACATTGTTTCCATTGTGAATGTCACGCGGCCGGAAAGCGGCGCGCAGAATTCGAACGGGACGAAGGAAAGGCATTTTCAGGGAAAAAACGAAATCGGACGCTACATAAATTTCGGAGCGTCTCCTCGCGCGGGAATCGCGCTGCTGCAATGCGCCAAAGTGCGCGCCTTGTTTGCGGGGCGTTCGTTCGTTTTGCCAGACGACGTGAAAGGCGTTGCGAAGGAGGTCCTGCGCCATCGCCTTGTGCTTTCCTACGAGGCGGCCGCCGCCGGAGTGGGCGCGGACGACATAATCGACAAGATTTTGGAACTCACGCCTCTTCCGTAGTTTTTTTTATGGAACAGAAATTGATTTCCGACAAGGCGTCGCTTGTAAAACGCGCGTCTTACTTGAGAATTGCCACCGCCTCACTTGCGAACGCCATGCAAAGCGGAGCGTTCCGTTCCTTGTACCGTGGACGCGGCGTGGAATTTTCGGGCGTGCGCGAATACCTTTTGGGCGACGATGTTCGCGCGATTGATTGGAACGTTACGGCGAGGAACGCGAAGCCCTTCGTAAAGAATTTCGAGGAGGAACGCGAACTCCATATTCTCCTGATAGTTGACCGTTCGCTTTCGATGCAAACTGTGTCTTCGGCGCGGACAAGGCTCGAAGTGGCCTCCGAAATCGCCGCGCTTTTGGCTTTGAGCGCGGAGCACAATTCAAATCCGGTGGGCGCGGTCCTGTTTTCCGGCGAAGTTGAATTCGTGGTCGCTCCTAAAATCGGGCAGGAACACACGATGCTTTTGCTCTCGCATTTGGACAAGTTCCCGCAAAAAACGCACGGCTCGGTTTTGGAAAATGCCCTGCAAGGCGCGTGCAAGATTTTGAAAAAGCGTTCGCTTGTTTTTGTCATTTCGGATTTTCGCGTGGCTGGCTGGGAAAATCCTTTTGCGATTTTGGCTTCAAAGCACGACGTTGTGGCGTTGAAAATTTCCGATGCCTTTGATTCGGACTTGCCCAAAGCGGGAACGATTTTTTTCAGGGATGTTGAAAGCGGCGCGAAAAAACTTTTTCCGACCTTTTCGAAAAACTTCCAGGAAAGGTGGCGCGAAGATTTTGCGATGCGCGAAAAACGCTGGCGCACTTCGGTTACAAGGCGCGGCGGAGTTCCGCTTTGCGTTTCCACTTCGGACGACTCGCTTGCAGTACTTTCGGATTTCTTTTCAAGGAAAAAGGAAGCGTGATGCGGGGAAATTTCATTCAACATTCTTTTACAACGAAAGCAGTTTCAAATTTTCGCGGAAAAATCGCATTGAAATTTGGCGCGCGTATTTCATCGGCAATCTTAAAATTTGCACTTTTCTTTTTCGGAATTCTTTTTCAGCCGCATTCTGTTTTTTCGCAGAACGCGCAGGATGTTTCGCAAACCCTCGTTCCGATTGAAGTCTATGTCGGCGACGTGGCGGAGATTCGATACAGTTTCAAATTGGATTCTGGAATTCCGTTCGAGGAAAATTTTGAAACTGAAATCAGCGCGGAAAAAATCCCGTTCGAAGAGATTTCGGATTCTGTCACAGTAAACTCCGCGCGTTTTTTTCGGCACGGCGATGATTTTGCCTTCACGCTGAGGTTCGTTCCGTGGCGTGCGGGCAAAATCGAATTTCCTCCGTTCGACTTGCATTCGGTTTTGGGCGTTGACGCGGTGACGGAAGAAAACTATTCCTTTGAAATCTCGCTATTGCCGATTGAGATAAAGTCCATCGTGGAAAAGACCGGCCGCGCGGAAATGCAAGGCCCGCTTCCGCCGCTTTTGATGCCTGGCACGAGTTATGTTGTTTTTGTGCTCGTCGTTGTGGCTGTGATTTTCCTTGCGGCGGTTTTCCGCGCTCTCGTGAAATTCCATGATTTAAAAAGATGGTTTTTGCAGATGAAAATCCGGCGGACGCGGCGGCGCAATTCAATCATAACCTTGCGAAAGTTGAAGAAAAACCTGCGCAACGAGGATTTGTCCGACATCGAATTTTGCGCGGGACTGCAAAACATAGCGCGCGCGTATCTTTCGTTTCGTTTCGATTTTCCGTTCGAATCCGAATCGGCGATGGGAATTCAATCCGCGTTCCAAAAGATTTTTATTGGCGAAATTCCTGACGCAGTTTTTCCGGTTCTCGAAGATTTGGTTTCGCTGTTCATCAGGACCGACTACATTCGCTATGCGCACGGCTCGCTCGATGAGGCGCGTGAGCCTAGGTCGGAGCACGAGGCGCATCTTGCTTCCGGCGAGCGAAAATTGTTGACTTCCGCGCTCGTGAAGGCGGTGAAAGTTTTTGAAGGCGATATGCCCGACCAAAAGTAGCGCGGTTTAATGCGCTTTGCGAATTTGCGAAATCGATTTTTTTTAGGAGTAGCGATGAGTTTTAGTTTTATGAATCCTGCCGCGTTTTTGATTTTGCTCGTCCTGCCGTTTTTCTACGCGCTCAAAAAGATGTCTCTTTTTTCGCACATAAGTTTTCCGCTCGCCTTTTCCGACTGGAACGGATTTGAATTCGCTTGGAACAATAAATTCTTTCGCTTTGTTTCGGCATCCTCAAGCCTGCTGATTTTCCTCGCGTTCGTGCTTTGCGTGGCGGCGTTGGCAGAGCCTGCTTTCCATAGCGAAGAGCGGGTTTACACCACTCGCGGCGCGGACATACTTTTCGTGCTGGACACAAGCCCTTCGATGGCGGCGCGTGACATCAATGGAATGAAGCGGATTGATGCGGCGAAAGAGGCAATCGAGATTTTGGCGAAGGACAATTCGGGCGCGTCCTACGGACTTGTTTCCATGGGAAGCGAGGCGGCTCTTGTCGTGCCTAGCACTGTCGATTACGAATATTTTGGAAGCCGCGTCGCTTCAATCTCGCTCGGCGAAATGGGAGACGGCACGGCCATCGGAACGGGAATCTCGCTTGCTGTCTTTCATTTGAGCAAGTCGGCTGCTCCTCGGAAATGCATCGTGCTTTTGACGGACGGCGAAAACAATGCGGGCGAAATCCATCCCGAGACTGCGGCTCGGCTTGCCGCCAAAAATGGAATCACTCTTTACGCTGTGGGAATCGGAACGCGCGGCTCTGTTCCGCTGGAATACCAGGACCCTCGAAGCGGAAAATCCTATTCCGGGTATTTTGATTCTTCGTTCGACAGCGTGCCGCTCGAAAAGTTGGCGACGGATTTGGGTGGTCGGTATTATGGCGTGGAATCCGTGGCGGCGTTGTCGTCCGCGCTTTCTTCGATTGCCAGAAGGCAGGAAGTCGTGCAGAGTTATTATATCCGGAACATCGACACCTTTTGTTATGACAAGTTTTTGTTCGTGGCGATTTTGTTCTTTGCCCTCGCATGGTTTGTGCGCAGGTTTTTGCTGAAGGAATTGTATTAGGAAAATTATTGGAGTTTGTATGAATCTTGCAGTCGAACGTCCGTGGGCATTGTGCGCGATTCTGGTATTGATACCGGTTTTGATTTACTGCGTCTCCGCCTATAAAAAAACTTTTTTCGCGCTTTCGAATTCTTACGAAAAAAAATCGCTGATTGATTTCAAGAAAATAAAAATCCGCATCGTCGCGAGAATCGCTTTCAGGTGCGCCGCATGGTGCGCCTTGGTTTTGGCATATTCTGGAATTTCTTGGGGAACGATTTCAACGCCGGTGCAAAAAAACGGAAGCGCGATTTCGTTCGTGTTCGACATCTCCTACAGCATGACCGCCCGCGATATGCCCGGAAATTTTTCAAGGCTTGAGGCTTCGCAGTCCTACGCGCGGAAAATTTTGGAGCGTGTCGAAGGCTCTTCCGTGAGCGCGGTTTTGGCAAAGGGAAGCGGCGTGCTCGCGATTCCCCTTACGGAAGATTTGAATGCCGTGCTGAATCTGCTTGAATCGCTTTCGCCCGAAATGATTTCTTCTGTTGGAAGCGATTTGGGGGAGGGGGTGAACGCCGCCCTAAAATCGTTTCCGCGCAACATTTCCAAAAAGCCCGTGATTTGGCTTTTTACGGATGGCGAGGAAACTTCGCCTTCGCTTTCGGACGCGCTGAGCGCATCGCTTCGCCATGGCGTGAGCGTTGTCATAGTCGGATTTGGAAGCGAGCGAGAAACTGAAATTCTTTCGGGCGACGGAAAGACTCATGTAAAGACTGCGATGCGCTCGGAAAAAATCCGAAAGGCTGTGGAGGAAGCCAACAAGAAAAATTTTGGCGAACAAGGCTTTTCGTTTTTCCAGGGCGCGTCCGCAAAATTTGTAGACGCTTCAAAGCCCGGTTCTGCGGCAGTCCTTCTTTCTTCCGCGGGCGATTTTTTCGCAAAGAGCAATTTCGATGCGGTTGACTCAAAAGAAAATTTTTCGCTCGACTACGACATACGCCCGAATTCCCGCTATACCTTTTTCATTTTGATTGCGCTAGTCTTCTTCTGCCTGAGTTTGTTTGTAAGCGAATTCAGTTTGATTTCGTTCAAGGAAGCGCTCGCCGTTTCGGTTTTGGTCTTTCCGTTTTTTTCGTGCTCCGCCAAATTCGACGAGTCGAAGAAAATTCTCGAAGCAACTTGGGCGTGGCATCAAAAAGACTATGACGAAGCCGTCGCGAAATTCTCGCAAAGCCTTTCGGACGCGCAGAAAAATGGCGACGACTTGATTTCCCAATACGCGCTTTACGGAATTTCTGCGACATATCTTGCGCAAAATGAAAACGCCGCCGCGCTCGAAAAAATCAACTCGCTTTCTTCCGAATCGCCCAAGCAGATACAGTTCGCTGCCTTTTACAACGCGGGAATAATCGCGCATCGAAACGGCGAATATGAAAAGGCGGAGGAACTTTTCAAAAACGCTTTGCTTGTGGACGGCAGGAACCTGAACGCGAAGATAAATCTGGAACTTTCGCAGAGACGCACTTCGGACCGGGCGCAAGGTGTCGAACAACTTTTTGCGGGAGCGCAGGAGGCGGACGCTTCGGATTCGATTTTGGAAGATTCTGTTTTCAATATGATTAGGGAGAACGAAAAAAATCAATGGAAGAATTTGCAGAGCGAACAAAAAAAATCGCAAGGTTTGGACTATTAGTTTTTGTGCTTTTATTTTCTCAATGGCTTTCCGCGCAGAATTCACCGCGCGCGAAAAATCATTCCGCGGGCGAAAATTATTTGTTCCATGCGGAAGAAGAATTCATTTTCGAAAACCAAGTCGCAGTGTTCAAATTGTTCGTTCCGGAAGCGCATGCATCCGACGTGAAAATCACGCTTCCGATTTTTCCGCAAAACGCGGACTTCGTTTCGTCCCGCAGCGAAAATTTTTCTTCGCAGAATTCCGGCCAAGGCACGCAAATCGTGGTGAATCTGATTTTCAAAAAAGCAGGCACTTTTTCGCTGCCGCCTGTTTCACTTTCGGTGAGGGGGAGGAAAAAAAACGCCGCCTTTCCGGCCATCAAAGTCCTGCAAAATCCCGAAACGCTTTTTCCGCGCGCTATTCTTGTTTTTGAAAGCGGCGAGACTTTTTCCAGCGATGAACCTCCTTCAAAAAAATTCTCGATTGTGCGCGGAATGCCTTCACGCTTTACCCTTTGCGTACAGTACGCGGCGGCTTTGGGGCAAATTTCCTGGCAGCTTCCGAAGGACGCGATTTTCAAGGAATTGCGGCGTTTCGAAATCCCTTCCGACTTGAAAAAATTCTCTCTCGCGGTAGTCCCCGTCGCCCAATTTGAATGGACTTCGCTTTCACAGGCGGACGATGTTTCCTTGCCGCAAATCAAGATTGCCGCAGAATCATATTCGGGGCAAAAACTTTTTCTCGAAACGCCCGACTTCACGGTGAAAATCGTTTCGCAAAAGCAAGGCACAAAAAATGAATCTATGAACAAGCCCATTTCCGAAATGGAAAAATTTTTTGAGCACGCATTCGAGTTTGAAGGCGAAGAACAGGACGCTGATTCCGGAAACGCCGCGCTTGAAGCGAATGCGCTTTTGGAAATCGCGCGATTGCGCTCGCTTGAACGCCATTCGTTTTTCCAAGGCAAAATCCGAGCCGAACGCGCCGCCGCGGAAAATTCTATCGGAATCGAAAACGCCCCGAATGAAAAAAGTTTTCCGCTTTTTGCCGCGCTCCTTTCGGCGACAATTTTATTTTTCGCGCTCGCTTTCACATTGTTCTTTGTGCGCAGGAAAAACTTCGCGTTTGCCGCCGCCGCGCTTGCGATTTTTCTTTCGCTTTTTTCATTGTTGTACTCATCCGAAATTCTTAAACGGCACGGCATCGTCCTTGGCGGCGAGATTTATCCCGTGCCCGAAGATTCCGTGGTTTCAAAAGCGAGCCTCGTTGTGTCAAGCCGGGTTTTGATTCGGCGCGAAATTGACAGTTGGTATTTTATTGAATATAATGAAAGCGGCGGCTGGATTAAAAAAGAAAACATCGCCTTGATAAAATGAATTTCGATTCGTGCTGGGGCAAACCCGACGCGCCGCATCGAGCGTTGTCGGTTCGGAAAAATTTTGGACGCGGTTGAAAACGCGGTGGGAAAAATGAAAAAAGATTTTGGCGACATTTTGAATCAGTGGGAGAAATCTTGCGGCAACGAATCCCACGCGACTTTCGACAAGGATTCGCAGCGCGAAAAATTCGATGAGCGCGAAAAGATGCGCGACAGCGAATATGTGAAAAAGTTGCAGCCGCAAGACACCATCGACCTGCACGGACTCACGCAGGACGAGGCGCGCAAAGCGTTGGACGATTTCGTTGCGAATTCGAAACGCCGCGGCCTTCGGAAAATCCTTGTCATCCACGGAAAGGGAATCCATTCGGGAGCGGGGGACGGCGTGCTTTCTGGCCTTGTGAGAAAATTCATCGAATCGGACAAACGGCTCGGGCAATTCGGTCACGCCGACAAGACCATGGGCGGAAGCGGCGCAACCTGGGTCGTCGTGCGGCAATGATTTCCGGATTTTGCCTGTTGCCTTTTTGCGCCGAATGCGGTATTATGAATATATGGACGATTATTATGCGACGCTTGGAGTTCAAAAGAACGCCACCGAAGACGAAATAAAAAAGGCGTATCGCAACCTCGCTTTCAAGTACCATCCCGACAGGAATCCTGGCGACAAGTCCGCGGAAGAGAATTTCAAAAAGATTAACGAAGCGTATTCAATTTTGGGAGACAAATCCAAGCGCGCGCAATACGACGCGGGCGGCTACAATCCATTCGGGAACGCGCGTTCGCAACAAGGCTACGACAACTACAATCCTTTCGGCGGATTCGGAGGATATTATCGAAGCGGCTATTCAAGCGGAACGAACGGCGAATCTTACGATCCGTTTTCCGAATGGGCGAATTACAACTGGCAGAAAAGTTATTCGCATTCTAGCCAAAACAAATACGACGAGCCTCTTTCGCGCGGCGATGCAGTGGGAATGATTTTTGTGAATGCGTTCATAGCGTTGTTCGGATTTTTCTCGCTGCGCCTTGCCATTTTCTTTTTCCCGATTGGACCGATTCTGAGCATAGTCGCCATCACGAATGGGATTTCGGGAATAAGGAAGGGGCTTCGCGCGCTTTTTGCGAAAGAAAAAAATAAGGAATCCTAACGCTGGCGGAAAATTATTCTTCCTTTGTCCAAATCGTAGGGAGAAAGGGCCACTTTCACGCTGTCGCCCGGCACAATCCTTATGTAGTGTTTTCGCATTTTCCCGGAAAGGTGCGCCATTATGATGTGCCCGTTTTTAAGCTCCACGCGGAACATCGTGTTCGGCAACGCCTCTTTTACGAGACCTTCCACTTCAATCGCTTCTTCCTTTGCCACATTTCCTCCTTATAGAAACTTGCAGTGCATTGAACTGTTTTTGCAAAACAAAAAAAACTTGATTTTTTTTGGTCGATATGTTAGTATCTTATATATAATGACTTTTGTCAATATTTGGAGAAAAAATTGAAGCAATCTTTTGTCAATAAAATGAAAGAAAATCTGATTAAACATCGCAATCAGATTTTGGAGGCGCTGGCGTCTCGCAATGTGGAATTCAAGGAACTGGTTTCAAAAGTCGGTTCGGGAGACGAAATCGATGTGGCAAGCGACGCCGTGGACCGCAACATGATTGATTCGCTCGGCATACAGGACGCGAACCGCCTGCAACTAATCAACAACGCGCTCACAAGGATTCAGCAGGGCAAGTACGGACTTTGCCTCGCCTGCGGAAAGCAGATTCCCGAAAGCCGCCTCGAAGCGTTGCCCTATGCCTTCATGTGCATCGACTGCCAAACAAAGTCCGAAAAGAAAAAACGCTGAGCAGCAAAAAACCGCAAGTGTTCGCCTTGCTCGCGGCTAAAATTTTAGCCTTCCGTCGAGCGGGCGGAATTTGATTTTGCCGTCCTCAAAATACGCCGCTTCCGTATATCCTGCCCGGATTGCCGCAAGTTCCGCGCGGTCAAACGCGAAGTCGAGCGTTCTCGCCTCGTGCGCGTCGCTTGAAAAGGTTATCGGTACGTTCGCCTGATGCAGGATGTCGAGGAATTCCGCGCTCGGATAAACGTCGTCCAGAACGCCCCGCGCAAGTCCGCCCGTGTTGATTTCCACTATCACGCCCGCGCGCGCGGCTTCTTTCGCCGTGGCACGCAGTTCCTTTTTGTACCAGCCCTCGCTTTCCGAAAAGAATTTGAGTTCGCCGTTCCTCACTCGGATTACGTCGGCGTGCCCCAAAATCAAGAACCTTTGCGTTCGGAGCATTTCGCGCTGTAGCGAAAAATACTCGCAGACCGCCTTTTTGCCGTCGCCCTTGAAAACCCTCCGCAAGCCTTCGGCGACTTTTTGCGCCTTGTCGTCCACAGTGAAAAACGCGCCGTTCCCCAGGACATAGTGGACCGAGCCGATGAGGTAGTCGGGCGAAAACCGCCCGAACTGCCATGCGAAATCCGAAGAAAGGTTCGGGATGAAATCGGCTTCAAGCCCGCAATAGATTTTTATTTTGTCCGAATACTTCTGCGCGAGCGAGCGGACGCAGGAAAAGTATTCCTCGTGCCGCGCGGACGGTATGTGCCAGGAATCGGCGTGCGGGAACAAACTGTGCGACGAAAACCCGAGTATCGTGAAGTTTTTTTCGATTGCCGCAAGGATAATCTCTTCGACAGAATTCCTTCCGTCACAGAAATCCGAGTGCGTGTGATAGTTTGTCTTTTGAAGAAATCCAGTTTCCATTTTGTGTGGACATTTTACGAAAAAATCGATATAGTTTCAATAGCGATTTGTGTTGTTTAACGGAGGTTATATGTCGAAGATTGCTGTTTTACTTGCGCCTGGGTTTGAGGAGATTGAGGCGCTCACGCCTGTGGATTATTTGCGCCGCGCGAAGCAGGACGTGATTTTGGTCGCGCTTCCGGTGGCAGGAAATTCCGGGCGCATGGTCACGAGTTCGCACGATGTTACTGTGCAGGCGGACAAGACGTTCGAGGAATTTTCTGCGGAGGACTTGCCGGACGCGGTGTTTGTTCCCGGCGGAATGCCCGGCTCAAAGAATGTCGCGTCCTTTTCGCCCGCGCTCGACTTGATAAAGAGGATGTTCGAAAAGAAAAAGCTGGTCGCCGCGATTTGCGCCGCCCCCGTGGTGGTGCTCGCGAAGACCGGCGTGCTCGCGGGCCTTCGCTACACTTGCTTTCCCGGAATGAACGAAAATCTTTCCGAATATTGCGGCGGCGATGATGTCGTGGCAGTGGCGATGGACGGCGCGAAGCATTGCCCCGAAGAGCCTTTTGTCGTGGACGGAAATGTGATTACCGGACGCGCGGCGGGCGCGGCGGAACAGTTCGCGATGGCGATGGTGGAACACCTTTGCGGAAAGGAAACCGCCGCAAAGATAAAGGAAGCCACCGTACAACGATAGCGCGCGGTTTTCGCTGCAACGCGATTCCGAAAACTGCATCTTTGGCGTGGCGCACTTATTGTCGCGGTTCGCTTGACCTATATTCGCAAAACAGGCATACTATAGGTGTGATTAAAAGTTTTGCGGATAAAGAAACTGAACTTGTCTACAATCAGATTTTTTCGCGGAGGCTGCCCACTGCGATTCAGAAAGTCGCCCTGCGGAAACTGATGATGATAGACAGCGCGTCATCGCTCGCAGATTTGCGCGTGCCACCATCGAACCGCTTGGAGGCTCTTCGCGGCGACAGGGCGGGGCAGCATTCAATCCGCATAAATGACCAATGGCGTGTCTGCTTTGCGCAAAAGGGCGGGCATTTTTACAATGTTGAAATCGTGGATTACCATTGAAGTCACGGAGAAGCCTATGGACAAACGCATAGAAACGCCCACGATGGGCGAAATCCTCGGCGAAGAATTCCTCGTTCCGCTCGGTCTGTCCGCCTACAAGGTGGCGCAGGCGATTCATGTTCCCGCGTCGCGCATTCAGGACATCCTGCACGGCCGCCGCAAAATCACCGCCGACACGTCGCTCAGGCTCGCGAAGTTCTTCGGGGTGTCGGACGGCTACTTCATGTCGTTGCAGACCGACATAGACCTGCGCAACGCCAAGCGTGAACTTGCGGAGCAAATCGGGCAGATAAAAGCCTACGCATAGCGCGGCTCTTCAAAAAATCGATGCGTTTTTTTGCGTTGCCGCCGCTTTTCCACTTGTGCAAAGCGGCGTTATGCTGTACACTTCTTGCATGAGCGGTTTCCTTGCCCAGGGCACAGTTTCTCCTTTCTTTTGCGGTAACGCCGCAAAGAGCATCTGGGCAGGAAACCGCCATACTTTTGCACTTCACCCCATCAGTATCTGACGCACTACACAAGCGCGATTGAAACACGTTTCCCCAAGGCGCGGGCGAAACGCTCTATGGTGGAAATGGACGTGTTGAACGCGGGGTCGAGCGCGTTGTCCACGGCGGTGCGCGTGGTGTGCATACGCTTTGCCACGGCGGACTTGGTGAGATTCTGCCGCTCCATCTCTTGTTTCAGTTGCGCGGCTATCACTTTCTTTGCCGCAAGTTCCTCCGCCTCGTCGCGCAAGCCCTGTTCTTCCATGAA
>JAFLSR010000037.1 GCA_022510845.1 Treponema sp.
GCGCATGATGATGCGCTTGCCTTTCAAATCAACGTCTTTTACTGTCTTAATCATTGTATTCTCCTTGGGAAATTGAATTTGAAACTATTCGGAGAAATATTATATCACAAAGCGAGTTTTTTTTCAAGGGAATTTTCAGCGTGAAAAACAAAAAAGGAAACCGCGGAATTCCACGATTTCCTTTTGCGGAGAAGCCGACTTGAACGGCCACGGCTTTCACCACTAGCACCTCAAGCTAGCGCGTCTACCAATTCCGCCATCCCCGCAAGTGAAATCATACTAGCAAAAAACAAAAAAAATGTCAAGAAGAAAAGTGAAAAAATGAACAAACTTTTTTGGCGTGAAGTTGAATTCTTTCTGCCAGCCACATCGTCAGCCGTAGAATCCGCCGGGCTTTTTTTGGAAATGGCTGAATTCCATCGTGAACGACGCGCGGCCTTGCGTGGCTGAACGCAGCGTCGTTGAAAAACCGAACATTTTCGCCATCGGCGCTTCGCAGTGAATCACTTCGCCCGACTGCTTGGAATCCTGCCCGAGAATCATTCCGCCACGCTGTGTGACACAACTCATAGCGTCGCCCACGAATTCTTTGGGGCACGAAATTTCCACGTCCATCACAGGCTCAAGGATTTCGGGCGCGGCGTTCTTGCACGCCTTGTCGAACGCGGAAACGGCGCACGCTTCGAACGCGAACGGCGTTGAAGTGAGTTCGTCGTATTCGATGGCGGTGACTTTTACGGCGGTGTCGGTGCAAGGATATCCGTATTCGATTCCGCTTGCAAGCGCGTTCATAAATCCGCTTTTCACCGCCTCGATGATTTCGTCAGGAATGTTGGAGATTTTGGCTGTACACTCGTAGCTGTTTCCCTGCCCGGTTTCGCGCGGAGAAACTTCCACCGTAAGTCCAGCGGTGTTCTCCTTTCCTGCAAGCACACGGCTGTATTTTTCCGAGACGGTGCTCGCGGCAGAAACCGCCTCGCGATAAGTCACCTGCGGCGCGCCCACGCGAGCCTTTACGCCGAAATCGTCTTTCATTCGCGTGACGAGCACATCGAGGTGAAGTTCGCCCATTCCGCTGATTATGAGTTGACCTGTCTCCGCATCTTCTTTGTGAGTGAATGTGGGGTCTTCGCGCGAGAGAATTTCCAAAGTTTCGCCCAACTTGTCGCGCTCCGAAATCGAATCGGGTTCGATGGCGACAGAAATCACCGGCTCCGGGAATTTCACGCTTTCCAAAAGGACGGGAAATCCCTCGCTTCCCAAAGTGTCGCCGGTCTGCGAAAGCTTCAGCCCGATGAACACCGCTATGTCGCCCGCCGAAACGCTTTCCATAGGCTCGCTCTTATCGGCGTGCATCCTCAAAATGCGGTTCACGCGCTCGCGCTTCTTTTTGGAAACGTTCGAAACCTGACTTCCCGAAGAAATTTTTCCGGAATACATCCTCACATAGCAAAGAGGTCCCATTTCTCGGTCGTACTGGATTTTGAAGACGAGGGCGAGCGGCTGACCTGATTCGGTGCACGGAATCTCGACTTTTTCCTCGCGGTCCTTTTTCAAATGGATTGCCTGCGCGGGAGGAATTTCGTCGGGAGCGGGCAAGTATTCTACAATCGCGTCCAAAAGCGGCTGCACGCCCTGATTGTGGCGCGCGCTTCCCATCACCACGGGAATCAACGCGCGGGAAATCGTAGCGCGCCTTATCGCGGCCTTGAGCATTTCCGAAGAGATTTCCTTTCCTTCAAGATAAAGTTCAGCCAAATCGTCGTCGCTCGAAGCCACCGCGTCAAGCATTTTTTCGCGCCACTTTTCCGCCTCCGCCTTGCGCTCGGGCGCGATTTCGGTGGCCTCGAATTTTTCGCCCTCGCTTTCGGCATCCCATCGGATTTCCTTTTGCGAAATCAAGTCGATTACGCCTTCGAACTGCGCGCCCTGCCCTATCGGAATTTGAAGCGCGACGCATTCCACGCCGAATTTTTCGTGAACGTCTTCAATAGAGCCGAAAAAATCCGCGCCAATCCTGTCCATCTTGTTCACGAAGCAGATTCTTGGCACACCGAATTTGTCCGCCTGCTTCCAAACGGTTTCGGTCTGAGGCTGAACTCCGTCCACCGCGCAAAGCACGCACACCGCGCCGTCCAAAACCCGCAGGGAGCGTTCGACTTCCGCGGTAAAGTCAACGTGGCCGGGCGTGTCGATTATGTTGATTTGATGATCCTTCCAATATGTCGTGGTGGCAGCGCTCTGAATCGTGATTCCGCGCTCCTGCTCCTGCGCCATCCAGTCCATCGTTGCCTGTCCATCATCAATTTCGCCGATTTTATGAATTTTCTTCGTATAATAAAGGATGCGCTCCGTGGTCGTGGTCTTGCCAGCGTCGATGTGCGCCATGATTCCGATATTGCGCATTTTTTCCAAAGACATTTTTTTCTCCTGCAAACAAAATGCAGTATAGCAAAATTCGCCGTGAAGTGCAAGCGGGATTTTTTTTGACGGCACCGAATCCGCCATCAGTTTTCCTGCGATTTTTTGATTAAAAAAATGAAAAAACTATTTGCGTTTTTTCGCATTACTATTTATAATGAATTTGTCGCATAGTTTTGCGATAGCAAATCTTTATGGAGGAACTTTTTTTTATGAAAAAGATTGTTTCAATTTTCGCGGCGGGATTGATGCTCGCTGGTGCGGCTTTCGCTGCGCCGAAAACTTTGGTCGGAGTCTCAATGCCGACTAAATCGCTTCAACGCTGGAACCAAGACGGCTCGAACATGAAAAAAGAGCTGACGAAGGCCGGCTACGCAGTTGACTTGCAGTTCGCAAACAACGACATCGCGCTCCAGACAAGCCAAATCGAAAACATGCTCACAAAGGGCTGCAAGATTCTCGTAATCGCGTCCATCGACGGAAGCGCTCTCAAAGGCGTTCTCGACACTGCCAAGCAGCAGAATGTCAAGGTCATCGCCTACGACCGCCTCATCATGAACAGCGACGCGGTTTCATACTACGCCACGTTCGACAACTACAAAGTCGGAACGCTCCAGGGCAACTACCTCGTGGACAAACTGAACCTCAAAGGCCGCACAAAAGCCGATCCTGCCTACATCGAATTCTTCACAGGCTCGCCAGATGATAACAACATCAACTTCTTCTTCGGCGGCGCGATGGACGTTCTCCAGCCGTACTTGAATTCTGGAGTTTTGGTATGCCGCTCTGGACAGACTTCGAAGGCGCAGTGCGCGACCCTCAACTGGTCTACGGAAGCGGGACAAAAGCGCATGGAAAACCTCATCGCCTCGCAAAAATACGGACCGAACGGCACGAAACTTGACGCGGTGTATTCTTCGAACGACTCTGTCGCGAACGGAATCACGAACGCTCTCGTGGCGGCGGGCTACACAGCGAAGAATTTCCCGCTCATCACTGGCCAGGACTGCGACATCACTTCTGTAAAGAACATGATTGCCGGAACACAGGCTATGTCCGTATTCAAGGACACACGCACCCTCGCCTCTCAAGTGGTGAAAATGGTGGACGCAATCGCCAAAGGTTCAAATCCGCCCGTAAACGACACCAAGACATACGACAATGGCACGGGAGTAATCCCATCGTTCCTCTGCGAGCCGGTTTTCGGAGACAAGGACAACTACAAGACATTGCTCGTTGACTCTGGCTACTACCAGGCGAAGCAGCTTCAATAGAGTTGCTTGAATTCGAGTTTTTTTGAAACTCGAATTCCGCTTGTCTGCGCCGCAAAAAATTGCTGGCGCAGGCAAAATTTTATTTCGCGTTTTCTGCGAAAAGTCACTTATTCATTGTCATTTCTCGCTTTGCTGCGAAATGACGTTTTCAGTGTTTTCAGAAATTGCTATTTCTGAAAACACTGAAAATTTAAGGATGTTTAAAATCGCCGCCAAAATAGGCGCGCGTTTTTGAGCGTTCCACTCATAAAAAACGAATTTACTCAATTTAATGTTATTTATGGAGGACATTCCAATTATGCTGTTGGAAATGAACGGGATAACCAAAAGGTTCGGAATCGTGAAGGCTTTGAACAACGTGAACCTCAAAGTCGCCTCGGGCGAGATTCACGCCATTGTCGGCGAGAACGGTGCGGGAAAATCCACTTTGATGAATGTCCTTTCGGGCATCTATCCCTACGGCTCTTATGAGGGTGACATAGTTTTTGACGGCGAAATCTGCAAATTTCAGACGATAAAAAACAGCGAAAAAAAAGGAATCGTAATCATCCATCAGGAACTGGCACTTGTTCCGTTGCTTTCGATTGCGGAGAATATGTTCCTCGGAAACGAGTGCGGCACGAAGTCGAAAATAAATTGGGACGAGACGTTCAAAAAAAGCGCGGAGGCGTTGGACATAGTTGGCCTCAAGGAAAGCCCGCACACTTTGATAAAGGACATCGGCGTGGGCAAACAGCAACTCGTGGAAATCGCGAAGGCGCTCACAAAGGACGTGCGCCTCTTGATTTTGGACGAGCCGACCGCCTCGCTCAATGATACGGAAGCGAAAAAACTTTTGGACTTGCTTCTGAAACTCAAAAGCGAAAAAGGACTCACTTCGATTCTGATTTCGCACAAACTGAACGAAGTGGCTTATGTGGCGGACAGCATTACCGTAATCCGCGACGGAAGCACAGTGACATCGTTCGCAAAATCCGAAGGAATCGACGAGAACAAGATTATATCCGCAATGGTGGGAAGAAGCCTCACCGACCGATTCCCGAAGCGCACTCCCAAAATCGGGGAAATCTGCTTTGAAGTGCGCGACTGGTGCGTGGACCACCCCGTATTCGACGGAATCACCGTCTGCGACCACGTGAACTTCAACATCAGAAAAGGCGAAGTCGTGGGCATAAGCGGACTGATGGGCGCGGGACGCACGGAACTTGCGATGAGCATTTTCGGAAAAAGTTACGGCGCGAACATTTCCGGGAAAATTTTTCTGAACGGCAAGGAAACGCATTTTCCCACCGTGCGCGACGCGATTTCGAAAGGACTCGCCTACGTGACGGAAGACCGCAAGGGCAACGGGCTAATTCTCACCGAATCGATTGCGAAGAACACCGTGAGCGCGAATCTCAAAAAAATCGTGAACAAGCGCGGTTCAATCGACTTCGACTTGGAAAACAAGTATTCGGTGGAGATGGCGAAAGAGATGCACACAAAGTGCGCGAGCGTCCACGAGGACGTGGGAAACCTTTCGGGTGGAAACCAGCAGAAAGTGCTGATTGGAAAATGGCTTTTCGCGGAGCCTGAAATCCTCATACTGGACGAGCCTACCCGCGGAATCGACGTGGGCGCAAAATATGAAATCTACTGCATCATCAACGAAATGGTGGCGCAGGGAAAGTCCGTGCTAATGATTTCGTCGGAAATGCCTGAAATCCTCGGAATGTGCGACAGAATCTACATCATGAACGAGGGAAAGATGGTGGGCGAAATGAGCGGCGCGGAGGCGACACAAGAAAAGATTATGGCGCAAATCATCAATTCCGGAAAATAGGAATTGGATTTGCAAGGACATTAAGCGAAAATGCCGCAATCACGCGGCTTTCTTTGGCTTGACAAGTTTTCTATACAAATAAACAGGAGTAGATTATGAACTTTGTGAAGAAGGTGCTCAAAGAGCACACAATGCTTGTGATTCTCATCGCGGTGATGGCTTTGTTCCAAATCCTGATGTACGTGCAGTCCGGCGTGGGCGCGCTTTTCACCCCTGCGAACATCACGAACATAATATTGCAAAACTCGTATGTTCTGATTTTGGCGGCGGGAATGCTCTTGTGCATCCTCACTGGCGGCAACATCGACCTTTCGGTTGGCTCGGTGATTTGTCTTGTGGGCGCAATCGGAGGAAAACTCATCGTGGACGCGCAGATGCCGATTGCCATCGCCGTCATAATCTGCCTTTTGGCAGGAACTTTGATTGGCGCGTGGCACGGAATCTTCATCGCTTATGTGCACTTGCCGCCGTTCATCGTAACGCTTTCTGGAATGCTGATGTGGCGCGGCGTCGCGCTCATCGTGCTTGACGGACTTACGATTTCGCCGTTCCCGCAGAAATATTTGAACCTCTTTTCAAGCTACATTCCGGAAGTTTTCATGCCGGGGCTTGTCGCGCAGTCGCTCGAAGAAGGACTGCAAGGTCCTGCCACGGATAAACTGAAATTCCTGCGCCTTGTAATAACGATGATTGTCGCAATCGTGATTTGCATCGCGATGATTGCGCTTTCGCTTTCAAGCCGCATCACTAAAAAGAAAAAAGGCTACGACGTGGAGGAAACTCCAGCGTTCACCCTGCGTCTCGCGGTGATTTCATTTGTGATTCTTTTTGTGTTTTGGAAATTCGCGCATCATCACGGAATTCCGACCGTCCTCATTTTGATTGCCGTGGTCGTGGCGTTCTACAACTACTACACGCAAAACACCGTTCCCGGACGCTACCTCTACGCGCTCGGCGGAAACGCGAAGGCTGCGAAACTTTCGGGAATCGACACCGACAAGGTGATGATGTTCGCATACACGAACATGGGATTTTTGGCAGGAGTCGCCGCCCTCGTCTGTATCGCGCGCTTCAATTCGGCTGCCCCCACCGCAGGTCAAAGCTATGAGATGGACGCAATCGGCGCGTGCTTCATCGGCGGCGCTTCGGCTTACGGCGGCTCTGGAACAATCGGAGGCGCGGTAGTCGGAGCGATTTTCATGGGCGTGCTCAACAACGGAATGTCCATTCTCGGAGTCGATTCGAACTGGCAACAGGCGGTAAAAGGCTTGGTATTGCTTTTGGCGGTCATTTTCGACGTAGTTTCAAAAAGAAGGAAGAGCCGGCAATGAAAACCACTGCTCTGATAATGGCAGGCGGACGCGGCGAGCGTTTTTGGCCCAAAAGCCGCAGGAATCTGCCCAAACAATTTTTGTCTCTCACCGAAGATTCCCGCACGATGATTCAGCTCACCGTGGAAAGGATTGCGCCCCTTGTCGCGCTAGATGACGTGTTTGTCGCGACGAACGAATCGTACAAGCCGCTCGTGCGAGAGCAGCTTCCGGGGCTTCCGGAAGAAAACATCCTGTGCGAGCCAGTCGGCAGGAACACCGCCCCATGCATCGGACTTGGAGCGGCGCACATCCAAAAAAAATACACCGACGCGGTGATGATTGTCCTGCCCTCCGACCACCTCATAAAGAACAATTCGCTTTTCGCGCAGACTTTGAAGAATGCGGTGAGCCTTGCCGAACAAGGCGAAAATCTCGTTACTGTCGGAATCACGCCCGAGCATCCCGAAACAGGATACGGCTACATCAAATTCGATTCCGAAAAAAACGCAGATTTCGGCGCATTCCGTGTGGAGCGTTTCGTTGAAAAGCCTAACTTGGAAAAGGCGAAGGAATACGTTGCCTCAGGCGAATACCTTTGGAACAGCGGAATGTTCGTTTGGAAGGCGGGCACGATTCTAGAGCGCATAAAGGAATTTTCTCCCGACACGCATTCAGGGCTGATGAAGATAAAGGATTCCATCGGAAGCGGCGACTACGAAAAAATTCTTCGCGAAACTTTTTCCGCGTTCACTTCGGAATCAATCGACTATGCCGTGATGGAAAAGGCCGCGAAGCCTTCCGTAAAAAACACAGCAGTGTTCACGATTCCGGGAGCGTTCGGCTGGGACGACGTAGGCTCTTGGCTCGCGCTCGAACGCCTCAGACGCGCCGACGAAAGCGGCTCGGTTGTAGAAGGCAACGTCGTCGCAGTGGATTCCAGTTGCAACATAATACAAGGCGGAAAAAAACTCATCGCCGCTGTGGGCATAAAGGACATGATAATAGTTGACACGGAAGACGCGATTCTCATTTGCCAAAAGCAAAGCGCGGGAAGAATAAAGGGCGTGCTCGAAACGCTTCAGAAAGAGGCGCGCACGGAATACCTATGAGGCTTGCGATTGATTGCAGGATGAGCGGCAAGAGCGGAATCGGCGCGTACTTGGACAACATGCTTCCGACACTCATCGAAGAAGTCTGCCGAGAACAAAACGGCAGCGTTCTTTTGCTCGGGCTTCCGCAAAAAAAATTCGATGCGCTTGCGGCGCGCAAAATCGCGGGCTTTGAAAAATGCGAGACGCTTTTTTACAAAACGAAAGTTTTTTCAGTGGCGGAAACATTTTTCTTTCCGCGCGTAATCTTGAAAAAAATAAATTCCTGCGACGCATACTTTTCACCCTACTGCAACATCCCTGCCCGCATTTTCGGCGGGGGGATAAAAATTCCTGTATTCTCCACAATCCACGACATAGTTTTTTTGGACATTCCGCTCGCTGGAATGCTCGGAACTTTTTTGCGAAAAATGTTCTACATTCGCGCCATAAAGCATTCCAAAGAAATTTTCACTGTCTCGAATTTCAGCAAAGGACGAATCCAAGAAAAACTGCGCTGCAAAAAGCCGATAACCGTGGTTTACAATGGAGTTCCTGATTTGGAAGCGGCGGAGAAAGTGCGCGCGAAAAAAATCGAAAAGACCGACGCGATAATTTTTGTGGGAAACATAAAGGCGCACAAGGGACTTGGAACCCTCATCGAAGCGTTCTCGAAATTCAGGGAGGAAATTTCGCAAGAAGCGGCTTCGGACGGAAAGCCGCTTCCCCGCCTTTTGATTGTCGGCTCGAAAGAAAATTTCCGCACGAAGGACGCTGCGCTTGAAAAGGCGATTTCCAATTGCGAGGAAAAAGGAATCGTATTTACGGGCTTTGTTCCAGACGATGAATTGATGGTGCTGATTGCAAGTGCGCGGATTTTGGTGCAGCCATCGCTCTACGAAGGATTCGGCATTCCGCCCTTGCAGGCCTTGCATTGCGGAACGAAGGCCGTGATTTCAGACATTGCCGCGTTCAAAGAAGTCTACGCAACTATGCCCGTAACTTTTTTTCGTGCAGGCAACGCGGACGACTTGGCGCGGAAAATGCGCGAAACTTATTTCGATGAATCTTCCTTGCCGAAATTCGAGCAGATTTATTCGTATGAAAAGTCAGCGGAAACAATTCTTCGCGCAATCAAAGAAAAGACAGAAGGTGTGGAAAAATGAAAGTTGCGATTATTCATGACTGGCTCGTAAACTATGGAGGAGCCGAGCGCGTAGTCGATGAAATGCTCAAAATCTATCCTGAGGCGGACATTTTCACGCTGGTGCACGACAAGAAAAAAATGCGCGGACATTTTTCAAATTCAAAAATCACAACTTCCTTTGTGCAGAAGATTCCGTTCGCCACGCGCCTCTACACGAAATTCCTTTCGCTCATGCCCAAGGCGTTCGAATCCTTCGACCTTTCGCAATACGACTTGGTGATTGCAAGTTCGTCGTCGTGCGCAAAGGGCGTGATTGTGCCACCCGGAACACCTTTCGTGGCATACATCCACACGCCGATGCGCTACGCATGGGACTTGTACTTCGACTATTACAAGCGAAGCGGCGCGCTCACGCGGCTTTTTATGAAGGCGCAGATGCCGAAAATCCGCCTGTGGGATTTCGTCTCTTCGCAGAGAATCGATTCAATCGTATGCAACTCATCCTACATCGCGCGGAGAGTGAAACGTTTTTGGAATCGCGATTCGAAGGTCATTTTTCCGCCCGTCGGCACTGACCGACTTTTTCCGAACGGAAAAGACGCGGAAGATTTTTACGTAGTGTTCAGCAGGCTGGTCGCTTACAAGAGAATCGACATCGCAATCGAAGCGTGCGGCGCGCTCGGAAAAAAACTAGTCGTAATCGGAAGCGGAAAAGAAGAAAAGCGATTAAAGAAACTCGCCGAAAAATATTCTGACGCACAAATCAAATTCACAGGAAGAATTTCGGATGATGAAGTGCGCGACTATTTGCAAAGATGCCGCGCGTTGATTTTTTGCGCAGAGGAAGATTTCGGAATAATCCCAGTGGAAGCGCAGGCCTGCGGAAGACCAGTCGTGGCATATAAAAAAGGCGGCGCGATGGAAACCGTCATCGAAGGCGAAACCGGCGTCTTCTTCGAAAAGCAGGATGCCGAAAACTGCGCAAAGGCGATACTGCGATTCGAGGAATTGGACTCCGAGAAAAAATTCGCAAGCGAAAGAATTGTGGCGCACGCGAAGAATTTCGGGGAAGAAAGATTTCGAAACGAGTTCAAGGCAGCCTGCGATGAAGCGATGGCCAAAGTGCGGGATGGAAGCCCCTATTGAATTTTTTATCCAAACCTTATATAATCTTCTTACTTTACTAATTTTGTGAGGAACTATGTCATCGATACTCTATAAACTCCCCATCTACAACATGACCGATCGCATTCAAGAGAAGCAGCGCAGAATCGCGAAGAGCCTTGAGGAGCGCGTGCGGCGCATAAAGAAGGCGTTCAAGGGCGACTATATTATAAAAGGAATGCATCCGCTTTTCAGAAAGAAATTCAACAGCATTGTTTCTAGCAAACTGTATGACGAGATTAACTTTATTAATGAAATTTCTCAATTTTATTATTTAACAAATGTTACTACATTGCCAATAAAAGTAAAACTTTTGCCTTATATTGGCAATGAAATCCCTCATAATCCAATTCCATTGAATGCCAATAACTACATGAAAACTCAGGAGGATAAACAATGACACTTTTCCCTCTTTACATTGACCCCGGCACGGGCAGCATGCTCTTCTCACTTTTCATCGGAATCGCGGCAGCCGCGTCGTTCGCCCTACGCGCGCTGTTCATAAAACTCCGCTTCATTCTCTCCGCAGGAAAGGCGGAGAAAACCGGCGACAAAAGTATTCCATACGTGATTTTCAGCGACCACAAACGCTACTGGAACGTATTCAAGCCAATCTGCGACGATTTCGAGCGCAGGCAGATTCCGCTCGTCTACTATACTGCAAGCCCAGATGACCCCGTATTGAGCGCAGGGTACCAGTTTGTGCGCGCGGAATTCATCGGCGAGGGAAACAAGCCCTATGCAAAGCTTAACATGCTGCGCGCGGACATTCTGCTCGCCACCACGCCAGGGCTTGACGTGTATCAGTGGAAGCGAAGCAAGGGCGTGAAGTATTATGTTCATATCAGACATGATGTCGAGGACCCTGTCGGCTACAGGATGTTCGGGTGTGATTTTTATGATGCGATTCTTTTGTCCGGCGCATATCAGGAATACTATATCAGAGTGCTTGAGAAAAAGCGCGGCGAGAGCAAGAAAGAGACCGCCGTTGTCGGCTGTCCGTACATGGACGCGATGAGAGACAGGCTCTCTTCCGTTCCTCCTGTAAAGAATGACACGCCAGTCATTCTTATGGCTCCGTCATGGGGCGAGAGTGCCATTCTCAAAAAATATGGAGAGAATATACTCGATGCGTTGATTGCCACTGGATACAAAATCATTGTCCGCCCGCATCCGCAGTCGTTCATGTCTGAAAAAGACATGATTGAACCACTCATCGAACGGTACAAGGAGAGCGACAGTTTCAAATGGAACCGTGACAATGATAATTTCAATGTCCTGCATGAGGCGGATGTGCTAATCACGGATTTCTCTGGAATCATCTTCGATTATGCGCTCGTGTTCGACAAACCGCTCATCTACGCCGACACGTCATACGACAGTTCACCCTACGACAGCGCGTGGCTCGACGAGGAGCTGTGGCGTTTCAAGGTGCTTCCAGATCTTGGCGTAAAGTTGGAGCAGAAAGACTTCTCCAGCCTCAAAAACATAATAGACAATCTCATGCAAAACGGCTCTTTCCAAAAAGGCCGGGAAAAGATCAGGAATGAGGCATGGCAGTATCGGGGAGAGGGCGCGGTGCGTGTAGCGGATTATCTCATTGCAAAACATGACAGTCTTACAAGTAGTAAAAATGACATACGACAAGATGGAAAGGATTAAGAAGTGGGAAATTTTATTTATACGATTATAATCTATCCTCTCACACAGATAATTGAACTCGTTTTTTCTTTCGGAAACAGAATCGCGGGAAACACAGGTGCCGCGATTTTGGGCGTGAGCCTTGCAGTCAGTCTGCTGACCCTCCCGCTTTATATTGTGGCGGAGCGTTGGCAACAAGTGGAGCGTGATGTCCAAAAACGTATGCGTCCGTGGGTCACTCATATCAAGTCGGCTTTTACGGGTGACGAGCAGTACATGATGCTCTCAACATACTACCGGCTCAACCATTATCATCCGATTATGTCGTTGCGCTCGGCGTTCGGACTTCTGGTTCAGATTCCTTTTTTTACGGCGGCATATTCATGCCTGTCAAACATGAGCGCGCTGCATAACCAGCACTTTCTTTTCATACGTGATTTGGGCGCTCCAGATGCCCTTTTCTCACTCAGTTCGCTTACAATAAATGTGCTTCCGATAACAATGACGTTAATAAACATTGTGAGCGGTTCCCTTTACACACGCGGGCTATCATTACGCGACAAGATTCAGACATACGCTCTCGCACTTGTTTTTGTCATAATCCTGTATGACAGTCCTGCGGGGCTTGTCATGTATTGGACTATGAACAATGTTTTCTCATTGATAAAAAACATCTTTTACAAAATAAAAAATCCTCTAAAAGTACTTTATATCCTCGCCTGTTCCCTTGTTACTGTCCTCATAGGATTTCTTCTGTTCGGTCATAAACTGTCAACAAAGCGCACCTTACTTGTGTGCGCGGTGTTCTCGCTTGTCTACTTTGCGCCACTGTTTCCACGGGTCGCGCGCTGGCTTATCGACCACCCGCTCAAGGAGCTGTGTTCAAATGCACGCCTTCGCTTCGCATTGTTCGCGGGCTCAACGCTCTCGCTTTTCCTGCTTACAGGTCTTTTGATTCCACTCCTGCTTATTGCTTCGTCACCGATGGAATTCTCAGGGATAGATGGCCTTGGAAGTCCGCTCATATTCATCAGAAATAACTGCATGCAGGCTGCCGGTCTTTTCATAGCATGGCCGTCACTCATATATTTTCTATACCGAAACAAGATGCAGACGCTCATTTCATTCGTGCTTTCTCTCCTGCTCGTGCTAAGCCTTGGAAACTCATTCTTGTTCCACGGAAATTACGGCACGCTCTCGACACTTCTGGTTTTTACAGAAAGCCCCTCAGTGGACTCAAGCATGGGCGCGATTATAATAAACCTGCTTGTAATGGCTGTTCTGTGCGTCGCGGTCACTCTTATAATCACGCTCAGAAAGACGAGGCTGTTCAGCTGGTTTCTTATAATTGTCTCCTGCTCGCTTGTCCTTGTCTCCGTACTCCAAATCTCCACAATCAGAAATAAATACAAAGACTATGAGCGGCTTGCCCAGACAGACGGTGCTGACAAAAAAATCTCGCCGATCTTTCATCTGTCAAAAACAGGCAGAAATGTCGTGCTCCTCTACCTAGACCGCGCACAGAACCGATTTGTAACTCCGATTTTTGAGGAGTCGCCTGAGATGTATGATGTTTTTTCGGGATTTACGCTCTACAGCAACACGGTTTCATTCAACGCCCATACGCTCATAGGAGCGGCTCCGATCTTCGGCGGATACGAGTACACGCCTGAAGGCATGAACAAACGTGTCTCTGACAAGCTCGTTGACAAGCAGAACGAGGCTCTCACACTTCTCAGCCGCATTTTCACTGAGCAGGCGGATGATTTTTCGGCGGTTGTAACAGATCCTGTATGGGCAAACTACAGTTGGATTCCAGATTTGAGCATCTTCAAGGACTATCCGGCAGTCACGGCCTGTAACACAGACAACGCATATCTTGGCGCATGGTACAAGGAACATGAGGGCGTCTTTGATGCGAACATAACGAGTACCGTCCTTAAACGAAATGTCCTTTGGTATTCAATTTTCAAAATCGTGCCGCTCGCGCTCAGACCTGCCGTCTACAATGATGGGAAATACTGGGCGACAAACACGAACCTTGCCGATGTGAACGCTTTTCTTGCTGGCTACTCAGTTCTTGACTATCTTCCTGAGCTGACAGACTTCAAGGCAGAAACAGAGAATGTTTTCATCAGCATAGCGAACAATACGACACACGATGCCATGTTCTTGCAGGCTCCTGATTATGTTCCGGTCACCGAGGTGACTGACCGCGGGACATCGCTTTTCAAGGACGATGCACTCTATCACTCGAATGCTGCGAGCCTTAAACGTGTGGGAGATTGGCTCACATATCTCAAGGGCAACGGCATGTATGACAATACACGGATTGTCATTGTGGCCGATCATGGTGCCGTGAGCAGGGAAGATGGGTTCGTATGGGACGACAAATTCGAGTCAATAAAGCCAGGACGTTATCATCCGCTTCTAATGATGAAAGATTTCAATGAATCAGGAAAACTTGTTACCGACACATCGTTCATGACGAATGCGGACGTGCCCGTCATGCTCACGTATGGAATTGTTAGGGATGCAAAGAATCCTTATACAGACCGAGTTCTGAATTCAGCAGAAAAAGTGAATGGCGTACTTATCTGCACAGATGACATATTCATGCCGTATCACAACAAGAGCGGCTATGTGTTCACTGCGGACAAACAGTCGTGGCTAAGAGTTAGGAACAATATCTTTGACTCTGGCAACTGGACGCAGGAAAACGCACCGCAAGGAGAAAAATGAATGCAGGCACTGATTCTTGCTGCCGGAACCGGCAGCCGGCTTAAGCAGTATACCGAGAAAATCCCAAAATGCATGGTTCCTGTGAACGGCGTCCCCATGATTGAGCGTACCGTTGACAGCCTTGTGGAGGCAGGAATCAAGCACCTGTGCATAGGACTTGGCTACAAAGCCGATGTCCTCAAGGACTTTGTACGCACGACGCTCGACGTGAACGGCAGGCTTAAGGGCATGAGCATTGAATTTGTCGAGAATCCGGTATATGACCGCACGAACAACATATACTCGCTCTACCTTGCGCGTGAGATTTTTAAGCAGGATGACACGATTCTCCTTGAGAGCGACCTTGTGTTCGACAAGCGTCTCATCGCCGATATAATCGCCTGCGATGCCCCCAATCTTGCCGTCGTGAGCCGCCGGGAGGAATGGATGGACGGAACCTGCACGCTCCTTGACCCAGACGACAACATCACTGACTTCATCGCAAAGAATGCGCAGAATCCGAATGATGCGGACAAATACTACAAGACGGTGAACATCTATAGATTCTCAAAAGACTTCATCAACGCATATTACCTCCCGTTCTTGCAGACATACATGGATGTCTTCGGGAAAAACAATTACTATGAGAGCTGCTTGAAATTTTTGGCACAAACAGACCCTACCCTGCTTAAAGGCTTTAAAATACCCGGCAGCAGTTGGTATGAGGTTGACAATCCCGACGATTTGAGATGCGCCGAGGAACGCTTCAAATAGAAGGCGAATTTTTGGATAACTTACAAGAACGCTCTTTCGCGTGTTTTGTGTCATTTTGAAAGTTGTATACTGCAATTATCATCCACGCACTTCCGTGTCATCGGGGAAGTGGCTGTCCGCCTTGCGCTTCATCTGCTCGT
>JAFLSR010000038.1 GCA_022510845.1 Treponema sp.
TAGAGCGCCAGATTGTGGATCTGGTTGTCGTGGGTTCGAACCCCATCAGGCACCCGATTTTCGCAAGAAAATGTCCACGATTCGCGTTCGTAGCTCATCTGGATAGAGTCCCGGACTTCGAATCCGGTGGTAGCAGGTTCGAATCCTGTCGGACGCAAAGTGCCTTGCAAGATGCCGACGCAGCACAAGTTTTTTTACGGGCCATTAGCTCAGCTGGTAGAGCAACAGACTCTTAATCTGTGGGTCGCTGGTTCGAAGCCGGCATGGCTCAAAGCCTTTCGCAAATGCGCAAGGCTTTTTTTTTGCAAAAAAATTTCTTTGAAGCGGAATGTTCGCCTTTGAAAATTTCTACGCAGGCAGAATTTTCCGCGCATCGGCAGCGACATTGTTTTCTATAACAAACGAAGTTCTCCAGTATGTGACTTTTTTTCGACCAGCAACAGCATATTACAAAAAAAATAGCATCAAAAGTGACTTTTTGAAAAATCTCATTTTTTATGGCGTGATGCAGATGACTGGGAGGGGGATTGTCCAAAATTATATGTCGGGACTTTCCTCCGCAAGTCGAAGAGACCGTACTGGGTGTTCGAGGTGGACGGGAAAGAGTACGAGAACATGGACGTCTCTTTCATCGGCTATGACGAGAACATAAGGAAAGAGAGCGACATACGTCCCGGACTGAAATTCATCATAAGCGACATGATGCTCGAAGTCGCCGACCGCCTGAACTAGTTATCGAAGTCTTCAACTCGTTTCACGCCATTAGGCTTTCCGTGCTATGTGGACGACTACAAAGACGGCCTTCGTCCGAGCCGTTGCCTCACCCCAGCCTCGTCTGTTCGCGCCTTTGTGACTGGTGAGAATCAATTGCTTTGAAATTTAAAGTTTTCAGTCCAGTCGTCTTCGCAACGTAGCGACAAATTTAAATGCCCTGTAATTTCAACACCGCCATGAACCTCGCAAGATGTATGTGTTGATTTTTTTTTTGCGGCGTGATATTCTGTGAATATGATTTGGGTCATCGGTTCAAGTGGAATGCTCGGCGCAGAAGTTTGTCGCGCGGCGCAAAAGGAGCGGCTTCCGTTCATCGCAACGGCAAGCGATGTTGATGCTCGCGACTACAACGCGCTCAAAACTTTTGCCGAAAAGTGCGAAACCAAAAATTATTTGTCGAGCCATAAGGCGCAGGGGCAACGCGCGAAAATCGAATGGATTGTAAACTGTTCTGCCTACACCGCCGTGGAAAAGGCGGAAAAGGAAAAAGCCGCCGCCACTGCGCTCAATGTGGACGCGGTAAGAAACATCGCGCTTGTTGCAAGAAGTTGTGGCGCGAAACTCATACATATTTCAACGGACTATGTTTTTGACGGCACGGCGCAGTCTCCCTATGATGAAAATTCAAAAAAAAATCCGCTTGGAATTTACGGCATAACAAAGTCGCTCGGCGAAGATGAAATCCAAAAGACAATGACGCAGTTTTTCATCCTGCGCACTTCTTGGCTATACGGATTCGGACGCCCGAATTTTGTTACGACGATGGCGACACTGATGGAATCGAAGCCAGAAATAAAAGTTGTTTCCGATCAACGCGGAACGCCCACATTTACGGCTGACTTGGCGAGCGTCATCCTGAAAATCATAAAAATTTCCGACAAGGCTGGCACGGACATTTTCAGGAAAAACTCGATTTCCTACGGCATCTACAATTTTTCGAATTTAGGGGAAACTTCGTGGCATGGATTCGCGCTGGAGATTCAGCGTCTCTTGAAAAAATACAAGCGAATCAAAAATGAATGCGTTGTCAACCCATGCAGTTCACAAGAATTCGGCTCAAAGGTGGAACGCCCCGCATACTCAGTCTTGAGCAAAGAAAAAATAATTTCCGCGACGAAAATGAAAATTCCAAAGTGGCAGGAAAGCCTCGAAAGATTCATAAAGGATTCGCGTTTTGAATTCTAGATGAAATTTTCGGAATAATTTTTTCATTGCGGCACTCATCGCGCACGCTCGATTTTCTTATTCTGCGAAAAAAAGGCCGCCGTTTCGGGCGACCTTTTTTTGGACGGATTATACAAATCCGTTCATCACTCAAGACTTCTTTTTGCCAGCGAGTTTATTTTGCAAAACCCGCCGCTAGGTTCTCACCGGATTATCGCTTGAGCGAAATCACAGTTTCAAGCAAAGTATCCGCCGTGCGAATGGTTGCCGCGTTCGACTGGAAGCCGCGCTGCGTTACAATCATTTCGGAGAACTGGTCGGTGAGGTCAACGTTCGACATTTCGAGCGCGCCGGCAAGGAGGCTTCCTTTGCCCGCGATTCCGCTTTCGCCGATGTTTGCTTGGCCCGAGTTGTTCGACTCGACGTAGGTGTTGTCACCCGCCTTTTCCAAACCGCCCTGGTTCGTGAACGAAGCGAGCGCGATTTTTCCGATTGTGCGGTTCGTGCCGTTTGAATAAACGCCGGTTATGATTCCGCTCGAATCGATTTTGAAGTTGTCCAAATAGCCGAGCGTGTAGCCGTCCTGCGAAAACGCCTTTGTGGAACTCTGAGACGCGCTCTGCGTCACCGTGTTTCTCATCGAGCCGATTTCGCCCAAATTGATGTTGAATGTCTGTCGATACGGGTTTCCGTCTTCATCGGGATTCGCATCAGGAACGGCGAACGAGGCTTGCAAAACGATTGCGCCCGCTTCATTCGAACCGTTCGTCGCGCTGTCCGTAACCGAGCGGAGCGTTCCCATGTTGTCGAAGTTCACGATGAACTCGTTCGTCTGTCCGTCCGTAGTTTGAAGTCCGACGCGCGTCTGCGTGAATTCGGCGTTCTCGGGATCAACTTGAACAGTGGCACGCCAACTGTTTGGGTCACCCACAACGCGCGTAAACGCGATGCTCAAAATATGCTCGTTTCCGAAGCTGTCGTAGATTTTCTGCTCGGTCGCCCAAGTGCCCTTTGCGATGTCGGCGGGTGTCGCGCCTTCTTCAGGAATTTCGGGCGTGTTCTTGTTCAAGTTACAGGCGTAGTTCACATTGAGCGTGGCTTTGGCAGGGTCTTTCGAACCGACCGGAATCGTCAAGTCGGTGGGGCTTGCCGCAGTCTGCACAATCATTTCGCCGTTCAATTCGCGCGCCATCCATCCCTGCACTCGGTAGCCGTTCGCAGGATTGACCAAAGTTCCGTCCTTGTCCACGCTGAACGCACCGTTCCTCGTGAAGTATGTTTTTTCGCCGTTCTGCAAGACGAAGAATCCGTTGCCTTGAATCGCGATGTCAGTGGAAACGCCGGTGGACTGCAAGTTGCCCTGCGTAAAAATCGTGTGGATTGCCGCAGTCTGCACACCAAGTCCTACTTCCTTCGGGTTCACGCCGCCCACTTCCGTGGTGGGAGCCGCCGCGCCCGAAAGCTGCTGGCTTATCATATCCTGAAAATCCGCGCGGCCTTTTTTGAAGCCGTTCGTGTTCACGTTGGCGATGTTGTTTCCAACAACGTCCATCTTCGTCTGGTGATTCTGCATTCCGGAAACGCCGGACCAAAGTGATCTCATCATATCGCTACCCTCACTTTATCAATTAGCATAGACTGCTTTTACATAGTTCATATCGTAGAATTCGCCGTTCACTTGGACTTGCGGTTTTTCGCCGCGAGTGAATCCATCCACGATTCCAGTTATAGTTTGTCCATCTCCCATGTCAAGTTCCACGACCTTTCCCACCGTGCCGGCCGCTTCGCTCGTGCCCATCAACTGCGCCATCTTCGTAAAGCCGTTGCTCATGTTGTACATCTGTTCAAGACTGGTGAACTGCGCCATCTGAGCGATGAACTGGGTGTTGTCCATTGGCGACATAGGATCTTGATGCGTCATCTGCGTCATCAAAAGTTTCAGAAAATCATCCTTGCCCAATTCCTGACTAGGCGCGCGTCCATTCGCGTTCTGCACCTTGTTGAACCTGTCAACTTCGGCATTCACCTGAAGTTTTTCGGCAGGGCTCATAATAGCGTTGAATTCCATCTTCACCTCTTCTTATGCAACTACATCTATCGAATAGTTCGAAGCCAAAGCGTTGCCTATATTCTTATCGGCATTTTCAAATCCGACTGAAATATTTTCTTCGACAAATTCGCCATAAATTTTTTTGCCCTGCCGCATAGCTGAATCGTCTTCCTGCCCGCCGCGATTCTGCTGCGCGAACTGCATTTCGCTTCCCGCAAAACTCACGTCGAATTTCGCATCCTCAAATCCGCTTTGGATGAAGGCGTTGCGCAAGACATCCGCGCCGTCGCCAAAGGCGTTGAACGCCTCGCGGCTTGCCACGATGATGTGTCCCATGACGGTCTTTCCGGAAAGCTCAAGCCCGATTTTCACGTTGCCCAAAGATTCTGGATGCAAAACCAAATTGATTGTGCCCGAATCGTTGTCGCGAAGAACGATGTTTCCCGCGCGGACGAATTCGCCCGCATTCTGCGTGATTTGATTTTTGAGCATCGCCTGGAAAGTCGAGCCATCGGCGGCCGCGCTCTGGGAATCAAGCGAAAGTATGTTCTTTTCGCTGTTCGAAGCCAAGTCCATCGTGAGTTCGATTCCGCCGCCATTCTGCTCGCTTTGCACCGCGCGAACAAAATCTTTTTTCAAATCCTTCGCGTCCGCCTGCGCGCCTTCCACATTCGTGCGAAGGTCCTTCACTTCAATAATTCCGATTTTCGCTTCTTTTTTCGATTTCGCAGAAACGGCGTTCGCCTGAGAAAAATCCTCCGCGCCCTTCGTTGCGGAAGCGAGCGACGCTGATGCCGCATTTTGAATTTGTGATGAAGCAAGCGGCAACGAAGAAATTATTTCGGATTCGGAATTTTCATCAAGCGTGTCTTTTTCACGCGCGGAAGAAGCCTCGGAAAGAAAATTTTTCTTCGCAAGTCCTACGCGCAGATTTTCCAAATCCGATTTTTCCGCAGAAGTGCCGGAAACATTCTTCGCAAGCAAATCAAAATCGTTGTGCGATTTTTTCTCGTTTTCCGCGCGGACTACTTTCCTGCCTTCAACTTTTTCAGTTTTTTTGGCTGAAGAATTTTTCGCGCCATAGCCCTCCGCGAAAATCGCGCCTTGCAGCAACTCGTCAGTTTTGAGATTCTTTTCGCGCGAAGGTTTCTTCTCTTCCGAATTCGAAGTTCTCTTTTCCCTGCCCTTGTTTTCGGCATTGGCAAGTTTTTCGCCCGAATCTGAAATTTTCTTTTCGGATGTATCAGGCTTTTCCGAGATTTCTTTTTGATTTGCGGAATTTTGCTCAAGATTTTTTTCGCGCTGAACCGAAGCGGAATCCTTTCCCGCGCTCTCGTAAGAATTCGTTTCGCCGAGTTTGTTCAGATTTTCGCTTATCATCGAAAAAAAGTCTTTCTGCGGACTTTCCTTCGCGCCGAAATTCTGTTCGACTTTTTGTGCGGGAATTTGTGAAAAATCTTGAATTGAATCCAGATTGACTGAACGCATTTCACCTCCGTAAAACATCGTCTTGCGCGCTCCGCAAGGCTTGCTTTACGGATGCGCATCATTCAATCGAAGTGGGCTTGCTCGTCATTTTGCGCTGGACAACTGCCGCGCGTTCGGCGGGCATGAGCGAAAGCCAGTAAGCCACCATCGAAGCGGTGCCGGCTGCTTCCGCGCGTTCGGTAACCTTTCGCAGCACGTCTATGACTATCTGGTCGTCCATTGCCACGAGAATAGCGACTGCGGCGCGCGGCGGCATTCCTTCGAGATTTGCCGCGATTTGTTCGATGTTTACGTTTCTATCATCGTACATTTTTACGAGATTGTTGAATGTTTTTTCGCGTTCTTCGAGATTTTTTTCGCGCTCGGCGATTTCCTCGGCAAGTCTCCTGTTTTGGTCCTCGGCAAGGTTTGAGTCCCCTTCACGCTTTTCGAGTTCTTCGCGGTAAATGTCCAGGGCTTCGCGCTGTTTTGCAAGACGGTCCAAATCAAGGTCGGCGGAAAGAGGCTTTGCCGAAGTGAAAGTGGCTGAAGTTTGGGGCGTGAGTCCGAAAAGCCTGTAGACGGGCGAAAAAAGATTTTTCACGCGAATCACGCCCAAAAAGTCGAACCACAGGAGTCCGCCCAAAACGAGAATTATCAGAAGAAATAAAAGAACTATGGTTTTCCCCAAAGAGCTGCTTTTTGCCACTTTCCACCACCTGAACTTAAAACAATGTCAAAATCTGCAACAAAAACAGCGTTGTCAATTTTAATATCGTAATGCGTTTTTCGCTTCGTTGCAAAACTACTTTTTTAGACAATTTCAATATCGGAAGAAATCGCGCGGCTGTTGAGCACAACTTCAACCATTGAGCACTCCGGCTATCGCCGCGCCCATAGTTATGTCGTTTTCCACGCTGACGGTTTCCCAATAAAGTCCGCGCTGCCTTGTGAGAATCTCTTCGAGATAGCCCTGGACACGCGCGGCAATCTTGTATGTCTTGTAATATGTCGTTCCGTTGCAGACGATGCAGACCGGCTTTGTGGGGTCTTTGCCCTCTCCGCTTTTTATGACGTTCGCCACGAGAATCGCCGCCGCAAACCGCGCGGAGCGTTCCACAATCGCGTCCAAAATTTCAAAAACGCGCTCGTAATCCTGCGCCGAGCCGTTTTCCGCGAGCATCGCTCCCAAAACAGAGCCGGTATTGTACGGCGCGTGCAAGAAAGTGTCAAGTTCAATCAAAGTGAGGCCTTGCATCGCAAGGATTTTTTCAGAAAGCTTTTGGCTGAAAAGCCCGTCCCGCGCCGCCGCCTGCAAAGCAAAAAACGAAATCGGCCCCAAATACGCGCCCGACGACGATTTTTCCATGAAGAAAGTGCCCGGCTTCGTGCTGGTCTTGTCGAATTCGTTGTCGAACGAACTGCGCGGAATCTTGCAGAATTTTCCGACCTCGCAGACGATGATTTCGGACTTTTCGATTCCGATTTCGCTTGACGCGCCCTGAATGTAGGCGGCGTTCATTCCGGTTCCCAAAATAAAGCCGATGTAACTCGAATATTTTTTTCCGCCCGCAGAAGAAGAAACCCCGGCCAAAAGCGCGGCCTCGGTGTCATTCAAAAGCGCGATTCGCTTGGGGCGTTTCCAGCCGTGCTCCACAAGCGCGTCTGAAAGGCATTTTCCGACATGGCTTCCAACAACTTCCGGCGCCTTCACTTCCTTTGAAAAGCCAAGCAAAATTCCGTCGCCGTCTTCGGTAATTTCCATCGGGTACGAAAAGCAAAATCCTATGCAATCCGCCTTGTCCTTGAGGTGTTCCAGATTTTCGGCGATTTGGTCGAAAAATTCCTTGCGCCCGAGTTCGCGCTCCACGCCCGGCATCCGGGTCTTTTCCATAAAACTGATTTCGCCCTTTCCCTCGCAGTCGAACGTCACGAGGCACGAGCGAAAATTCGTTCCGCCCGCGTCAATCACGATGACGCTTTTATTGATGCAATTTTTTTCGGGCTTGGCAGTCCAAGTGCGAATCATGTCCTGATCGGACTTGCGCCTGTGAAGTCCTTCGTCCATATCAAAGAGAATCGAATCGGCAACGGACGCGATGTCGATGTGCTCGACAAATCCGTGACTTCCCAAAAACGCGCTTACGGCATAAGACATAAAACACCTCGATAAAGTAGATTCCCAAATTAAAGTTTCCGAAAACCTTCAATGAGTTCAGTTTATTTGTAGAAAATTATATCACAAATTCAGAAAGAATGCAATAAAATTCCGAGCGCGAAAAACGCGGCAAAGGAACGCGCGCAGCCTATTTATGGAAATCCTGAAAATATTTGCGGAAATACGTGAAAATATTTCCGCAAATTCGCGTGAATTTTTGCGGAATCCTGCAAATTTATTTCCGCAAATATATTTACGTTTTTCCGCAAATATTTTCGCGTTTTCGCGGAATTTTGCGGAAATCAAGCAAATGGCTCTATTCTATTTCGGCGGCGCAGGACGCGCGTCTACAAAATGTATCTTGACAAATCCTCGTTGCTGCTGATGTCCTTTAGCTTTTCGTCAACGTAAGAAGCATCAATCGTGATGGATTCGTCTTTGTGCTCGTCGGCTTCAAACGAAATCTCTTCGAGCAATTTTTCCATTATCGTGTGCAGACGGCGCGCGCCTATGTTCTCCGCCTTGGCGTTCACTTCCTCGGCAATCGTAGTCATCCTGTCAATCGCATCATCTGTAAACTCTATGGAAACGCCTTCGGTGGCAAGCAGAGCCTTGTACTGCTTTACAAGCGCGTTTTTCGGTTCGAGCAGGATTCTGCGGAAATCGTCCTTGTGAAGCGAATCCAATTCCACGCGCAAGGGAAAACGTCCCTGCAATTCAGGAATCAAATCGCTCGGCTTTGAAAGGCTGAACGCGCCCGCCGCGATAAAGAGGATGTGCTTCGTGTCCACCACGCCGAACCTTGTGTTCACGTGGCTTCCTTCCACAATCGGAAGAATGTCACGCTGGACGCCCTCGCGCGAAACCGACTGCCCGTGAGTTTCGCCGTGCACGGCAATCTTGTCGATTTCGTCGATAAAAACGATTCCGCTTTGTTCCACACGGTCCTTTGCGACTTCGGCAGCCTTGTCAGAATCCACCATGCTGTCCAGAATTTCTTCGGTAATGATGTTTCGCGCCTCGGCGACTGTAACAGTCCTCTGCTTGCGGCTTTTTCCGGTCATCATCGACTGAATGCTTTGCATCGCGCTTTCGATGTCGTCCATGTTGCCGCCCGAAAAAAAGCCGATTCCCGTGGAAGCCTTTGGCCCTGCCGTCACCGTAAGTTCCACTTCGCGGCTTTCGAGTTTTCCTTCGCGAAGCATCTCGCGGAATTTTTCCCGAGTGGAGCGCATCTCTTCGCTTTTTTCGCCGTCGTCAGCGTTCGCGATTTCCGCGGGGATTTCATTTTCGCCCTTCGGCTTCACTCCGAAAATGTTTCCCAAAACGCCGCCTTCGCGCTTTTCCTTTTTTCCGCTTCCAGGCAAAAGCAAATCCAAAAGCCGCTCTTCAACCTTTTCCCTTGCCGCGCCCCGCATCGACTCTTCCATTTCGGCCTTTACCATATTGAACGAAACCGCCATCAAATCGCGAATCATCGATTCCACATCGCGCCCGACATAGCCAATTTCAGAATACTTCGTCGCCTCAACCTTTATGAACGGCGCGCCGCAAAGTTTCGCAAGCCTCCGCGCGATTTCCGTTTTGCCCACACCGGTAGGTCCAATCATCAAAATATTTTTCGGAGCGACCTCATCGCGCATATCTTCAGGAAGTTTTAGGCGGCGCACGCGATTTCGAAGCGCAATCGCCACGGAACGCTTGGCATTTTTCTGCCCGATTATATAGTTGTCCAACTTTTCGACGATTTGCTTCGGCGTCAAATCTATCTGAATGTTTTCATTGATTTTTGCGGAAAGCGAATTGTCGCTTTGCACTATTGACTTTTCTTCCATAATTTTTCTCCATGTAATTTGGATTTTGAAAAGCTTCAGTTTTTCAAAATCCAAATTCGCCTGCGCGACTAATTTTAATACTCAATATATTTTTATTCCGGGCGGCCTTTTGCGATGAATCGCAAAAGCCAGGCTTTTCGGGGTTCCGCTGTCGCTCCATTCCTCGCTTGCGCTTCGGAACTGGCTTTTCTCGGCTTCGCGCGAGAAAAGCCATCCCCTACAATCCTTGCCGCATAATATTAGATTTCTTCCAAAACGAAATTCGAGTTCGTGTAAATGCAAATCTTCGAAGCGATTTCCATGCTTTTGAGCGCGATTTCCTTCGCTGAAAGTTGCGATGATTCCATAAAAGCGAGCGCGGCGGCGAACGCATAGTTTCCGCCCGAGCCGATTGCCATCACATCATTTTCAGGCTCGATGACGTTTCCGTCGCCTGAAATCAAAAGTATTTTCTCCGAATCGGCGACGATTAGCTGCGCCTCAAGTTTTTGCAACGAACGTTCGGTGCGCCACATCTTCGCAAGTTCCACGGAAGCGCGGAGAATGTCGCCGTTGCATTCCTTGAGTTTGCCTTCGAATTTATCAAGCAACGTAAAGGCATCGGCGACGCTTCCTGCAAATCCCGTCAAAACCTTTCCATCGTAAATTTTCCGAACCTTGCGGGCGTTGCCCTTGGCGATAGTGTTTCCGGCAGTAACTTGACCGTCGCCCGCCATCGCCACATGGCCGTCTCTTTTTACGGCGACAACAGTGGTGCTCCTTATTTTCATTTTTTCTCCCATAAAAATCCAAACTTAAAATGCCAGTTTTCCAAAAGCGAAAACCGCGCTTTGCCCTACTTTCCGTGTGTCGCAGCAAGGATGCTGCGAGTAATGCCGTGCGCTCGGGCGCACAGTTCAATAAAACTTAAGCACAGGATGTGCTTAAGTTACTTTCCATGTGTCGCGACACGGACGTCGCGAGTAATGTCGTGCGCTTGAGCGCACAATTCAATAAAACTTAAGCACAGGATGTGCTTAAGTTACTTTCCATGTGGGAAAGAATTTTTATAAACATCAATCAGTTGTTGCGTAGTTACGTGCGTATAACGTTGCGTAGTGGAAATGCTTGAATGCCCGAGCATTTCCTGCACCACGCGGACATCCGCCCCGTTTCCCAACATCGCCGTAGCAAACGTGTGGCGAAAAGCGTGCGGCGAAATGTGCCTGTTCGTTCCCTCCACGCCTGAATACCGCCCAACAATCCAGCGTATTCCCCGCGTAGTAAGGGGAGAGCCAGCCTGATTTATGAACAATGCGCTCTGCGCGCGCGTCGCCTTGTCCTCGTTTTTTTTCAGCCGCAAAAGCAACGCGCTCCGTTCGGACAAATATTCTTTGAGCGCGCAAACCGCCTCGCCTTCAAAAAAAACATACCTGTCCTTTTTGCCTTTTCCTGTCACCACCGCGCGCGAAAATCCATCGGAAAAATCCCCGAGTTTGAGAGAGGCAAGTTCAGCCACGCGACAGCCGGAAGAATAAAGCATTTCGAAAATCGCCCTGTCACGCGCCGCCCAAAGGAGGTCTTTTTTTTGCGGAACCGCGCAAAGCGCGTCAACTTCGGTCACAGTCATAAAAGGCGGCAGGTGCTTCGGAAGTTTGAGCGACTTCAATTCCAGCGCAGGATTTATCGAAACATACTGAAATTTCCTGCAATAGGCGAACAAAGTCTTGCAAGAGGCGATGAAGCGATTTATGGAAGCGACTGCCTTTTTCTGCGCGGAAAGGCTTCCCACGCAGAAGCGCAAATCGTGCAAAGTTATGCTTTGGATTTCGGCATCCGCGCCAAGAAAATCTTTCAATTTTTCATAATCTTCGGAATACGCTGTGAGCGTGTTTTCGCTGTAAGCGCGCACCGAGGAAAGATACTCCAAAACTTCTTCTACGATTTGTTCGAGCGTCATAATCTAAATTTTTTCCTCGGCGGCAATCGGCGCGGATTTTTTTTCTTCGTCCTCGGCGGAATGCAAATAGTCGCAATCGGGATTTATGCAGCTCTTGTACGCTCCGTTTTTCTTGTCATATTTTTCCACCAAGAACCATCCGCATTTCGGGCAGTATTGGTCGATGGGCTTGAAATGGCTTATGAACGTGCATTCGGGATAATTCGTGCATCCGTAGAATTCCTTTCCGCGTCCCTTTGTCTTTCGCGCGACGATTTCGCCCGAACAATTCGGCATCGGGCATTTCGCAAGCGGAACGGACTTCGTGTTGTGGCATTCCGGAAAACCGGAGCACGCAAGGAAAAATCCGAAGCGTCCGAGTTTTTTCACCATCGGCTTTCCGCACTTGTCGCAAATCTTGTCGGTCGCCTCGTCCAAAAATCCTTTGACGCTTTCGGTGGTTTCGGTCACTTCTTCCACGTGCTTTTTGAACGGCCCGTAGAATCCGCCAATCATGTCGGTCCAAACCAAATCATCCTGCTCAACCTTGTCCAAGTCGTTTTCCACTTGCGCGGTAAAACTTTCGTTGATGACATCGGGGAAAGATTCGACGAGAATCTTCGAAATCATTTTTCCGAGTTGAGTGGGCACCAACTGCTTGTTCGAGCGCGTGACATAATAGCGGTCGAGCAAGACAGAAATTATCGGCGCATAAGTGGAAGGCCGCCCGATTCCGCGCTCCTCCAAAGTTTTTACGATTGAAGCGTCGGTGTAGCGGGCAGGACCTTGCGTAAAATGCTGTTCGGGATAGAATTTTCCGCTTGTAATGACTTCGCCTTCTTTGAGCGCGGGAAGATTTCCTTGCGCCTCCTCTTTTGAAGAAAGCAGGCGAATCACTTTGTAGAATCCCTTTTCAACGATTTTGCTCGCGCTCACACGGAACACGGCATCACCCGCGATGATTTCCGCGCTCGTCGTGCGGGTCTTCGCGTTATTCATTTGGCTCGAAACAAGCCTTTCCCAAATTATCGTGTAAAGCCTGAGTTGGTCGCGCGTCAAAAAATCCTTCACGCTTTCGGGCGTATACGAAACATAAGTAGGACGGATTCCTTCGTGCGCGTCCTGCGCTCCTTTTCCCACCGAATATTCGATGGCTTCCGGCGGCAAGTCTTCGGGATGATTCTTTTCAATCCATTCGCGGATTTCAGTAAGCGCGGTCTGCGAAATTCGCACCGAATCCGTTCGCATATATGTGATAAGACCAACGCGGTTTTCACCGATGTTCACGCCTTCGTAAAGTTGCTGCGCAATCTGCATCGTCTTGCGCGAAGTGAATCCCAAGCGATTCGCCGCGGCTTGCTGCAATTTTGACGTAGTAAAAGGCGGCTTCGGGCGCACAACCTTGTCCGTGGATTTTATCGTGCCCACCTTGCATTCGGCGTTCTTTATTTGCTCGATGATTTCGTTCACCTGAGTCTCGCTTTTCAAATCGGGCTTTTCGCCTTTGTAAGAAACGAGTTGCGCGGTAAACGTTGTCTTGCCTTTGGAAAAATCCGCCGCAAGAGACCAGTATTCTTCGGGCATAAAATTTTCGACTTCGACTTCGCGCTCGCAAATCAGACGCAGGGCCACCGACTGCACGCGCCCCGCGCTCAAGCCGTTTTTCACTTTCGCCCACAAAAGCGGACTCAAATTGTAGCCCACAAGCCTGTCCAGAATTCGCCGCGCTTTCTGCGCGTTCACCTTGCTTTCGATGATTTCGCCGGGATGCTGAACCGCTTCCTTTATCGCAATCGGCGTGATTTCATTGAACACAATCCTGCGAATCGGCGCTTCGGTCTTTTCCTTCAAGGCGCGATTCAAATGCCAAGCAATCGCCTCCCCCTCGCGGTCGTTATCCGAAGCCAGCAAGACGAGGGAAGATTTTTTCGCGTCCTTTTGAAGTTCCTTCAAAAGCTTCGCCTTTCCGCGCACGGTGATGTATTCAGGCTCGAAATTGTTTTCGGTGTCAATCGCGATTCGCGACTTCGGCAAGTCAATCAAGTGCCCCATCGAAGCCTTGACCGTGTAGCCCGTTCCCAAATATTTTTCTATAGTATGCGCCTTCGCGGGAGATTCCACAATCACCAAAGTTTGGGGCGATTTTTTAGCGGATTTTTTTTCGGCATTCTTTTTTGCCTCAGTTTTTGCCATAATCGAAAACCTCTTTTAAAACAATTCTCTCGCTTCGTCCGATTTTTTTATTTCGGGGCGAGATGAAATTCTTTCACAAAAATCTTTGTAATTTTTTATAATTTCCGCGCCGTCATTCACATAACGTTCGCAATTCGCTTCAATTTTTTTCCGAGCCGCGCTTCCGCCCTTTCCTGCAAGATTCGCGCGCACCATTTTCGCGATTGTCTTCGCCTCGTCCGAAAAACACGCCTCGTGAAACATCAACTCGCGATTGTAGCCGAGCGCGAATTCCGCCGTGATGAGCGCGCCGCTTCCCGGAGGAGCCTGAATTACGAGCGTAGCCTGAGAAAGACCCGCGCAAATCCTGTTGCGCTGAACAAAGCGCCATTTTTCGGACGGCACTCCGGGCGCACTTTCGCTCAAAACGCAGCCGCCATTTTGTATAATCTGCGCCGCGATTTTTTTGTGGCGAACAGGATAAACATTGTCCACGCCGCCCGCCAAGACCGCCGCCGTTTTTGTAACAGGAATTTTCCCGTCAAAAAAAGCGTCCAGAGCGCCGCGATGCGCTTCGCCATCCACCCCGAGCGCAAGCCCCGAAACCACTGTCGTTCCGCAAGATGCCGCATCGTATGCGAAGTCGTGCGCGGCTTTTTTCGCGCCTTCCGTGATTTTCCGAGTGCCCACGACGCTCACGCAATTTCCGTCCAAGACATTCAAGTCGCCTCGGAAAAAAAGCGCGTAAGGCGGATCGTTTATTTCGCGAAGCATCGAAGGAAACCTTTTCTCGTCGAAAAACACGCACGAAATGCCAAGCGCGTCCATCCGCGAAAAGGCAGCCTTCGCAAGCCGCGCGCTTTCCTCGGGATTCCAAGACTTTGCCGCAATGCGCCTGCCGACTCGTTTTTCAATCGCTTCTATAGAAGAATGTAACGCAAGGTCGTGCAAATTGTCAAGCGAATTCGCCAAATTTATTTTTTCCTTCAACGAAAGCGAACAGATTGTCGAAAGCGCGATTTTCAGCAGAAGCCGCTCAGTTTGCATAGCTCGCGTCCAACACGGTCTGCCTGTTCGCCTCGGCCTCCGCCTTCCGCTCCTTGGATTTTGTCAATGAAATTATCTGGTCGTACATCGACACGGCCTTGTCGAATTCATACGTGACATAATACGCGCGGGCGAGCACGAACATCGCGTCGATGTTCTTCGTCTCAATCGTGAGAAGCGTTTCCAAAAGCGGAATCGCCTTTTCGTCCTCGCCCAGCTCGAACACGTACAGAACCGAAAGCCCGTAAAGCGCGCGCGCATATCGCGGCTCGATTTCAATCGCGCGTCTGTACGCCTCTTCCGAAAGCCGCAAATAGTTCATTCGCTTTTCGGAAGAGCCGCCCGCGTCAAAATCCATCGCCGTGTGGGACATGTATCCCGCGCAAAGCCCGACATAATAATAGAGGTTCTGGTTTTGCGGATAGTATTCCAAGGCCTTTTCAAAGGACTTGAGCGCCTCGCCGTACATCTTTTTGTCCAGATAGCGCGTGGCGAGAATCTTGTGCCAAATCCCGATCTGGCTCTGCGCCAGCTGGATGTCGGCGACGCGCTCCTCATATTTTTTTATGGCGTCCTTGAGCTCGTCAACGGTGTTCGGGCTTGAAACGCCCTCTTCCAGATGCTGCATCCGGATTATCGCCTTGTTTGACTTTGAACAGGACGCGAGCGCGAAAGCGATCGCAGAACACAAAAAGACAACGCGGAAATTTTTCATGGCCACCCCTCAATGAAATCAGACGGTATTATTGTAAAGCATAGGAAAGAAAGTGTCAATTATTTGTGGTGCCAGA
>JAFLSR010000039.1 GCA_022510845.1 Treponema sp.
AAGAGGGAGAGCGCGAAAGTCGCGCGCAAACTGCTTGCGGGAAAATCGCTTGAAGAGGCGGTCTCCGCCTACGGGATGCTGGACACACGGGACTTCCCGGACGCATACTATTACATCTCCCTTACGCACCAGCATTGCGCATATCCGAACGCCTTTCATTTTCCCTACCTTTTGTGGAATGTCAGCCGAATCATCATGGACAAACTTCGCGACAATTTTTCAGAATACAGTACATACGAACAAAAAATTTTTGAGGAACTTCTAAAAAAAGACTGGTCTGTACTTTGCCTGGGTGGCGACGGTGCTTCGTATTTTGCAAATATGTTTCTCGTTCATGATAAACATACGTTTGACAATCGAACAAGATGGCTTCCGTATATAAAGGCCGTTGAAAAATACTGGGACAGCTATGCGTCGCTTCGCAATGTCGAGGTTATAAAAGGTATTCTCGATGACGATGATACCGTCTGGGAAAACTTCCGAGAATTGCACTTCATCCTCGCAAACATGGGGATTCCCGCCGAAGTGCTGAGGCAGCCGCTCCCCGGCATGGACCTGAAAAAACTTTTGGACGACTACGGCGTTTTCGACGTCGATATAAGCCAACTTCCATGGTGCTAGGGCATGGACATACCGCTCCGGGGAATGCGAGGCAAAAAAGTTTTTTGGCAACGTCTGCGGGGTGGAGATAACGCCTGCCACGACCAAAGTATATGACAATCTGACAGACGATGATGAGGAATACGCCAATACTTGTTGTGAGGTCGATACAAAAGAACTGCGGCTGCTGATTGATGAATGGTGCGATGCGCTCAAAGAATTCAAAAAAAAATCATAAAAATACCAAAAATGGGGAAAGATAGAAATGAAGTATTATGAGTTAGGCAGGTGCGGTGTTGAAACGACAAAATTCTGTGAGCCTGAGCTTTTTGGCGAATGGGAAGAAGAGGGGCTGTGGATGAATGAATGGGAAAACAGGGAACTGAAGCTGCCCGTCACGATGACTGTCAAGAACAAGTACAATCCCGGCGACTATCCGCTGGCGAGGTCAAAACTTGCGTCGCAAAAACTTTTGGACGTAATAAAGCAAGTGAACAAGGACTACGAGGCGCTTCCGACTCAGTTGTACTACAAGGAAAAAGACCCGATTTGGGACATCTATTACTCAATGATTTTCCCCGAATACGAGGTGCTCAATCTTGAAAAATCAGAGTATGACACAGGCCCATTCGGAGATGACATTTGCACGATTGACAAACTTGTTTTGTCGAAAGAAAAGCTTTCGCAGATGGGTCCTGAAAACAATATATTCGCCTTAAAAGAAGGGGCCATAATCATACTCTGCACCGAGACCGCCAAGGACATGATAGAAGCCGCCGGCATAAAGGACGTTCGCTTCACGGAGCTTCCCGTTGAGTGAAGCCTTGTTTGAAGCGCAAAATGTGGTATAATTACGCTGATGTGAGGTGAAAAAAATGAAAACAAAAAAACACTTTATCGCCGCGCTCATGCTCGCGCTTGCGGCGTTCGCGGCGCATGCGGATGCAAAGACGGACGCGCTCGTCAAGGCGGCGCAGAAAAACAACGTGGCTGAGGCGCGGAGGCTCATCAGGAAAAAGGCGAACGTGAACGCAAAGGACGATGAGGGCGATACCGTGCTGATGGTCGCGGCCGCATACGATTCCCCGGACGTTGCGGCTCTCCTGATTGAGGCGGGCGCGAACGTGAACGCAAAGTCCGACGAGGGAACAACCGCTCTGATGTTCACGGCCTTTCACAATTCCGCAGACGTTGCGAAACTCCTGCTTGCGGCAGGCGCGGACGCGAACGCCAGTGATGATAACGGCATGACCGCGCTGATAATGGCGGCGGCTTGGAATGCGGCTGACACGGCGCGGCTTCTGATAGCGGCAGGCGCGGATGTGAACGCAAAGGACGATAACGGCATGACTGCCCTGATGTATGCTGTCACGGACAAGGACGAACTTCGCGAACTGACTGTAATCGAGTACGATTCCGCAGACCTTGTGGAACTCCTGCTCGCGGCGGGCGCGGACGTGAACGCAAAGGTCAATGACGGCAACACCGCGCTGATGTTCGCGGCAGGCTTCAATTCCGCGGGCGTGGCGAAACTTCTGCTCGCGGCCGGCGCGGATGTGAACGCAAAAGACAATGACGGCGATACCGCGCTGATGTTCGCGGCATCTAGCAATTCCGTGGAAGTGGCAAAACTTCTGCTCGCGGCCGGCGCGGACATAAACGCAAAGGACAATGACGGCAATACCGCGCTGATGATTGCGACCGACAACGGGGCAACGGACGTGGCGGAACTGCTCAAAGCCGCAGGAGCGCGGTAGCGGACAACAAACTGCTGTGTACAAAGCAAACAGGTATCTGCGAGAATTTCTCATACTGTCTGGGCGCGATACTGCCATTCCGAAAAATACCGTTCAAAGACCACTCGCCTACTGCAAAAAGCCAGCGGCGAGCGGTACGGCTCGCCCTATTGTAGCAAATCATAGTTTGCGAATCAGGCAAAATCAAATTCGTAACCCAATCGGACACAATTTGTTTTATGAATATATGGACTTGCGAAAAAGAAGGTTTCTTCGAGCGGGCTAGCGAATTCAAAACAAATCTTCTTGCGCGAGAGGCGAGCAATACAATTTCCACTGCCGCTACGGCACGAAGTGGCGATGCTCAAGCCGCAAAAGCGGCGAGTCAGATAATTTCCATTGATGCAACGGCACAAAGTGCCGATAATTTTATTTGAAATGAATTTTTTTAAAAAGCAAATCTTACTTTTCTCTTGCGCCGCGTGCGCGTTTTTTCACGGAGTTGTCGCCGAGGAAAATCCGACTGCTGAATACCAAGAAATCGTCATCGATGACCCGTCCGAACTCTCCGCAGCAAAGAAAACTAGCCTCGCAGGAACAAGCCAAGTGCCCGCGGCGAAGCGTCCGAAATCTCCCGACGCGGAAAAATCCCGCGCCGCTTCCGAAAAGGACAAAGACGATGCCGACGAAAAACGCCGCGAGACGATTCAGTTCGGCACGGAAAGCGAAATCGTGGGCCTCGTTCAGAATCTCATCGCGAACGACGACCCGCGCTATTCGGACGCGCTATACGATGTGTTCGGAAAGTCCAGGAGTCCCGCCGCCCGCGAAAAAATCCTCGAATATTTTGCCAAGTTCGAAGACCCCTGCCTCGAAGACTACGCGGTAACGATTTTGAACGACCCTTATGACGAAAGGAATTCCACGGTGGAACAGGCGTTCCGCTATGTGGCAGCCGTCAAAACCAAGGCCGCAGTTCCCGCAGTGGCGGCTCTCTTGGAAAGCGAAAAAGAATCCTATTTTTTGCCCGCGCTCACGGCTCTCGGAGAAATCGGCGGAGAAGAAGAGGCAAAATATTTGGTAGACTTCCTCGAACGCTCCGACCTGACCACTCCGCAGAGGCAGCAGCTGATGCGCGTTCTTGGAAAATTGCAGGCAGTTGAAACTTGGGACAGCCTCGTGGAAATCGCGCAGGACGAAGGCGAAAACGGCTTTGTACGTGCGTATGCGGCGGAAGCAATCGGCGCGATGAAAAAGCCGGAAAGCGTAGAAATCCTTGCAAAACTTTTCGAAAGTTCCGACGCGAATCTGCGCTGCTACGTCATCAAGGGCGTTTCAAATCTGGAAGGCGGAGAAGCGAATGACCTTGTGATTCAAGGCATCAAGGATTCCCAATACAAAGTCCGGCTTGAGGCGATTTCCGCCGTGGAAAAAATGAAAATTTCACAGGCAGTCCCATACCTGATTTACCGCGCGAAAAACGACAGCGAAAGGCAGGTGCAGAACAAGTCCTATGAAACGCTTGCGAAACTTGGAACAAGCGAATGCAATTCTTTTTTGTTTGAACAACTCGCCGACAAAAAAACTAGCGACACGGTAAAATATACCGTAGCCGAAATCCTTTTGAAGCACACGAAGTCAGGCCGAAGCGAAATCGCAAAACTTGCAAGCGAACTCGTGAAAGACGAGCGGCAAAAGCCGTTCTGCATCACAATCGGAAAGTTGCTCACAAAATATCCTGAAAGCGCGTTCGCCTCGGTCTGCGAAGAATATCTTTCTTCAAAGGATTCTGCCGTCTGCGCAATCGGGCTTGACATCTACGGGGCAGGAAATTTTTCAAACGCGGAAAGCGCGGTTCGGAAAATTGCGGAAGAAGCAAAGCCAGGCACGAACCGAACGAAGGCGCGAAAGCTTCTTAAAATGGACGAATAGCACTAAAGACTTGTTTCATCTACGCGCGGGCGAAATCAAGTTCCTTAAAAACTCGCCCCTCCGCCTCACATCACGCCTTGCGAAAATCGCGCCATAAAACTCTTCCTGAATTCCGCGAAGTTCCCGCATTCAATCGATGCGCGTATTTGCGCGAGCAGGTCGTTCAAAAAATAGAGGTTGTGGTAACTTGCGAGCATCGCAGAGAGGATTTCCTGGCTTTTGAAAAGATGCCGCAAATATGCGCGGCTGTAGTTCCGGCAGACCTTACATTTGCATTCCGAATCAATCGGGGAGAAGTCGCGCGTGAACCGTTCCTGCTTTATCGAAAGCATTCCGCTTCTCGTAAAATACGAGCCGTTTCTCGCGTTGCGCGTGGGAAGAACGCAATCGAACATATCCACTCCGTCCGCCACCGCTTCGAAAATGTATTCGGGCGTTCCTATTCCCATGACATATTTGACTTTTTCTTCGGGAAGAAAACTGACTGTGTGGCGCAAAAAGTGCGCGAAAATTTCTGAAGGCTCGCCTACGGAAAGTCCTCCGATTGCGATTCCCGGAAGGTCGAGTGAAGTGACGAAGCGCGCGCTTTCCTCACGCAAGTCCTCGAAAAAGTTTCCCTGCACAATCGGAAACAAGACGCCCGAATAATTTTCTTCCTCGCTTTTCACTTTTTCCCATTCCGACTTTGCCCGCTCAAGCCAGCGGCTCGTTATTCGCAGGGCGCGTTCGGCTTCGCTTCGCTCCGCGTTCCACGGAGTGCACACGTCAAGTTGCATTTGGATGTCGCTTGCAAAATCCGCCTGAGTGCGCACGACGCTTTCGGGCGTAAAAAAATGATACGAGCCGTCCACCGTGCTTTGAAACCGAACGCCGTCGTCCAAGATTTTTCGGATTTTCGAAAGCGAAAAAACTTGGAAGCCTCCGGAATCGGTGAGGAAATTTTTCTTCCATCCCGAAAAGCCGTGAAGTCCTCCCGCCTCGCGCACAAGCGGACTTCCGGGACGCAAGTAGAGATGATATGTGTTCGCCAAAATTATTTCGAAACCGATTTCTTCAAGGTCGTCTTTGGAAATGGCTTTGACCGCACCGTTTGTTCCCACCGGCATAAAAACCGGAGTGCGCACAGTTCCGTGCGGAAGCGTGAGCACCCCCGTGCGGGCGCGGCCGTCTTTGTGCAAAATCTGAAAAATACCTTCCTCCTTGAATTTTCAATATTTTCAGAAATGTCAATTTCTGAAAATATTGAAAAAGCGATTTTGCAGCGAAGCGAAAAATCGCAGTAAATAAGCGAGTTTTATGCAAATAAATGCACCACTTCTTTTATAAAACCCACATCGCTGGTTTCAAACCGCATCCGCTAGTAAAAATTCTTTTCGTAGAAAGTCGAACGCTTTGAAAGTTCTTCGTTGAGCCGCGCAAAGCCCAGTTCTTCGGAAAGTGTCTTTTCTCCCGAAAAGAGGTTCGTACCAAGACCCATCCGATTATCAGAAAGTTCAAAGCCCATCGCCGAAAGCACCGTCGGAAAAATATCCAGCGACGTGAATTCCCTTCCCTTCGCGGCAAAGCCCTCTTGCGCATTCGCGTTTATGAAGCAATTGTAGATAAAGCGGTCGGCGTTGTCAATGCCTTCCACTAAAAGTTTGTCCATTCTCCGATGGTCGCCCGAAACCACGATTAAGGTGTCATCAAAAAAGTCCTGCTTGGAAATCCATGCTACGAATTCATAAAGTTGCCTGTCCGCACAGGCAATGACATTTTCAAGCGGGGTCGGAAATTCGTTTCCGCACTTTTTGCAAATGTAGCCGCCCACATGGTGCGTGTCCGCCGTAAGCATCGTGAAGTTGAACTTTTCGTTTTGCGCGGCAAGCCTCGTCAATTCGTCGCGAGCAATGCTGTAAAGGATTTCGTCCTCCAGTCCCCACCAAACATAATAGTCATCGTCAACATAGCCTGCATCCCGCGCCGAAAAAAGGTCGAACACCTTGAAGTTGCCGTGCTGCTCGAAAAACTGCTTGCGGCCGGCGAAGTTGCCGTTCGAACCGCAAAGGAATTCTTGCGCGTAGCCCTTTTCTTCCAAAATGTCGCCGAGTGCCACCACCTTTTTTCCCACCGCCTCATACAAATCCGATTTGTTCGCTTCGATTGGGAAGGCGAACGGAATCCCTGACGAAGTGGAAAAAATCGCGCCCATAGTCCATGTCGAACCTTTCGTAACACGAAATCCGCCCAATCCTTCGCCCGCCGAAAAATTCACATTATCGTGCGCCAAAGCCGTCAAGTGCGGAATGTAGTTATTTTCCGCCTGATGACCGCCCTCCGCCTCGGAAGCGTAGGTGACTTCCATTGATTCAAGGTAGATATAAATCAAATTCTTTCCGTCGCCTTTCACCCCCTCCCCTTTCGGCGCGCGATAAAAATTCTCGTAAAGCGTAGATTTTTCGCGCCGTGAGGAAATGTATTTTCCAAGTTGAAGGGCGACGCACGCATCGAAAGTCTGAACCACGAAAAATACGAAAATCAAGAGACGAATGACAATCCGCAGTGCGCGGTAAACATCTATCGAAAAGGATTTGTTCCGAACGGAAACCGAAAGCCGCGTGCGATTTTTTGAAAAGATGAATTCGTACAAAATCGCGAACGCCGCATAGGATGCCACAAGAATCGCCACAGTGCCTGCCGAAACAAAGTCGGACAGCGTGGCAAAGAATTCAATGTTGCCGCCTTTTAGCGGCGATTGGATTGTATACGCTATTTGCTCTATGCCCACGTCGAAGGTGCTTTTGAACCACGCCACGCTTCGATTGAAAAAATACAAAAACACGATGCCACAAGAAATCCCAATGTGGAAAGCAAGCGGGTGAAATTTCCTTGCAGTTTTTGCTGTCTTGTTTTTAATCGTTTTTCTCCTTGACGAAAAGGAATTTGAATGAAGTCGCCGAACGCCACTCAAAGCACGAATCACAGCCTGATTTTCTTTCCGCTTCCCTTGTAGAATTCCTTCCGCATTTCTGCTATCTGCTTGTCGGCGCGGTAGTCGTCGAACGTCATCATCCTGTCGATTATGCCGCGCGGAGTGATTTCCACGATTCGGCTGGCGATGGATTGGATGAACTCGTGGTCGTGGCTCGTAAAAAGCACCACGCCCGGAAAACTCACCAGAGCCTCGTTCAGGCTTTGAATCGCCTCCAAGTCCAAATGGTTCGTGGGGTCGTCCAAAATCAGCACGTTCGCGCCAGAAAGCATCATCCGCGAAAGCATACACCGCACTTTTTCGCCTCCGCTCAAAACGCGCACGCTTTTCAGCGACTCGTCTCCAGAAAAAAGCATCCTTCCCAAAAATCCGCGCACGTATGCATCGTTTTGGTCGGGAGAATACTGCTTGAGCCATTCTGTGATGTTGAGGCTGTTTTCAAAAAAGGCGGAATTGTCGCGCGGCAGGTACGAGAATTTCGCAGTCTGCCCCCAAAAATATTCGCCCGAATCCGCTTTCTTTTCTCCCGCGATTATGTCGAACAGCACGGAAATCGAATTGTGCTCGATTCCGACGAATGCCACCTTGTCCGTGCGGTTCACCACGAGCGAAAAATTGTCCAAAAGCGTCTCGCCGTCCTCGCAAAGACAAAGCGACTTCGTTTCAAGCACGTTGTTTCCGATCGCGCGTTCAGGACGAAAATTGACGTATGGAAATTTGCGGCTCGTAACCGGCAATTCTTCAAGTTCCAAAGTTTCCAAAACCTTTTTGCGGCTGGTGGCTTGGCGGCTCTTCGCGGCGTTCGAAGCGAAACGCTGGATGAATTCCTTCAAGTCGGCGATTTTCTCCTCGCGCTTTTTTGCTTGATCCTTCGCCTGCCGCTGCATGATTTGGCTCATCTGATACCAAAAGTCGTAGTTGCCCGTGAACTGGCTGATTTTGCCGTAGTCGATGTCGCAGATGTACGTGCAGACCGAATTCAAAAAATGGCGGTCGTGACTCACTACGATGACGATGTTCGGGAATTCCATCAGGAATTCTTCCAGCCACGAAATAGATTCCAAGTCAAGGCCGTTCGTCGGCTCGTCCAAAAGCAAAATGTCCGGATTGCCGAAAAGCGCCTGCGCGAGCAAGACGCGGACTTTTTGGCTTTCGTCAAGTTCCGACATCATCTTGTCGTGGAATTCCTCTTCCAGCCCGAGGCCGGAAAGCATCTGTTCAATTTGGTTTTCCGCTTCCCAACCGCCCATCTCGCTGAACTCCGCCTCAAGTTCCGCGGCGCGGTTTCCGTCCTCTTCGCTGAAATCTTCTTTTTCGTAAATCGCTTCACGCGCCTTCGCCACTTCGTAAAGTTTGGGAAAGCCGAACATCACGGTGTCCTTCACCGAATACGAATCGAACGCAAAGTGATCCTGTTTGAGCACTGCCATCCGCTCGCCCGAGCCAATCGCAATCGTTCCCGTGTCGTGTTCCTGTTCGCCGGAAAGCACTTTGAGGAACGTGGATTTGCCCGCGCCGTTCGCGCCGATTATTCCGTAGCAATTCCCCGGAGTGAATTTCAAATTCACGTCCTTGAAAAGCGGACGCTCGCTGAACTTTAAACTAACGTCTGAAACAGTAATCAATTTTTTGCTCCAAAAAAAGATTGTGCGGAAAGCCCGCAAAAGAATGAAACTCAAATCCGCGCAAAAAATGGAACGCCATTTTCAGGCGTTCTGCGACAGAAAACGCGACACCGAATTGCCGAAATCCGCGGCACAAAAAATGCCGCAGGCAAAAAAACGCGCGGCTTTCTTCCGCATCAGTCGATTGGCTCAATCAAATCCAAGTGCGGATATTTTTTGAAATATTCGTCGGTCATTTTCGCGACAACGCCGCTCAACGCAATAAGCGAGACGATGTTCGGCAACGCCATGAGCGCGTTCGTGATGTCGGCGATTGTCCACACCGCGCTCAGCGTGAGGTAAGGTCCGATGAAAATCGCCACGATGTACAAAATCCTGTAAGCCATGACGATGGTCATCTTTCCGCCCGAAAGGTATTCAATCGAACGCTCCGCGTAATAGTCCCATCCCAAAATCGTCGTAAACGCGAAGAACGCAAGGCACACCATTATGATGACGCGGACGCAAAGTTCAAGGGCCGCGCTCTGTCCGAACACATCCGTAAAAAGCGTGACGAACGCCGCCGTAGAAAGGTCGCCGCCTGAAAGCATCGAGCCGCCAAGGACAAAATTCGCGCCCCACTCACCGCCCGGCACAAGCCCCGCTATTACGATGGAAAGGCCGGTAATCGTACAAATCACAATCGTATCAATGAAAGTTCCGGTCATCGAAACCAATCCCTGCGCCACAGGCTCTTCCACCTGCGCCGCCGAAGCCGCAATCGGAGCAGAACCGAGACCAGCCTCATTGGAAAAAATTCCGCGGGCAATTCCCTTTTGCATGGCAACAACAAGTGCGCCGAGCGCACCGCCGCCAATCGCCCGTGCGCCGAAAGCGGTTCTGAAAATTATTTGGAACGCCTCGGTAACGCGGCTCAAATTGAACATTATGACGAGAACGCCGACAAGAAGATACAACGCCGCCATAAAAGGCACGATGAACGTCGCAACCTTCGAAATGCGCTTGATTCCGCCGATAATAACGAGGGCTGCGAAAAGCGTTATGAACGCGCCCGCAATCACAACGGACCAAGAGATTGCATTTTCGCCGAGCGTGAGCGCGATGTTCGCATTGTTCGGATCAAAAACGCCCTTCACGGCGGTCGTAATTCCGTTGATTTGCGTCATAGTTCCGATTCCCAAAAGTCCCGCGAGCATAGCGAACACGGCGAAAAGCACGGCAAGCCACTTCCATTTTTTGCCCATGCCCTTTTCAATCGTATAGAAAGGGCCGCCCAAAATGTGCCCGTCCGCGCTCACTTCCCGATAATTCACAGCGAGCATACATTCGGCGTATTTCGTAGCCATTCCCAAAAGGGCGGCAAGCCACATCCAAAAAAGCGCGCCGGGACCGCCTGCCGCAATCGCCGTGGCAACGCCAACGATGTTTCCGGTTCCAATCGTTGCAGAAAGGGCCGTGCACAACGCGCCGAAACTCGAAACCTCGCCCTTCTCTCCCGAAGGCTTTTGCATTATCGATTTGAGCGCGCGCGCCAATTTCTTGAACTGAACGCCCTTCGTGCGAACGGTGAGCAGGATTCCAGTTCCCAAAATGAGGATGATAAGAATCGGTCCCCAAACCACATCGTCGATTTTTCCCAAAACCGCCTCAAACTTTTCCATAAAGCCAACTCCTTTGTATTATAGACACTTTTTTAAAAAGCAAAGCCCGCTTTGCTGCAAGATTTGCTTCTTCGCAAAACAGGCCTTCGTCAGTGAATACGATACCACAAACGCAAAAAAAGTTCAATACCGCGGAGAAAAAATCATAAAACACAATTCCGCGCTGTTCGACCGTTCTTTCCAAAAACAAATCCACGGCAAAGCATCGTCAAAAAATTGCAAACGCAAAATCCGCCTAGAAAAAAAGCGAAAAACACTGTACAAACCTTTAAAACTGCGTTATACTAAAAGAATAACATTCAAAAATACAATTTTTGGGAGGAAATAATAATGAAAAAACTTGCAACAATGCTGAAAATAGCCGCAGTCATGGCACTCGCACTTCTTCTTGGGGGGGGGTGTGACGACGGAATTGACTGGTTGAGCAATGAATCAACAGGCAGTAAAAATAAAGTTAATTTTGACATTGACGATGAAGTTTTGGTCTGTTACAACCTCACAAATAAATTCCGAACTGGAAATGAGGCATTCTATCTCAACAGCGACAACAAAACAAATACAAACCTAGTCGGAAAGCTAGGCGAACTCACATTGGATGAAGAACTCTGCAAGGCTGCTGCAATCCGTGCAGAAGAAATCGTAAAAAGTTTTTCACACACAAGACCGAATGGTAAAAGTTGCTTTACGGTTTTTGACGATCTTGGCATAAAAACAGGTTACAAAGCTGAAAACATAGCAATGGGAAACACAAGCGGCGAAAAGACCTTCTTGCAATGGAAAGAAGACGGAAAGCCTTATTCTGAACAAGGACACCGCAGAAATATGCTCAGTTCAAGCGCGACAAAAATCGGAATAGCCCACGACAGTTCAGGAAGATACTGGGTTATGATTCTTTCAAACTAAAATCGAAAATCGCTTTCATCAAAGCGCATTCAAAGACAGCCGCGCATTGTGTGGCTGTCTTTTTTTTCGGGCGCGGCTTTGCTTGCGGTACAACATACCAGTGTTACACCCTGCCACAGCCGCAGGATTCTTTGCCTAATTACTGTTCGGAGATTTTCACGGCCGTGCCATAGACAATCACTTCCGCCGCCCCCTGCATGACAGACGACGAGGCGTACCGAATGTTTACAATGGCGTCAGCACCCATGCTTTCAGCCTCCGCAACCATTCGCTTGGTAGCCAATTCCCTGGCATCATTCATCATTTCACTGTATGCCTTTAACTCGCCGCCCACAAGGGTTTTCAGCCCCTGCGTGATGTCCCTCACGAAATTCTTTGACTGAATGGTGCTGCCTTTTACAAGCCCGAGCATTTCAAGCTTCTTGCCACTGATATAATCAGTATTTACTAATATCATAAGCGTCTTTCCTAATTACAAATAAACCCGCAAGGAATTTAATCCTTGCGGGCAGTGTGTCGCAGCCATGCGGCTGCTCACCGAGTTTCGCACGCAGTCTTTCGACTGCTACCGAAACTCGCCAGGCTTACGCGTTCAGCCGTTTTTCCAAATCGTCCAAGCACTCGCTCAACTCTTTTGGCAGGTGCTTTCCGAACTTCGGATAGTGGTTCTCGCGGATGTCCTTGCATTCCTTGAGCCAGCCTTCCTTGTCCACTGCGGTAATCGCGGGAACTTGCGCCTTGTACACTTCCGAAAGTCCTTCGAGATTGAGCGCGCCCTCTTTGGGCATATATCCAATCGGAGTTTCGATGAAGTTGTCCGCGCCGTCACAGCGGTCGAAAATCCATGCGAGGACGCGGCTATTCTCGCCGTATCCGGGCCACATGAATCCGCCGGGCAAATCCGCGTTGTTGTCGT
>JAFLSR010000004.1 GCA_022510845.1 Treponema sp.
AAATTTATTTGCGGAAATACGTTTGCGTTTTTCCGCAAATAAATTCAAGAAATCGCGGAATTTTGGTGAATTGGGATTTTTCGCCCCTAGTCCCATACACTCCACGGAGAGTGCTTTAAACATTGTACGGAGAGGGTATCTAACAGTACGCGGAGAGGTGTGCTAACAGTACACGGACAGGGGTGCTGACAGTACACGGAGAGGGGTGCTGACAGTACACGGAGAGGGGTGCTCTCCGTGGGCGGAGCGGTTTGCGGCGTTGCAAACTGCTGTTGATTTACAGAGAGCAAAGACTCCCACTTGCGCAAAGAAGCGTTTTTTGCTACAATGTTTTTCCAAAATCGCGAGGGAAAAATGAGTTTGTACGAGGACTTGAAATGGCGCACGCTCATAAAGGATGTCGCAGGCGAAGAGTCTGAATTGAAAAGAATCCTTGACGGCGAGCCTTTTACTTTTTACTGGGGAACCGACCCCACCGCAGACAGCCTGCATTTGGGGCACTACACTTCGCTTTGCATGGCGAAACGCCTTGCCGAAGCCGGACACCACCCGATTCTGCTTTGCGGGGGCGCGACGGGAAGGATAGGCGACCCGCGTCCGAGCGCGGAGCGCGAAATCATCGACACAAAAATCCTCGAAGAAAACATAAAGAAAATCCGCGCGCAAGTCGATTCGCTTCTTGGAGGCAAGGCGGAACTTGTGGACAACTATGACTGGACACGCGATTTTACTTTCATCGAATTTTTGCGCGACGTGGGAAAATATGTCAACGTGAACTATATGCTCGACAAGGACATAATCCGCCGGAGGCTGGACACTGGAATCACTTTCGCGGAATTTTCATACATGCTGATGCAGGGTTACGATTTCGTGCATCTTTTCCGCGAAAAAAATTGCATAATGCAAGTTGCGGGCAGCGACCAATGGGGCAACATCACCACTGGAGTCGATCTCATTCGAAAGATGCTCGGAAAGACCGCCTACGCTTTTACGATGCCGCTCGTCTTGGACGCGACCGGGAAGAAATTCGGAAAGAGCGAGGGGAACGCGCTTTGGCTCGACAAGGAAAAAACTTCGCCCTATCAAATCTATCAGTACCTGTACAATTCTAACGACGAAAAGGTTTTCGAATATCTCAAGGTGCTCACTTTCATTCCGCGGGAAAAAATCGAGGAAATCGAATCGCTTCACAAGGTCTCTCCCGAAAAGCGAATCGCGCAAAAGGCCCTTGCGTTCGAAGTGGTGAAGGACATTCACGGAGAGGCGGAGGCGGAAAAGGCGGTTTCCGGCGCGCTCGCGGCTTTCGGCGGGGAAGGAAGCAAGGAAAATATGCCAACGGTTGAACTTTCCCGCGCGGAACTTGAGGCAGGGAAGGGCGCGATTGATTTGTTCTTCGAAGCGGGGCTTGGCGCGACAAAGAGCGATGTCCGCCGCCTGATTTTGCAGAACGGGGCCGCCGTAAACGGAAAGACTTTTTCCGATGTGAAGCGCGTTCTTTCCGCAGGCGACTTGGACAGCGATGGCGAACTTGTGCTGAGGGCCGGAAAAAAGAAATTCGTCCGAATCGTGTTCAAGTGATTTTTAAACTATGCGGAATTTCGCAGTAAAACGCGCGGTGCTTTAGGCGGATACCTTTATTGCTTTGCGTTTTCGCATTGGCTCGAAATCATTTTAGCGATTTTTTTTTGTTGAATCCTTGCGTTTGAACAAGTTTTTCAGGATGCGCGCGAGGCATTCAAAAAACGATTTTATTGCGTTCCAAATGCGGCGGAAAATACTCGGGTTTCGCAGGCGTTCGAGACGCTTGTAGCCTTCGAACAGTTCGTCGTCCGTGAATTCCTTGCGCTGGTTGTTTTCTTCGATTTCCATTTCCAACTGCGCAATCTCGCTTAGGTTTTCGATGATGTTCGCGTTGATGCTGGTCCAGCCGATGGCCTTGGCCGCTTCAAGCCTGCGTTCGCCCGCCACCAGTTCGTATTTTCCGTTGAGCGTGATTGGATTCAAAAGCCCGTAGCGGCGAAGGCTGTTTTTCAAGTCCTCAAGGTTTCCCAAATCCTTTCTTACGCGGCGCTTTACTTTTATGTCCTTTATACTTACCAGCATTTTATTCCGTCTGCTCCGATTCAAACCACTGAATTTCTGTTGCGGCTTCATTTTCCGCTTTTTCAAAATCCGCAGTCTGTGAATTATCCTCGATTGGCTTTTTCGCGTCGCTGGGATTTTCCTTTTTCGCCGAAAAATCTCCGTTTATGAGCGCGTCCAAATCCAAGCCGTCCAAATCCAGTTCTATTTCGTCCGAGTCCAGAATTCCATCGAGATAACTTCCCGATTGATAAAGCGCGTTTTCCAGCGCGTTCGCCGTGCGCCGTGCGCGGCCTGCGGCTGTTCTTCCGTGCACGTCGCAGTATGTGGTCGGAACGTTGTCGCTTAAAAACCAAAGCGTGATTTGCGGACAGCCGTCATAAGGAATTCCGCCGCTTTCACGGCACACGGTTCGTTTTACCACGCCTTCGGAAGGTTGCGGAAAATCTTTGTAAGGCAGCCCTTGATGAATCGCGCGGAAAAAATCGCCCCACGGCGGTCCTGCTATCAACGAGCCTGTTCCGTTCATGCCCATCGACATTCCGGGCGTGTCGAATCCAAACCAGAATGCCGCGGTGTAGTAGGGACTGTAGCCGATTGTCCATGCGTCCGCCCAGTTTTGCGTAGTTCCTGTTTTTCCTGCAATCGGCATTTCGAACCTTTTTCCGGTCCTGTCCGTGTATACGAATTTCGAGCCTCCTGGATTGCTGTAGTCGCGGTCGATGAGGCTTGAACGGTTGACCGAGCCGTAGTGCAGCGTTCCTATTGTCTTTGAACCTTCGAGAATCTTTGTCATAATGAAGGCGTTCTGCGGAGTGATTACTTGGTGGGGATTCCTCATCCTGTTGTGCACGTCGCGGTCGATGTTGAGTATTATGTTTCCGTTCCTGTCTTCCACGGTGCGGATGGCTGTCGGCGTTACCGCTTTTCCTCCGTTCGCGAATATTGCGTAGGCGCGGGCCATTTCAATCGGGCGCACGGAAACCGTTCCAAGCCCAAGCGGATATCCGGGCACGAACGCCCTGCGCGGAAGTTCCTCGTCTGAAATTCCCAACAATGCCACGGAACGGTCAATCGCCGCCTTAAAGCCGATTCCTTCCAGCACTTTGAGCGCGGGAATGTTCAGCGAAAGCGCGAGCGCGCGCCACAGCAAGACGTTTCCGTGCCATGCTCCTCCGTAGTTGTTTGGAAGATATTGTTCGCCGCTGCTCGTAACGAATTCGTATGGAGCGTCAAGCAGGGGAGTGGCCGCGTTGAATTTTCCCGAATCCATCGCCGCGGAGAAATAAAGCGGTTTGAACGAAGAGCCTGGTTGCACCCTTGCCTGCGACGCGCGGATGAATTGGTTTCCCTGGTCGAATTTGCTTCCGCCGATTATCGCCGTTATGTAGCCGGTGTCGTTTTCGAGGTTGACCATCGTTCCTTCGATTGTGGTGGTCTTCGCCTTTTCCTGGTTGGTTGTGTTTGCTCGGCTGATGATTCCCACTTTGAGGTCGTCGATTCCGAACATGAGGCTCATCACGTCAACAATCGGATTGAGGTTTTCATTGAAACTGTCCGCGGCGCGCGAAATCAAAAGCCTGTTCGACATTTTGAACCCAGTGAAATTTCCGAGAAGAGTGACAAGTTCCGCCATCGGAATGTAGGTACTGAACGCGCCGCGTTGGTTCGATGCCATGCGCGCCTTGAAGTTCGCGTTTACGTTCGCGATTTGTTTTTCCATCAAAAGACGCGCGGTCTGCAAGTGGAAAAGATTTCCGGTCGTGTTCACGGTGAATCCGCTTGTATAGATGTCGGCGTCTCCGTAAATCATTTCGCTCAGTTCGCGGCGGACATATTCGCTGAACCATGGGGCTTTGTCTTCGCGCATGAAAAACGCCGAAGTGTCTGTGCGCGAATAGTCGAATTCGAGCCAGTAATTGTCATAGGATTCTTCGGCTTCTTTTTTTGTTATGTATCCTTCCTCGACCATCGTGTCAAGCACGTCTTTCTGCCTTTCCATCGCGCGATTCGGATGCTCGAACGGATTGTAGTAGGAAGGGTTGGAAAGCTGGATTACGAGGATTGCCGATTCCGCAGGCGTTATGCTCCTTGCGTCGTGCCCAAAATAATATTTGCTTGCGGCGTTGAGTCCGTAAGTGCCGCCTCCGAAATATACGTGGTTCAAGTAAAGTTCGATGATTTCGTTTTTGGAATAGCGGCGTTCCATTTGAATGGCCCACCAAAGTTCCTTGATTTTCCGCGAGAATTTCATTTGGGTGCGGTCGCAGTAGAGCGTGCCCGCGATTTGCTGAGTCAGCGTGGAGCCGCCGCCGAGCGATTTTTTCGTGAAAACTCCGATGAAGGCGCGCGCGATTGCCTTTATGCTGAATCCGTTGTGCTCGAAAAAGATGCGGTCTTCACGCGCGATGAGAGCGTCCTTCATGTGCTGCGGAATTTCAAGGAGGCTCATAAGCTCGCGCCGCTCCTCCGAAGTGAATTCCGTGATTAACTCGCCGTTGATGTCGAGGATTTTTGTCGGAAGCGCGGTTCTAAACTCGGTGAAATTTTCGGTGTTTTCCGTGCGGACTGTTTGCGCCAATGCCAAGCCAAGCACAGCCCCGATTATGAGTGCGGAAAGCATCAGCAGAAACGACATCACCTTTACGGATTTTTTTATCGGCATAGGGAAACATTCTATAAGAAAACTGATTTTGTGTCAAGATGTCGGCCGCCAATAAAAAAGCCCGGCCTTCGGGGCCGGGCAATGCCATCAGGCATTATCGGGGGCATGGGTGGGAGGGGAAAAGCCCCCGACATTTAAATTATCGTCATCAAACGGCGGAATCTTTAATTTTTTTTGCGAAAATTTGCGATGCCCCTCCAGCCGTGAATTTCAAAAAAAGCGCGGCGCAATCGAAAATCACGGCAAGTTCGGGCGGAATCTCGCGCTTTTTGTGCGGAATGCGGCGTGCCCGCGAGCCTTCCTTACGCGCCTTTTACGGCGTTGGCTGCGCCCGATTCGACATATTTTTGCAGTTGGGCTTCCGCTTCCTTTACGTTTTTGATTATGCTCGGGCCTCCGATGCAGCCGCCTTCGCAAGCCATCACTTCTATGAGATTCGGCGTGTCGGGCTTGGATGGAATCTTTCCGGAATTTATCATGCCGTAGGCGTTCAGCATTTTCATTCCGCTTTTTGTGAGGCCGTTGATTTTTGCGGCGCGCAGGATTGATTTGTCTTTGAGGCGCAATTCCACCGCTTCTGCAACGCCTCCGCTTCTTGCGAAATTCCTTCCGCTCGCAGTGGGGATTATCGAAGTCGCTTCCGCTTGCATTTTTGAAACGTCGATTTCTTTCGCGATGAAAAGCGATTCCAAGTCGAGCGTGCTCAACACATAGTCCACCATTTCGTCATCGAAACCTTCACGGCGTTTTGCGAGGCACGGACCCACGAAAACGGTGACGCATCCTGGGTCGGCTTTTTTCGCAAGCTCTGCCGTGTAGTGCATCGGCGTTTTCGTTTCGGAAATGCATTCTGCCAACGCGGGAACATGGCGGCGCACTGCTCGAACGTAGGCGGGGCAACATGAAGTCGTCATCATCTTGTCTCCGCGCGCCATGCGCTCTTCGAATTCCCGAGCCTCGTTGTCGGCGCAGATGTCAGCGCCTACGGCAACTTCCCACACGCGGTCGAACCCTGCCGCCTTCAGAGCGGCTTCGAGTTGTCCCGGAACAGCATTGAATTGCGCGGCGATTGCAGGCGCGTAGAGCGCGACGATTTTTTTTGGAGAATTCGCATTGGCGGAATTTTCGTCCGCAGAAATTTTTCCTTGTGAATCCGCGCCTTCGGATTTCGCGCCCAAAGAATTCGCGGCGGCTTTTTTCATCAAATGCTTTATCACGTCAACGAGTTGGCTTTTTCCCATCATCGCGCCGAACGGACATTCGCGCATACAGTTTCCGCAGAAGATGCATTTGTGGTAGTCGATTTTTTCGCGCCCGCTTTCGTCTTTTGAAATCGCGCCAACAGGACACGCCTCTTCGCACGGAACGGGAATTTTTATGATGGCGTGGTAAGGGCAGTTTTCCATGCATTTGCCGCAGTTTATGCACTCGCTTTCGTTGATGTGCGCGTGGTGCTCGACGTGGATGCAGTTTTTTGGACAGTTCACCATGCACGGACGGGCGTCGCATCCCTGGCAGGCGTTCGTCACCATGTAGTGCGCTTTGACGCAGGCGTTGCACGCTTCGTGCAAAACCGTGAGCATGGGCCAAGTCGGTTTTGGTCGTTCCAACGCTTCCCTTGCGAACGAAGCAAGCGTGCGCTCTTCATCGATGTTCTCAACCGAGATTCCCATTCGCGCAATCGTCCGCATTCGTATAATTTCGCGGTCGTGGAAAACGCAGCAGCGCAGAGGCTTCGCGTCGCGCGGAACCATTTCGCGCGGAATGAAGTGCACGCCTTCTTCGAGCCTTCCTTCAAGTTGAAGCTTCGCGATGCGCACCAAGATTTCGCGCTTCATGTTGGCTGTGTTGTTGTTTATGTTGAGCATCTTTTCTCTCCCTGAAAACTCCGCTTTGTCATGTTGAGCAAACTCATCGAAAGTCAGGCTGGAAAATTATACCACATTTCAAAAAAAAAGAAAAGTTGGAAGTGAGATGTTTCGCTTGTTGCAATATTTTTCGCGAACGTATTGACACGCGCCTCTTTTTTCTGCTAGAATGAGTTTCCGCATTTTGCGGAAAAATTACGCCTTGGATTCGGACGGATTTGTCCGCGCCGGATTCCACAGACCAGAAGGAGTTTTTATGAGAAACTACGAGTTCATGGCTATCTTCCCGATGGACGAAGATAGGTACAAGAAAGGTTCGGATTCTTTGCGCCAGACGCTTTCGCAGTTCGGCGCGGAAATCGAAAAGGAAGAGCCTTTCGGCGACCGCGATTTGGCTTACGAAATCCAAAAGCAGAGGAAGGGACGCTTCGTCCTCTTCAATCTCAAGGTGAATCCAGCCAAGATTTCTGAAATCGAAGCGCAGCTTCGCCTCAACGCCGATTTGCTCAAGTCGATGTTCGTCTTGCTGGAAGGCTCGAAATAATGACAGACTTGAATCATGTCGTATTGATTGGCCGCCTCACAAGAGATTTGGGCACGGACGAACGCTCGTTTGCGTATACGCAGAACGGAACGGCGCGCGCGAATGTAAGCATCGCCGTGAATCGGACCCGCAAGAGTGGGGAGCAGTGGATCGACGAGGTGAGCTATTTCGACGTAACGATTTGGGGAAGGACCGCGGAAAATCTCAAGCCCTATCTTACGAAGGGCAAGCAGATTGCCGTTGACGGCTATCTCAAGCAGGATCGCTGGGAAAAGGACGGCGTGAAAAACAGCAGGGTCGTTGTCGTGGCGGATACCGTCCAACTTTTGGGGGGCAGGGGTGATTCGCCTTCTGACGGAGGCTATTCGCAGAATTCATCCGCGCCGAGATTCCAGCCTCGTCCGCAGTCTCAGGGCTATCAAAGCCAAGAGCCGGATTCGTCCTACGCCGAGCCTTCCGAAGGCTTCCCCGAGGATATTCCATTTTAATTTTATTTAGGAGAAAATTATGTCTGACGAAACAGTAGAAAATAACGAAGTGAAAGATGCCGTGGCCAATGCCGAGACAGGTCGCGAAGGTGAGGACAAAGGACAGCGCGGCGGCGCGAAGGGAAAATTCGCGTTCCACAAAAAAGTTTGTCGCTTCTGCTACAACAAGTCGAAAATCGACTACAAGGACGCGGACACGCTTCGTCGCTTCACCACCGAGCGTGGAAAGATTCTGCCTCGCCGCAACACAGGCACTTGCGCCAAGCACCAAAGGGAACTTGCCCGCGCCATCAAACGCGCCCGCAACATCTGCCTTTTGCCGTTCGTTGCCGACTGATAAAATTCCGCCGACGATCCAACTCCTGGTGACGAAGGCGGATTTGTTTGGAACGTCGGGGGTTTCCCGATGTTTTGTAAATTGAAGCCGCCGGAAAATCGCAAATCGAATTTGCCGGCGGAGTTTAAAAGGAGCTTGATTAAAATGAAAGTTATTCTCAACAAAGACGTAAAGCATTTGGGAGAAGAGGGCGACACAAAGGTTGTCGCCGATGGATACGCGCGCAACTTTTTGTTTCCGCGCAAATTGGCCCTGCCGTACACTCCGGCCGTGGTGAAACTCTTCGAAGAGCGCAAGGCGGAGATTGAAGAGCGAAAGGCTCAGAAACGCGCCGCCGCCGCAAGCGACAAGGACAAAATCGAGGCGCTCAACCTTTCTGTTACTGTTCCTGCCAGCGCGACAGGAAAACTTTACGGCGCGGTGAGCGCGCAGACTGTCGTTGACCTCCTTGCCAAAGAAGGCTTTGAGTTCGAGCGAAAGCGCATCGAAATTCCTGGCGTCACAATCAAGACCACAGGCAAGTACAAGGTGACGGTCAAACTCTACGAAAATGTGAGCGCGGAACTTCATCTTGAAGTGCTCGGGCAGGTAGACAAAAACTCTGCTCCAGCCGAAAAAAAGCCGCGCGCCAAAAAAGAAGAGGTTTCCGAACAGCCGGCTGAATCTTCTGAAAATGCGGAATCGTCTAACGCCGAGTCCGCCGAGCAGAACGCCTAAGGAATTCGCTTTTTTTCAAAGTGGAATATCTGGGACTAAAAGACAAGGTTTTGCCGCACAACTTGGAGGCTGAACAGGCAGTCTTGGGCGCGTTCCTGCTTGACTGGGACGCGCTCAGTGACAATGTTTCGACCTTGCAAGGCGACCGTTTCTATTCATATCAAAATCGTCTCATTTTTGAAACTATGGTTTCGCTTTTCAATCAGAACATCCACGGCGATGCCTTGACTTTGATAAGCGAGCTGACAAAAATCGGAAAGTTGCAAGAGGCGGGCGGGGCGGCATACATTGCTGCGCTCACGGACACCGTTCCCACGAGCGCGAACATTGACTACTACGTGAAAATCGTGCTCGACCTTGCCACGCGTCGCGACCTGATAAAAATTGGCGAGGAAATCAAGGCGGACAGTTCAGACTTTTCCCGCGAAAGCCGCCACATCATCGAGGACACCGAAAAGAAAATTTTCAGCCTTTCCGAGCGCAACGAAACTGTCAAAATCCATGACGCAAAAACGCTCATGGATGAAGGCCTGCTATTGATTGAGGCGCGATTCAATCAGCAGGGATTTTCGGGAATCGAAAGCGGCTTCGGAAAACTCGACACTATGACGAGCGGATTTCAGAATTCGGAATTCATCATAATCGGCGCGCGCCCTTCAATCGGAAAGACAGCGATGGCGTTGTCAATGATGGAACACCTTTGCGTTGGAGAAAAAATTCCATGCGGTTTCTTTTCGCTCGAAATGTCGCATCACATGATTGCCCAGCGTCTTTTGAGCATGGAAAGCAATGTTTCGGGTGGAAAACTCCGAAACGGAGTGTTTTCGATGGCGGATTTCCAAAAACTTCAGGATGCGGCGGGCAGGATTTACAATGCTCCGCTTTACATTGTGGATCAGCCGAATATGCAACTTTTGGATGTGCGCGCAATGTCCCGAAGGCTCGTCGTTGACAAAAAAGTAAAAATCATTTTCATCGATTACATAGGACTTGTTTCCACCGAAAATTCTTCCGCTCCGGTGTACGAACAGCAGTCGGAAGTTTCCCGCTCGTTAAAAGCCCTGGCGCGCGAATTGGACATTCCGGTTGTCGCTTTGTGCCAAGTTGCGCGGGACGCTGAGGGCAACGAGCCGAATTTGGCGCAGTTGCGAGGCTCGGGTTCAATCGAACAGGACGCGGACGTTGTGATGTTCTTGCACCGCGAGCGCGAGCGCACCGAAGAGCCAACGCAGGAAGCAAAACTGATTGTCGCAAAGCAGCGAAACGGCCCTACGGGAAAAGTCAAGTTGATGTACCTTCCTTCATACACGAAATTCGTGAATGCAACGGAAGATAACGAAGACTGAATTTGCTTTTCAGAATTCCTCTGTCAATAAAAAGAATCGGATTGCATAAAACCCTGTGTGGACGCGAATTTTTCTTTTCTCAAATCGACATCGCAGGAAGTTTCAACTTCCGAGAATGTGAGTTCGTCCGTGCGAGGGGAACTCGCAAACAAGCGCGTTTATAAAAATTATGTTTTTGAAAATTTATCAGGTGTAAAAAAGGACTGCGGCGCGTTTATGCGCCGCAGTTATTTTTGATTTTTGGAATTATTTTGTGAGGTTTTTGAGCGTTCCTGACACCGCCTCCACTATCTGCTTTGTGGTGACCGTGAGTTCTGTCGTGTCGAGCACGAGCGGCTGTCCTGCCACATCTGTTACCATGTAGCCTGCCGTGGTTTTTACTATCGGCGAATTCGGACTTACTGGAACCGGGCTTTTTTTGAGCAGTTTCAAGTTCGCATCGTATTTTGCCGTAAAGCACGCGATTTTGTCTTTTACTATGACAAGGTAGTTGCTTCCGTCTTGAACGAGGACAGAATTGTCAGAAAGAGTCTCTTCACTTTCGTTGGTGATTTCGAGAGACTTTTCGTCAATGAACACCAGTTTGACCGCCCCGTTTCCGGAATTCGCGCCCGCGACGGCGATAAATCCGCCTCCAACTTTGAACGCAACGCGGTTTTTGATTACATTCACTTCCGATTTTTGCAGGATTGTGCCGTCCTTTGTGTTAACTTTGACGATGGCAGAATCCATGCTGTTCGCGCTTGCGAGACTGAGTCCGTATACGCTCGGGGCGTTGGAAGCGGCTTCTTCGGCATTTTCTACGGCTTCCTGGTCCTGCGCTATCGATTTTCGCTCTTCCTGCGCTTCTGCCTGCTTTTTGTCTGCCACAGCCTGCTGGTCAGAAGCGGATTGTTTTGCGTCATTGGCCTTCTGCTGTGCGTCGTCGGCTTTCTGTTGGGCATCGTCAGCCTTTTTCTGAGCGTCATCTTCGGCCTTTTTTGCCTGGTCTGCTTCTTTTTGCGCTTGCTGAGCATCCTTTTGAGCCTGCTTGTCATCTGGATTTTCGTCGGCCTTTTTCTGAGCGTCATCGGCCTTTTTCTGGGCTTGCTGCGCCTCTTCTTTCTTTTTGTCCGCTTCTTTCTGCGCTTGGTCCGCCTTTTGCTGCTGCTCGTTCGCCTTGCGCTGTTCTTCGGCGGCTTCTTTCTGCGCTTCCTGCGCCTTTTCGCTAGCGTTCTCCGCCTCGCGTTCCTTTATGTCAACCATGTCTTTGCGGGCATCGATGTTCTTGTCGTCATCTTCCTGCATCGAACTAATCACGTCGCGGTCGCTGATGACGCTCGTGTCCACAGTGGAAAGTCCGCCCGAAACATCGCTGATTGGGATTACGATTTGCGAGTTGCCCGGCCATTCGCTGTAGCGCGTGGAAAGACCCGCGCGGCTTGCGGTGAGGTTGTTCGTAACGATTTCCTTGTATTTTGACCTAAAGGCGTCCATGTTCTGGCGGTATACCGCGTTGTATACTGTTATGAACGTCGCGATTGTCTGCGCGTCGTTTTCCGAATAATTGTATGCGGCGGAAAGGTAGCCCGCTATGATGTGGCGCAGATTTCGAATGTGGTCTACGGCGGCATCCGCTCCAAGTACGAGTATGTCCGCGTCGAGTTTTTCTGCTACGGAATTGTCGATGGCGTGGATTACGTAATATTTCGCGTTGTTTCCGACTGTCCTCTGCGAATTCGGCGCGGATGCGATGCTGCTTCCAAGCCCGCGTCCGATTTGCTTGATTTGATCCAACGTGTCAACCGTTGCGTGCGGTCCTGTGTAGTTTTCAAAGACGATCGTCTGGTTTACGGAACGGATTTCGTCCTCGTCAACCCCGATCGCGAAAATCGAAGCTGCAGCGAAAATTGCCGCGGCCATTGCGACTGAAATCTTTCTCATATTTCCCTCAATTTGTTTTTTTGTCACAGACGTGATTGCACGAATGCGATTTGAATATTATATCATTATAAATCGATTTCTGCAAGTTTTTCGTAGACATTTCTCGCGCTTTTTTTTGTGGACTGGCTGTATTGGGGCAGGAACAAATTCGAAATGATGGCGCGTCCTTTTTTGTAGAGGGCGGGGCGGCCCATGAATCGGCATATCGAATAGAGGCTCTCGCAGCATTCGGCGATGAGCTTTTCCTGCTTCGGGCTTGACTTTTTTATCAGCTGTTCGATTGCGCCGATTATCAGAAGGTCGGGGTCGTATCCGAATTCCTGCACAGACTTGAGCGCAGCACGCAGGACTGTGGCGTCATTTTCTAAGCCGAGCACGCGCGCGAGGATGTTCGAAGCGTCCCTCGTTCCGAATGTGCCTAGCATCGAAATCACTGCCACCTGGTCGTCAAGGCTGAACTCCGCTGGCGTTTCTTCTGCGCCGCGCTGCGAAGGCGCGTTCTTGCTTGTCCGCTGCGTAAAATATTCTGCCATGACGAACTGCGCGTCTTTCCAGAATTTTTTTTCTTCCGAAGCGTAGTCGCCCGAAAGCAGCGCATTCTTGCGCGAGGCGGTCGGAGCGCCGCGCATCCTTGAATAGTCGTTCGGAGTTTCGCTGTAAAATGCTTCGTACCCTGACTTGCTTTTTGGCGCGGAATCCTGCGAGCCGCCTTTGACGATTTTCCAGCCCGTGATTTTCCATGATTTTGCGACAAACACTGCGACTCCGTTGTGTCCGAAAAGAACGAAGTCGTATGAGTTGCGCCCCGAATTTTTGGGGAAACGAACCGTTCGGATTTTCTTTCCCGATATGCTGTAGAGCGCGCCCGATGTCGAGTCCGCGACGAAGATTCCGCTCGCCGTGTATTCGACATAGTTTGCCGACTTGATTTCGGGAATGTCGAACGAACGTATTATGCGAGCCGCGCCCGTGTTCACGATGTGGACCTTTGTTCCTGAAGACGAAGAACTTACCGCCGCGACGAGCACTTTCGATTCTAGGTTTTCGAATATGGTCGTTGCCGAAAGAGCGAGGTCTTTTATGACCCATTTTGACGATGTGGCGCGGCTTTCTTTTTCCACCGCGCAAAGTCCGAGAGTTCCGTCCGCGAACGAAAGGAGAGCACCGTCCGGCACGGAGAACGCGGTACGAATCTGGTCTGCGAAAACTATGCGTTCGAGCAATTCGCCGAACGGAGAAATCCTTGTTCCGACGGTCTTGTCGTTCTCAAGGCCTTCCGCGAAAATCAACACGCTTCCATCGTTCAGTTCCACGGGAGGAAGGTCCTTGCTTGCCGCAGGAATTTTCGCCGTCCATTTTCGGATTCCGTTCGCACCGAAGCACGCCGCCTCGTCCTGCGCGAAAACGAAGATTCTTCCGTCGCGTCCGAAAAGCGGGGCTGCCGCGGCCTGCAATCCCGTTTCAGCCGTCCAAAGCACAACGCCGCTTGGGTTGACCAAGGCGAGCCGCTTGTTTTTTAGCGTCACCGCAAGGAAGTCGTTTTCCGAAGCCGAGATGAATTTTTCTGGCGCGGACGGAATCGACTTTTGCCAAAGCACTACGCCTTCTTCCGAAAACGCCGTTATCATTCGTCCGTCCGTGGATGCCGCCCATCCGTAGGAAGTGCGAACCGGCTCTACAAGCGCGCGTCCGCTTATCACCGAAAGCCATTCGTAGGGCACTTTTTCCAAGTCGAGGTCGCCCATCACGCTTTTGGTCTCTTCCTGCGCGTCCTGCAAGTTCGCGTCCGCGCCAAAGACGGCGTTCGTTGCGATGAGAAATAAAATCAAGAAATATACTGAAATTGTATTATATTTCATATTTATTGCCTAGTTTTTCATACAAATTAAGAAAGTTTCTATATGACTCGTCTGCGGATAAAAATCTAGAAGCCACGCTTCCTCCACAATATAACCGCTTTCCGACAATTTTGCAACATCTCGCGCCTGGGTTGCCGTGTCGCAGGAAAGGTAGGCGATTTTTGGGATGCCGCTTTCGCAAAGCCATTCGACAACTTCTTTTTCCATTCCGCTTCTCGGTGGGTCTGCGAAAACCGTGTCGAACGCGCCATGCTGCCTTGAAAAAATTCCGGCGTGGCTTTTTGCGAATTCCGCTCCGCTCACGGCAAAGGTCGAGTGGGGAATGCCTGCCATGTTCTGTTCGGCAAAAACTACCGCGCCCTTGTTGTGTTCCACCATCGTGACGTGGGAAAAATTTTCTGCGAGAAAAACCGAAAAAGTTCCGCAGCCGGAATATAAGTCGAGGACGCGGCTTCCTGAAATTTTTGAAATTATTTTCGGAACGGCAAGTTCAAGCATTCCGACATTGGACTGGAAAAATCCTTTTGCGTCAAAGGCGATTTTTTTTCCGCAGAGGCGTAATTCCACGGGGTGCGATGCGCTTTGCGAAGTTCCTTGTTTCGCGCGGACTTTTTCTTTGCGCGCATCGTTGAACCTTTCTTTCCGGGAATTCTTTTCCGAGAAAATTTCTGCCACCGTGAGATTCGGCTCTGCGCGCTCGCTTCCGAAAACCATCGCCCTGTTTTTCGGGCGACGTTCAATCGGAGTGCGCGAAAGCCATTCGTTTATTTCGGGGGCGGCTACAGGGCATTGTCCGAGTTGGATGACGTTGTTTGTGCCGCGCTCGCGCAGGCCGCCCGAAAAAAATTCCATGCGGTTTCTGTAGCCGAGCGGATTTTTTGAAAGGATTTGCATTGGCGGAATCGGCACTTGCGCGCGTTTGAAAATGTCTTCGCAGACCTGCTTTTTCATTTCCAGTTGGAAAGCGTAGTCTGCGTGCATCAAGTTGCAGCCGCCGCAGTTTTGGTAGAGCGGGCAGTAGGGCGCGGTTCTTCGCGGAGACGGCTCCAAGATTTCTGTGATTCGAACTTCTTCCCAGTCGCACTTTGACTTTACTGTTTCCACGCGAAGTTTTTCTCCCGGGAGCGCGAACGGAACGAACACTGTTTTTCCGTCAATTTTTCCAAAAGATTTTCCCCCAAAAGTCATTTTCTGTGTTATAATATCGTGTGTAGCCATCGAAGGCTATCGTAACATTTTTTGCACGGAGTTTCAATTATGACGACGAACAGTTTTTACCATGCGATGAAGGACGGAACGGAAGTAAGCGTCATGCGGTGGGTTCCGGACGGCGAGATAAAGGGCATCGTCCAGATGAGCCACGGCATGGGCGAACATGCCGCCCGGTACGACAAGATGGGCACGATTTTTGCGGAACACGGATTTGTTTTTTGTGCGCATGACCACCGCGGGCACGGAAGAACCGCGATTAAGTCGGTGGACGCGGGCACTGGCGGATTCGGACACCTTGCGGATAAGGACGGCTTCAACAAAGTAGTGAGCGACCTTGAGGAACTAATTTTGAGCCTGAAGGCGGATTATCCGAACAAGAAGACGTTTTTGATAGGACACTCGTTCGGCTCGTTCGTGGCGCAGGGGTTCATCGAAGAGAGCGGCGACCTGATTGACGGCGTGGTGCTTTGCGGCACGGCTGGTCCAAGGCTCGGACTTATGCGGATGGCGAAATTCGTTTTCGGCATTTCGAAACTTTTCGGAAAGCGGCATCGCTCGAAGTTTTGCAGGTGGTGCGTTTTCGGCTCGTACAACAAGCGCATAAAGAATCCGAAGTCTCCGATGGACTGGCTTTCGCGCAACGAATTCAACGTGGAAATGTTCAACTCGGATATGTGGTGCGGAATGCTTCCCACCGCGGGCTTCTTCTACGACCTCGTCGATGGCCTTTCTCGGATTCATACCAATGCCGCGATGAAGCGCGTCCCGCAGAAACTCCCGGTGTACTTCATCTACGGCGAGGAAGACCCGGTTGGCGACTACGGCAAGACAATCGAGCAGCTCGCTTCCGTCTACAAGGCGAACGGCATGACCGATGTGGAAGTCAAGTCATGGCCCAAGGACAGGCATGAAATCTTCAACGAAGTGGACGGAGACGCCGTCATAGAAGACACCATAAAGTGGCTTGAAAAACATCTTTGAAATTGGGTATAATGCAACATCGTGTTAGTTCGCTACGGAAAAGACAAGGACGGCAGGCCGGTAAAAAAGGCTGTCGTGTACACAAAAGACGAGCATCGGATTCCAATTGAAAAAATAGACTCTGACGCAATTCGTATAATTGAACGACTCAAGGAAAACGGACATTCCGCTTATTTTGTCGGAGGGGCGGTGCGCGACCTTTTGGTCGGAAACACGCCCAAAGACTTCGACATCGTGACAGACGCGACTCCCTCAAGGATAAGGCGGCTCTTCCGTTCGGCAAGAATCATAGGCCGACGCTTCCGCCTTGTCCATGTCGTGGTAGGACCAAAAATCTTCGAAGTGAGCACGTTCCGTTCCACGGTGGAAGGCTCTGTGGGAAACGACTTCGGCACGATGGACGAGGACGTGATGAGGCGCGATTTCACGCTCAACGCGCTGTACTACGACCCGATTCAGGAGCAGGTGATAGACTATGTGGGCGGCGTTCGTGACATAAAGAAGGGCGTGATTCGTCCGGTGATTCCCCTAGAAAGGATTTTCGTGGAAGACCCTGTGAGGATGCTTCGCGCCATAAAATATTCCGTCATCACGCATTGCTCGATGCAGTGGCAGCTCAGGCACAAGATAAAAAAAAGCGCGGAACTTCTTTCGCCGATTTCGCCAAGCCGTCTCACCGAAGAAATTTTCAAGATAGTGAATTCGGGACACGCTTTCGACATAGTGAGCGAAGCGTTGGACATGGACGTTTACATGCATCTCCAGCCGGCGGCCTGCGACTGCATTGCAAGCGACAAGGAATTTGAAAAGAACTACCTCGCGAACCTCAAAAGGCTCGACGCGCTCAATACCGTGGAAAAAGACGCCCGCCTCGGAAAGAAACTTGTGTTTTTGGTGAAGGACTTCATGCTTTCGCTCACGGACTGGCAGAAGGAAATCGCCTGTGGCAGCGCGGTGGGCGAGTTGTACGAGATGACTTGGAACGAAGTGCGCCGTTTCGTCTTGCCGATGAATCCGCCTAGGGTGGAACTTGAATACGCGATAAGGAGCGTCCTGCGTGAAATCGGTTTGAACATACGCATGCCCAAATCGCCGCGCCCCGAAAACGCGGAGACGCCTTCCGGCCCGAAAAGACGCAGGCGCAGACATAAAAGGCGTTCTGTGGGCGATGCGCCTTCAGAATGAAACGCGGCGTTTAGTTTTTCTGCATCGTAATCTTGTCGATGATTATGCTCACTTCCTCAATAAGGATTCCGGTGTACTTTTCTATGTTTTCGATGATGTACTGCTGGAGTTTGTACACTTCGCCTGTGAGTTGCTTTCCGAAAGGTATGTCCACTGTTATGACGATGCGGTAGCCGCGTGAATTTGTCTTTATCGCGATTTTCCGCACGCGGATGTTCGAGTCGAATTCATGGACGCAGTGCATCGTCATCTGCGTGAGCGCGGCTTCCGATATTGAAACGCGGCCTTTTTTGGAGAATTCGGGCGTGACCACCGATTTTTCGAAGACTTCCTTTTTGCCGCCGCGGAAGATTCTCGAAAGAGGCCCTCCCTTGCTGAAAAACACCTTTATCGAATCGTTGAAGATGTGCGAATAGTTGCGCTTTATTTCTATCGCGGGCACGGGAATGACGTGCTTTCCTTCGATTTGGCGCGAGCGGATAGCCTTGTCGATTTCTTCGCGCGTGGCTATGTCCTCGATTTTTATCACGGTGGAAGGAGCGGGCAGTGAAAGACGGGCAGCGATTTTCGTGACCATTTTTTCCGAAGTGCCAATAAGAAGGATTTTCTTATAGCGCATATCGCGGATTTTGCCCGCAATCTCGTCGCGATGCTCCTTGTCGTCGAACACCGCCACGCGGACCGCCCCCATATACGTCTTTTCGGTTTTCGCGGAACGCCCGCCCAGAATCTTGTCGTCCTGAATCAAAAGCCCGTCATCGATTATCGCTTCGATTCCGTACTTTTGCGCGAGAAGCTTCGCCTTGAAACTTTTTCCGGTTCCGCTTTCCCCTACGAGGGCGTATACAGAGACTGCCTTGAATTTGTTTAGCAAATCGCTCAGTGACATAAAATCATCAGTCGAGGAAAGTCACCTCTCCGCTGTCGATGTGGTAAACCGCGCCGCGGACTTCGAGAGAGCCGTTTTCAACGAGTTCTTTGAGGCTTTCTTTGATTAGCGACACGCTCCTTTGCACGTTGAGGCAGCACGCCTTGTACGGGTCTTTTTCAAGCCCTATTGCCTTTTTGATTTCATCGGTGATGTAGCGAACCTCGCCGCCGGGATTTCCGCTGAGAGCCGCGCCCACCGCGCCGCAGTTCGTGTGTCCGAGGACGAGCGCGAGTTTTGATCCGAGGTGCTCAGATGCGTATTCTACGCTTCCGATTTGGTGGTGGTCCATCACGTTTCCTGCCACGCGGATTGTGAAAATCTCGCCGATTCCCGCAGAGAATATTCCTTCCGGGATGACCCGCGAATCCGAGCAGGTTACGACGACAGCGTAGGGGCTTTGTCCGTTTTCGCAAGTGTGTTTTCTGATTTGCGGCGAAATGTCGCCCGGATTTGCCGTGGCAGTGAGGTAGCGGGCGTTTCCGGCTTTGAGTTTGGCGAGCGCCTCAGATGCAGAGATGTTTTTGCTTTCCATGATTCTTTCTCCTTGAAAAAATTCCGCGTTAGCGGTGTAGTATCTTGCGTTTCGGGCAAGACCGCATTTTTAAGTATACGGTATATGTGGCTTTAAAGCAAGGGATTTTTGAACGCCGCGTGACTTCCCAAGCAAAAAAAAGGCGAGGGCGAAAAGGATGCGCCTGCTTTGGCGGAAAAGTCGGGTGGGACGATGGGCGGCTTTTGCGGGGCAGTTTTCATTTTCTCGAAGAATTTCGTATCCTGCTAGCGTTTGAAAAGTCGCCGTGCTGAGGAATTGGCTCGAACACTTGACGTGCAAGAAAATCTAGAAAATATGTTAAAATGAACGGTTTTGGATATATTTTGTGCTAAAAATCATACAAATTCAGATATTTTCTAGGTTGAAAATATCGTCTGGGGCGCAAAAACCTTCGGCGATGGCGGCTTTGAATTCCTCTGGAAGGCTTGCCCGAAGCCTGTGCGGAATGCCGAGCGTGTTTTCTGGAAACGCCATTTCGATTGCGTGCAGGAAGAAATTTTCTCTGCTTTTGCCCGTGTTTTTTTCCGCACTGGCTTTTCCGCCGTGCGCCGCGTCGCCTGCTAGCGGATGTCCGTGCGCTTCGGAGTGGATTCTGATTTGGTGCTTGCGTCCTGTGGAAATCTCGTAGCGGGCGAGGGTGGATTCCGCCCCGAAAATTTTTCCGTATGCGAGCGGCACAACCTTTGTCCGCGCCGTTTTTCCGCCGATTTCTTCAAGCCATTCTTCTTCGCGCTCGATTTTTCCTTCCGCGATTCCGACGTATGCCTTGCCTATGGCGTGCTCTTTGATTCCTTCGCTGAACCATTTTGCTCCCGCAAGGGATTTTGAAAATGCGATTATCCCTGTCGTGCCTTTGTCGAGGCGGTGGAGGGGACCGGGACGGAACGATATTGATTTTTCATGCGGCGTTTGGCTTTCGCAATCTGTGGAAGTTGTATCGAAATATTGCGGGTGCGCGAGGAGGATTTGCGCTAGCGAGTTTTCGCCGTGGACTGGGATTCCCTTTGGCTTGTTCACAAAAAGGATGTGGCGGTTTTGGAATATCACTTGGATTTTGCAGGGCGCGTGTTTTTCCGCCGCGCACAATTCCGCGTTTTGGGGCGAAGGTTCGCGTTCTTCCTGCGCGTCCGACGGGTTTGCTTGTTTGCCTTGAAGCAGGAACGCCGCAATCGAAAGGACATCGCCTTCGCGCGTGATTTGTTCGGGGCGCGCCTTGCTGCCGTTCAGTTTTACGAGGCCTTTTCGGAGCGCGGAGTACGCCTGTCCCTGCGTTCGGTGCTGAAGAAGCCTTTTTGCCACGCGGTCAAGTCTGCGGCCCGCGTCGTTTTCTCCAAGCGTGAATTCTTCCCATTCCATGATTGCATTTTACATTGAATCGCGCGGAAATTCCAGTGGGAGTTGCGGCGAGTTTTGGCCGCGCAAATATGGGGCGTTGTCACGAGTTTTTTTTGCAAATGCAGGAGGGCGAGTTTTTTGGCGCAAGCCATTTTCTTGCGTCAAAAAAACTCGGTAGTGGGGCGAAGCGAACGGTGGGTTTTAGGGGGTGGGCAAAGATATCGGCGAGTTTCGCTTTGCGAAACTCGGAAGCAAGCCTTTGGGCTTGCGAGAGAGGGGGTAGGCGAAAATGAACGCAGAGTGAAATTTTTGCGTTCATTGCAGCCGAGGGGGAGACTTCCCCCGCATATTGTCGCTAATAATCGGTTTTGCTACTAGACAAAAGTTCGATAGTGAGTAAAATATTATCGTGCTTTATGTCATAAAATCCCGGCTTCTCGAACTGTTCTCTAATCCTGTGTTCCAGGCGTGCATTTTCAGCTGGTTTTCCGCGCAGTTCATCAAGACGGTGATAAGCCTGTTCTCCGGAAAGATTCACAGCGTGAGGGGGCTTTTCGAGTCGCTTTTGTGGCGGACGGGAGGCTTTCCTTCTAGCCATTCTTCTCTTGTCGCGACTCTTTCTACGTGCGTGGCGTTCCGTTCGGGGCTTTCGAGCGATGTGTTCATGTTGTCGTTCTGTTTTTTGATGGTGACGGTTCGGGACGCGCTCGGTGTGAGGCGTGCGAGCGGTATTCAGGCAAGAAGGCTCAACGAACTTGGCATGGAGCTTCAGGAGAAAAATGTCGCGACTTACAGGCCTGTAAAGGAAGTCATGGGGCACAGCCCTATGGAAGTGATATTCGGTGTAATCTTCGGATTTTTCATAGGCATCGGTTTCGCCGTGCTGTAACTTGGGTGGGGTTCGGAATGGTCGATTTTGTGAAGAGATATTTTGCTCCCGCTTTTGTCGCGCTGTTCGTGACTGTGTTGTTCGTGGTCTTGCGGACGCATCCTTCGTACAAGTTGTGGAAAGGGTACACGGTCTTGAGCGTTCCGCGCGATTCGGACGACGTGGCGGTTTCGAACGCGCTTTTGGAAGCGGGCTGCCTTGACGTGATTTCGCTTTCCGCGCAGCGCGGCGATGCGGCTTCCGCGCTTGAGTCAATCCTCTTGCAGAATGCGCTCGGATTCGATTCTTACGAAAAGGGAAGGTCGCTTTATTTTTTCGACAGGGACGGCAAGGCGCGGCTTTACTATGTTCCTGACGCGCACAAAAACAGTGTCAAGACGGCGACGGAATTGCTTGAGCGCAACTACAGGATAAGCGCGCTGCTTGATTCCGGTTCGTCGTTTCCGTGGATGGTGCCGATTGTGGTTCTTGCTGTGTTCGCGGCGTTCCTGTGGCTTTCGGAAAACCGCATCGTTTTTGCGGCTGCCGCAGTCTTTCCCGTGGCGTTCTGTTTTTGCAATCCGCTTCATGCTGCGGGTGCCGCTGCCTCGATTGAAATTTACGCGATTTTTTTGGCGCAGAAAGTTTGGAGGAGGCGGGGCGGAACTGAGTTCCTTTTGAAAAATTGGTGCCTATGGATTTTTTGCGCGGCTTCGTTGCTCGCTTCGTTCGCGACTGGATTTGTGGGCGGAATACTTTTCCTCTTGAATTTCGTGGCTTCTGCTTCGGCGCTTTTCCTGTTGCTCAATTTGGAAGAGGAGTACGAGAGACGCTTTCCGTTCGTGCCGATTCTGATTCGCGATGCGAAGATGGTAGGGCGGATGAATCGCCGCTCGGTGAAAGGAATGTCGGTCTGTTCGTGCGCCGCGTTCCTGCTTTTGGTTTTGTTTCTGACTGGCGCGAATTTTTCATCGGGAAAAGGCGGAAAGGACTTGTATTTTCCTGCCCCGAAGGTTTATAATGATAAGCCCTCGGAATTCGCTTCGCTGGACGATTTTTTTGTTCGCAGGTGGAACGCGCTTTCGCTTGAGTACCGTCCGCTCGCCGAAATTTCCTTGGCGAACGCTTTTGCGCGCCCTTCTGAGGGTGATGTCGTGACGCAGACTCGCTACGAAAAAAGGAATGGGGAAATCCACGCGAGCGAGCAAGTGGTCTGCATTTACGATGAGGCGTTCAGAAAAAAGGAAGTGGCTTCTGTGCTGAATGCGGACTATCCCGCGCTGGAAAAACTTTGGCTTGCGCAAGGCAGGAAATTTTCCACGGAATACGCATCGGGCGGAAGCGGCGCGGAAGGCGGAGAAATCGCTGTGGCCGTTCTTTTGGCTGCTATGTTCCTTCCGCTTTTCGTGGCGTTTTATTTTATTTTGATTTGGAGAAAGGTTCGCAATGTCTTATAGTTTTACCGGAAAGAAGCCTCTCGCAAAAAGCGTTGCCACGGCATTTTTGCCTGCCCGGGTGTTTGTTCCGCTTTGTCAGGAAAAAGGCGTTTTGTGCGAAAGTGTCGTTACGGACGGAGCGCGTGTGGAGGAAGGGCAGGTGATTGCCGAGCCGTCGCAGGATTCTTTCTATGGCGCGAAAATACATTCTCCGATTCCCGGGCGCGTGCTCGGCATGAAAAGGTGCACTTTCCCAAACGGAAAATGCGGCGCGGCGTTGGAAATCGCGTTGTCGGGAGAATTCTCCCACATTGGAAAAAAGTCGCAGGAAATCGACTGGAAGACGTTCGGAAAGAATTCGCTTTTGAACAGGATTGGCGCACATGGAGTGGTGAACACATTCAGCCTGCGCGAGCCGACTTCGCTCGCAGGGGACATACACGAAATCATGGAAATCCATCGTCCGCGGGACTGGCACGAATTGTCGGGAACGAAGATTTTCATCCGCCTTTATGATGAAGACCCCTCGTGCCAGACAGACCGCGTCCTTGCGGACTCGCAGTTCGACAAGATGGTTTCTGCGGTACGGATTCTCTGCGAGATAATTTCACCGAAAGAAGTCGTGTTCGTCTACGCGAAAAACGATGACGCGCTCATTGAACGGCTTTTTCGTCTCAAAGACGAGGACGACGAGCGATTCCGTTTTGTCGCGATGAACGACAAAAAATTTCCGTGCGGAACGAAGCACGACATTCTCGAACGCTACATGAAGAATATGCGGCTTTCGGATTCGGAACGTGAGGCTCGCGCCGAGTCGCTTTTCGTGGATTGCGAGACGCTTTCGACACTGTACGATGCCGTGGTTTACAACATTCCTGTCACTCGCGTAAACGTCAGCGTTTCTGGCGACTGCCTCAAGTCGAGCGCGGTGTTGAAAGTCTGCGTGGGAACGAGTTTCAAAAGCATAGCCGAAGAACTGGGACTTGCCACCGAGAACATCGGAAAAATCATAGTGAACGGAAGGAGGAACGGATTCGCCGTTCCTTCGCTGGACGCTCCTGTTGCAAAATACGTCAAGTCGGTGGAGTTCGTGTCGCATCACGACACCGCGGATTTTTCTGTGGCGTATTGCACTGGTTGCGGAAAATGCCGCGAGTCATGTCCCGCGCAAATCTGCCCCGACATGGCTTTGTCGCAAGTTGCAGGAGTGGAAGTGCCAAGCGAATTCGTTCGCGCGGCGGCGTTGTGCGTGGAATGCGGGCTTTGCAACTGCGTGTGTCCTGTAAAGCTTCCGTTGTTCCAAAGCGTGAAAATTCTCAAGGAAATGCAAAATGGGAACGAATAGAAAATTCTACCGCACTGTTTCTACAGGCCCGTACAGACGATTTTCAAAGTCCGCGACGTCTTATATGCTGTGCTTTTGGGCGGCACTGTGCCCGCAGCTTTTGGCTTTGGCGGCGACAAAAAGCTACGCCTCGCTCGCAATAATCCTGTGCACGGTTCTTGGCGCGCTCCTTTCCGAATTTCAGGAATTCCTTGATGGAAAACGCGCCGTGTTTTCTGCCGCATATTCGCTGCTTACTGGAACTCTTGTTGGCTTCTACTTTCCCGCGAACTTTCCCCCTGTGGCGGCACTCTTGCTTACGTTCGTGATGATGTTTTCGGCGAAGTGCGTTTTCGGACGGCATGGGATTTCTTGGCTGAATCCGGTCGCGTTCACTTTGGCTGGCGCGTGGTTTGTGGGGCACTTTTATTTTCCGGGATTCCTTATTCCGAAGGCTGAACTTTTGTTGAAGAATCCTTCGCTCTTTTTGGTGGAAGGTCTTTCTTCCCGCAGCCAGTTCGACAACGGGATTACTGATTTTTTGAATGCAGCCGTGTTCGAAAAATTCGGCGCGTCAGTTCCTGGAGGATATGTTTCGCTGCTTTGGGATGCGCAGTGCGCGATTCCTGCTTTCCGATTCAACGCGCTGACTTTGCTCGCTTCGATTTTCCTCGTCGCGTTCGACATTGAAGGTGGGCTGGTTCCTTGCGTGTTTCTCGCGTCGTATTCGCTGCTCGTAAAATTCCTCTCGCCTGTTTTGCTTGGCGGCGCGCCTTTTTCGGGCGACATCGCGCTCGCTCTTTTTTCGGGCGGAACGGTTTTCACGGCGTTCTTCCTGCTTCAGTGGCAAGGCACTCTTCCCCGTTCGCTTTCGGGAAGAATCTTGTATGCGGTTTTGGGCGGGTGCGCGGCGTTCGTGTTTTGCGGGACCGGAACTTCTCCGATTGGCTCTGTTATGACGGTGCTTTTCCTCAACATCGTTTCTCCTGCGATTACTTCGTATGAAGATTCTTCGCGGCGCAAGAAAATCGCGTCGCTCTTGGAAAGGGAGGGGGTGTGATGGACTACGAGCCGAAAAAGAGCCTTGTTCAGTGCGGAGTGTTCATTGGAATAATATGCGCGTTCTTCCTTGTGCTCAGCCTTTTTATCGAGCTTTCTAGGGGCAATTGGGAGCGCGGCCTGCGCATGGCGGTGCAGAACGTCCTTCCGTCTTCGGAATATTCGGTGGGAAAGATGGTGCGCGTGGAAGAAAGCGGAAGCAATTTGGCGTGCTTTGAGATTTCTAGAATTTCGGACGGCGCACAGCAGCAATCCGATGCTCTTGCGATTGTGATGCGCGTTACGACCTATTACGGTTCGCTTCCTGCGGTTTTCGTTCGAGAGGCGGGAAAAACGCGATTTGCAGGAATGGCGTATTTGATGAGTTCAGTCGCGGAGGAATTTGCTGACGTAACTCGTTCTACTCCGATGGATTTTTGGACGGAACAGGCGGACGTAATTTTTGACGCTGCCTTGCGTTTGGGGGAGGGGAAATGAACAAGAGAAGCTATTTCATATTCATCGCGGCTTCGTTCGCGCTTTTGGTTTCGTCTCCTGGCCGCCTCGCCTACGGTTTGGTTTTGATCATCGAGATGAACCTGCTCGTGCTTGCTTCGGTGGCGTTCGCAAATTTCATGCAACGCTTCGAATTCGGAAACCTTCAAAATGTGGTGACGCTTTCGTTCGTGGTTTTCGCGACCGTGCTTTTCAGGCAGATTTTGATTCTGTTTTCGCCTGTCGTTGCGCTCACGCTCGGCTTCGTGATTTTTCTGCCGCCGGTTTCGGTATTTCTTTTCGGAAATATTTTTGCGGAAAAAATGCCGCAGCCTTTTGACGCGCTCAGGCAGAGCCTGTTTTTTTCGGCGTTCGCATTCGTGTTTTTCTTCTTACGGGACTTGCTCGGATTCGGCACGATTTCTTTTCCGGCGTGGAACGGAATCGTGGAGGCGCGGCTTTTCGATTCGCGTTCGACGGCGTTCTGCTCGCTTTTCGCATCTGTTCCCGGCGCGCTGCTTTTGATTGTGCTGTGCATGGCGGCTTTCCTCACGGTGCAATCCAAAATGAACGTCATCGAAAAGTCGGAGGGCGAATATGAGATTGGTTGACGTTTTGCTTTTCTATATGATTTTTTCTTCGGCCGCGCTGATTTACGGGGTTGGAATCATTCCTGTTCTTGAGACTGGCATTTCGTTCGGGAACTTGTTCGTGCGCGCGCTCAAGATGTATTGCGTTGTCGTCGCCACGGTGGTGCTCACTTTTTTGATGAAACGCTTTTTGCTCGCGCCGTTAAGACTCCGCGACCTCTATCCTTTGGTCGCGCTTTTGATTTTCGTGGCGTTCGCGGTTTTCTTTGAAATTATCGTGCAGCTTACGGCGCGGAAGACTTGCGCTGAATTCGCGCTTCCGTACCTTGCAATAATTCTCGCGCTTGACGAGGGAAACGGGCTTGGTGGCGCGATAATGACGAGCATAGCGGCGCTCACTTCGTATTACGCGCTGATTCCGGTGCTCAGGGTGATTGGCGGAAGGATTGCCGTTTTTCGGAACGCGGATTCATACAGGCAGAAAATCGGGCTGCTTTTGTTCATGCTCGTGCTTATGCTCGCGCTTTATATGCTTGATTCGTCGTGGCTGAGTTTTGTTTTCGGAAAATGAGGGAGGGGTAAAATTGCCGCAAGAATGGCGCGGCAATTTCATAGGGCTTATGTTGTTTTTTAAGATATTTCTTTTGATTGTGTTCCTTGCGGCAATCGCGCTGTTTTTGTTCTTCGTGATGAACGTCCTCATGCCTACGGTGAAAAAGCTTATTTTGGAGGACATCGATCCGATTTTCGCACCGTTCGAACTGGATTATACGCGGCGTGTGGTGGACAACGGGGTAGTGCCGACTGAAAACCGGGCGGTGGTTCTCGCGTTGCCCGGTGACGAACAGGCGGACGGCGCGAGGCTTTCTTACAACGGAATACGGAACTGCGTCATTTTTGAGCACGTCTACGGAACTGCAAGTTCGGACAACATGGACTGCATAGGCTTCGGTGACTGCGCTTCGGCGTGTCCGCAGGAAGCGATTGACATCACGCAAGGTTGCGCCGTCGTGACCAGCAACTGTTGCGGTTGCGGCGCGTGCGTCAAAGTGTGCCCGAAGCATTTGATTGGACTTTTTCCGAAGGAGCGAAAATCGTTCGAGTTCAAAAACGGCGAAAAGCCTACGCGCGTCATCGAGATTCCGGAAAAAAAAGGCTTTAAAATTTGGAAGGATTGCTATATAATGTTTAGATAGTGTAGAATTGGGTGGGAGAGGAAGTTTACGCTTTATGATTACATTGCACATTTGCCCGGTTTTCGCCAGCAAGTTTTCGCAGTTTCAGTCTCTCTCTTCATGCAAGGAAAAGTATGAAAAAATCTACAAGCCTCTAGGCACGTTGCTTTTTGGACATCCGGATTTTAAATTTTCGTTCTACTTCAGCGGACTGCAACTGGAAATTTTCCGAAAGAACAAGCCCGAGTTCTTGGAACTTCTGAAAACCCTCCTCATGCGAAAACAGTTGGAAATAATAGGCGGCGGCTACTACGATCCGATTTTTCCCCTGCTGTTTCCTGCGGACCGCTCGGCGCAGATTGAAAAGCTTTCGCTTGCGATAAGGCAGAATTTCGGACCAAGGCCGCGTGGAATGCATTTGTTCGCGGACAGTTGGGATTCTTCTCTGATTCTCACTCTCGATGAGTGCAACATGGAATATGTGTTGCTTGACAATTCGTTGCTCCCACCTTCCAGGCAGATGCTTTTGCCGGTCGTGATGAGCGACAGGGGAAAGACCACAAAGATTTTGCCAGTGAGCCGCGATTTCGCGCCCAAAAAAGATGAAAATCCTGCCGACTATTTGTCGCGCATCGTGGCGGCGGCGAACGGAAAATTGTCGGCGGACGTTTGCGGCGATACCTCGAACATTGACAGTGAAACGTATTTGACGCGAATGGTGGTCGCGCCGTTTGACGAGGAAAACATCGCGCCGCTTTTGGAAAAATCATGGCTTGATGAATTTTCCGCAATGGCTTCGGAACGAGATGACATCCGCGTGGAGTTTTCCCTTCCCGGCGTGTGCGCGAGGTCCAGCGAAGTATTCGCAAAGGGCTACATCAATTCAGGAATCAGTCCCGACATCGCAAGATGGTGTTCAGTCCCGTATCAGAAAACGGAAAGCGCGGGCGGCCATTCCACAAATATATATGGCTACATCCAAACGTATGAAGCCTGCCGCTCGCTCTACAACAGGATGATATACATAAGCATGCTCCTCAATCAGAGCCGTGGCGACAAGATGAGGAAGAACGCCGCGAGGGACAAACTCATGGAGGCGCAATCCGGCGAGTCCTTCATCTGCCGTTCCAAAAACGAATTCGAGGCGTTCGTTGCGCGCCAAATGTCATACAAAAATCTGACCGAGGCGGAGAAAATACTTCGCGAGTGTTCTTCGTTCAAGGAGTCGGTGACGAGTTATGACTATGACGGAGACGGTTTTCGCGAATATGTTTGCAGGCTGGAAAAATGCGACGTGTGCATCACGCAGACAGGAGGCTCGATTTTCGAACTGGATGTCATCAAGTCGGGCGGAAACTATGTTGACAATTTCAGCCGCATACGCGCGTTCGACGGAATAGACGACGGCTATTTTCGCGGCATTTTCGTTGACCACATTTTCGAGGAGGACGAGGCCGCCAAGTATTGCCGTGGCGAGCCGTGCCGGAACGGACTTTTTTCCACGCGCCGCTATCGCGAGGTTTCGTTTTCGAGCCAGAAACAGGAAATCCTTTTCGAGGCGAGGACAAAATTTTCCACGCTTGACCAGCCGATTCTCTTGCGCAAAAAATACTCCGTCAATTCGAACGGCATACTCGTCCAGTACATCATAAGGAACGAAGGCCCGATTGCTGTGAAGGCGAAATTCGCGGTGGAAATGAACCTTGCGGAACTGAATTTTCTTGGAAGCGACTACAAGCCGTACAACTTTGAGCTTGTGTCGTCGGGAAGCGTCATAGCGGGAACATCGGATTCTGCGTGCCACCTTGCGTCTCCCGGCGGAATCATGGAAAATGTTTCCGCGATGCAGATAAGCGATGTCAATTCGGGAATTTCGTTTGTGTTCACGCCAAACGAGGAGGCGGGCGTAACATATTTTCCTGTAACGTTCCGCAGGCGCAACATAGACGGAGATGTGGTGCAAAGCGAATCTCGCACGTTCGTAAGCGCGTTCGTTTGGGACTTGGACCTTTGTGCCGGAATGGAAGTCGAAAAGTCGATAAGCTTTGCGCTTTCATACGCACGCAAGCAGAGGAAAAAATGAGAAGTCGCTTCGCGCGAAATGGAAGCGCGTTCGTAAAACTTGCTCGCACCGCAACAACTTGCTGATTCGGACGGATTAAAGGGAGGATGATATGAAAAAAAGGCTTGTCACTTCGGCTCTGCCTTACGTGAACAATATTCCGCATTTGGGAAACCTCATTCAAATGCTTTCGGCTGACGTTTTCGCGCGTTTTTGCCGAAGCCGCGGCTACGAGACGCTTTATGTCTGCGGCACGGACGAGTACGGCACTGCGACCGAAACGAAGGCGCAGGAAGACGGCGTTTCTCCGCGCGAACTGTGCGACCATTATTTTGAGGAGCACAGGAAAATCTACGAATGGTTCGACATCGACTTCGACATTTTCGGGCGCACTTCAAACGAACAGTGTACTGAAATCACGCAGATGCTCTACAAGGGCTTGAACGAGAACGGGCACATAAAAGAAAAGACGGGAAAACAATTGTATTGTCCGAAATGTCAGAGATTTTTGGCGGATCGCTATGTTGTCGGCGTGTGCCCGAAATGCGGGAGCGACAAGGTGCGCGGCGACCAATGTGACAGTTGCGGCGCATTGCTCGATCCCACTGAACTGAAAGAAGCAAAATGCGCGGTCTGCGGCGCGCAGCCGGAGGTGCGGGAAACGAAGCACCTTTACATCGACCTTCCGTCTCTCAGCGGAAAACTCGGAAAATGGATGGAAGAGACGAGCGTGCGCGGACGCTGGAGCGAGAACGCGATAAACATCACCAAGGCGTGGTTGCGGGACGGCTTGGAAGAACGCGCCATCACGCGCGACCTCAAATGGGGAATTTCTGTTCCGCGCGAAGGCTACGAGGAAAAGGTGTTCTACGTCTGGTTCAACGCGCCCATCGGATACATTTCGATAACGAAGCAGCTTGCGGACGAACTTTCCGCTTCCGGGCGCGAAAGCTTCGACTGGAAATCGTGGTGGCATCCGGCGGCCTCGGCTTCCGATGACATCGAACTTTTTCAATTCATCGGAAAGGACAACATTCCGTTCCACACAGTCATTTTTCCGTGCACTTTGTTCGGAAGCGAGGAGGGAAGCGACGCGGACTCTTCTTGGACAAAAATATTTCACATGAGTTCCACCGAATACCTGAACTATGAGGACGGAAAATTTTCCAAAAGCCGCAACGTGGGCGTGTTCGGAAGCGACGCGATTGAAAGCGGAATTCCAGCCGACGCGTGGAGATTCTACATTTTCTACAACCGCCCCGAACGCCAGGACTTCCAGTTCACTTGGAAGGACTTTCAGGAAAAAATCAATTCCGAACTTGTGGGAAACCTCGGGAATTTCGTAAACCGCACATTGCTTTTCGTGAACAAATACTATGGCGGAAAAATTCCGCAAGGTGCGCAGGACGAAGAACTTTGGGAAAGGGTGCGCGCTCTCGAATCCAAGATAACGGAAAATCTTGAATGGGCGAATCTCAAGGACGCTTTCCGCCAAATCTTCGAAATTTCGGATCTCTGCAACAAGGCGTTCCAAGCCGCAGAGCCGTGGAAGACGCGCGTTTCCGAGCCGAAAAAGGCCGAAAACCTCATCTACAATCTTTGCTATGTGATAAAGGACATTATGATAATGCTCCAGCCGTATCTGCCCCAGTACGCGCGGAAAGTGATGTCGTATTTCGGAAAGACTTTGCGCGAGACGACGCTTTCGGGAAAAAATGTAGAAGGTCTTTCATGGGAGGATTTGGGAAAAATTTCTGGACTGGAGCAAGTGGGCGCGACGGAAGTCTTTTTCACTCCGCTTGACAAAAAGGCTGCGGACGCTTTCAGGCAGAAATTCTCTGGAAACACTTCCTCGGAAGGCGGCAATGCGAATTCTTCAAAGGACGCTTCTTCCGCAAAAAAAGGAGACGCCAAAAGCAAGAAAGATACGGACGAGCCGGAAATGCTTCCCTTTGAAGAGCAAGCCGCGTTCTTCGCGCGCACAATAAGGCTCAAGGTTGCGAAAATCGTGAGCATAGAGCGCAATCCGCAGGCGGAAAAACTCTACATCGAGCATCTTGATGACGGAAGCGGAACAGAGCGCGTTATTCAAAGCGGCCTCGTTCCGTACCTCAAAGAAGAGGAACTCCTTGGAAAGAACGTCATCATAGTGGACAACCTCGCACCGCGCAAGATGAGGGGAGTCGAAAGCAGGGGAATGCTGCTCGCGGCTGACTACAAAAAAGACGACGGAAGCGATGGAGTGGAAGTCCTGGACGCGTCATTCGCCGCTCCCGGAACGGAAGTCGTGCTCGAAGGCGATCCGCTTCCTTCGTCAAAGCCCGAAAGCATTTCCGCGGATGATTTTTTCAAAGTCGAAATAAATGTCGTCGAAAACTGCGTGCAAGTCGGCGGAAAAAATCTTGTATGCGCGGGAAATGCGGTCAAGACCTCGCTCACTAAAAACGGCTCGGTGCATTGAGCCATGCGAATTTGCGATGCATGACTTGGAAAAACAAGGCTTGTCCGCATTTCTTACTTTGGGAATTGTTTTGGCATGATTTTTGAAGTGAAGGCAAGAAAACCAGATTCTCCCGATTTTGACGCAGCAAGCGAACGTTCGCATTTTCAGCAGACACGCTTTTGGGCGGAGTTTAAGGCGGCGCACGGCTGGAATATGATTGTGCTTGACATGGCGATTTCGCGGAAAGATGGCGGCTCACTTCGCCTTGCCGATGAAAGCGATGGCAACGCGAAAATTGCCGAAAACGAAAAAACGGAAAGGCGCGGCGTTTCCGAATCCGAGCCAAATTGCGAAAATGAATCCGCCCGCGTCTTTGTGCTTGTGCGCTCGTTCGCGCGTGGACTCTTTTCTATCGCATACATTCCGATGTATCCGCTTTTTTCGCAGGCGGTTTCGGCCGAAGAGTTCTGCGAGCTTACCGAAAAAATCGCTTTTGAGATTCGTCCGCATCTTCCCAAAAACGCGATTTGCGTTAGGTTCGACCCCGCGCTTGAATTCGATTCGGTTTCGGCACGCGACGATTTTGTCCGCGAAGTGAAGCTTTTCGCAAACAGCAATGGCAAATCCCTTAAGAAGACCTTGGTGGACATTCAGCCGCCCGACACTTCAATCGTGAATCTTGACTGCCCCGAAGAAGAAATCCTTTCTTCGATGAAAAGCAAGTGGCGTTACAACATAAAACTTGCTTCCAAAAAGGGCGTTGAAATCGAAAGAGTTGGCGCGCAAGACCTTTTGGAAAAGGACGCGCAGAATTCCTGCGAAACATCGGTGTCGGCGCAAGAAAGGCTTTTCGAGTGTCTTTCAAAAAAAGTGGATGAGTTCTACGAAGTGTATCGGATTACTTCGGCGCGGGACGGAATAGCGATTCATTCGAAGCAGTATTACATGGACTTGCTGAAAAAGTCCGTGTGCGAAAAAATCGATGGGAAGGACGTTCCGCTTGTGTGGCTGTATGTCGCGCGGCACGAGGGCGACGTTTTGGGCGCGATAATGACGCTTGTGACGAAGAAGGAGGGGGTATATCTTTACGGGGCTTCCAGCAATTTAAAGAGAAACCTCATGCCGAATTTCCTTTTGCAGTGGACTGCGATGCGTGACGCGCGTGCTTTTGGCGCGAAGGCCTACGACTTGTACGGCATTCCTCCGACCGACGACGAGAGTCATCCGATGCACGGCCTTTTTCTTTTCAAGACAGGCTTCGGTGGAAAGAATGTGCATCGTGTCGGCACGTTTGATGTTCCGTTGAATGGCGTGTACGCATTCTGCTCGTTTGCCGAGCGCGCGCGCGCATGGTGGCACAAGAAATTTTTGAAGAAAATCCGCGGGAGATAAAATATGAACATGGAAGCGTTTATACTTGGATGCGGAGGCATGATGCCGCTTCCTTATAGGCATCTCACAAGCGTGCTGCTGCGGCGCGACGGCGATCTGTTTTTGTTTGACGGCGGCGAGGGAACGCAAGTTTCGCTTCGCAGGCTCAACCTCAAGTGGAAAAAAATAAACGCGATTTTTGTCTCGCACACTCACGCGGATCACGTTACAGGGCTTCCTGGAATCATGATGCTTTCGGCGCAAGTGGAACGCAAAGAGCCTCTTTACATTTACGGCCCGCCCAAGATTGCAGAATACATCGAAACAAGCCGCAAGGTGCTCGATATGTACATCAACTATTCGATAGTCGTAAAAGAGATTACCGCCCCGTGCGTGGTGCACGAGGAAAAGGAATTCCTTGTTCGCGCCTTTCCCCTGCGGCACACGAAGACTTGCGTGGGCTACGTCCTTGAGGAGTTCGACCGTCCGGGCGAATTCAATCCCGATGCGGCGATGAAACTTGGCGTTCCGCGCGGTCCTCTTTGGTCTCGGCTTCAGGGCGGAGAGGAAGTGCGTTCGGAAAACGGCGACATCGTTCGTCCGGAACAAGTGATGGGCGCGAAAAGAAGCGGGCGCAAATTCGGCTATGTCACGGACACGCTCTATTTTCCCGAAATCGCGCGGGAAGTGCAGGGCGCGGACCTTTTGGTATGCGAATCGATGTTCGAGCATTCTCTTTTGGATCAGGCTCTCGAAAAAAAGCACATGACGGCGCGGCAGGCGGGGACTATCGCGCGCGATGCCCGTGTCAAAAAAATGGCGATGATTCACTACAGCCCGCGCTATACCGACAAGGAACTGCTTGCTTTGGAAGCCGACGCACGGGAAATTTTCCCAGAAGCCATGCTTTCGCGCGACAGGATGAAAATCGACATCCCGTATGTGGATTGAAAAATTCCAGGACTTTGCCGTGATCGAAGTGAAAGACTTCCGAAAAACTTATTCCTCGAATAAGGTTGCTTGCGACGGAATCTCTTTTTGCGCGAAAAGCGGAAAAATCGCGGTGCTTTTGGGGCCGAACGGCGCGGGAAAGACCACCGTCCTAAAGGCGATGGCGGGCGTTCATTACGCCACGAGCGGAAACATATTCATCAGCGCGCGAAACGGAAGCGTTTTCGATGTAGCTGAAAAAAGCCATGAAGCAAAGCGAATCACGGGCTTTGTCGGAGACGAGCCTTTTTTGTACGATAATTTCACGGTGGAGGAATTCCTGCTCACCGTGGCGAGGCTCAGACTCCATTCCTCGGAAAAATCTGATTTGCAAGACGCACTTCTGCGCGTGATAAAAATTTGCGCGCTCCACGATGTCCTTTTTCAGAAAATAGCGTCGCTGAGCCACGGCTACAGGCAGCGCGTGAACTTCGCCCAAGCCATCGTGCACAGCCCCGAAATCCTGATTTTGGACGAACCGACCACCGGCCTTGACCCGAGCCAAATCCGCGAAATGCGAATCCTCATAAAAAATTTGAAGTCATCTGCCGCCATAATTTTTTCAACGCACATAATTCAAGAGGCTGAGAATTTGGCTGACGAGATTTTCATCATAAACGGCGGGCGGATTGTCGCAAGCGGAACTGCGTCGGAACTCGTGGAAAAATCCCGTGCGAAAAATTTGGAAGAGGCGTATCTTTTTTTTACGGAGAACGCGCCATGAAAAATTCTTGCCTCATTGAAAAGGATTTTTTTTCCTATGCCATAAATCCGTTTTTCTACATCGCGTCGATTGTGTTCTGCGCGTTCTGCGCGGCGGGATTTTTCTTCGCAGGACGTTTCTTCATCGAAGGAGGGGGCGGCGCGTCGTTGAGCCAGTTTTTCCTTTTGATGCCGTACATCGCAAGCCTGTTCATCCCTTCGCTCTGCCTCGAATCGAAAAGCCGCGCCCTTTCTGCGACGCTTCCTTTTTCCACGCGCGTGCTTTTTCTTTCGCGCATAGTTTCGGCTTTGGCATTTTTCGCGCTCGCGATTCTGCCCACCGCGCTCGTTCCGCTTTGCGTGAATTTTTTCTGCGACGTTGACTGCGGCGCGATTTTTACCGCATATCTCGGAATGATTTTTTTTGCGGCGGCTTCGATTTCGCTTTGCGTTTTCTTGTCGGAACTCGTCCAAAACCGCGCGGCATATTTTTTCTTTTCCGTGCTTTTCTTGTCGGCGATAAATCTCGCGCACCTTCTTCCGACTGTCGCGCAGCTTTCGGATTTTTCATCCGCGTTGGTGCGATTTTTCAGTTTCGCTTGGCATTTCGATTCGGCGGGAAAAGGCGTTTTGGACACGCGCGACTTTTTCTTCTATGTCCTCTCGGCGATTCTTTTTTTGGAACTTGCTGTCTTCACGGCGGAAACTCGCAAGGGAAAAAATTATTTTTCGAAGAAAAACGCGCTTTCGACAATCACATTTTTGCTGATTTTGATTTTTGCCGCGCTTGATTCGTCTCGCGTTTACAGGCGTTTCGATTTGAGCCGCTCAAAGCAGTTTTCGATTTCGCCGTACACGAAAAGCCTTGTTTCGTCCGCGCAGGAAAAAATCCGCATAACTTATTACCGTTCGCAGGAACTTCTTTCGCTTTATCCCGAAGTGCGTGAAGTGGGATTTTTTTTGCAGTCGCTCGCGCTCGAAAATAAAAACGTCTCCTATACTGAACTCGATCCTTCGAGGCGGGGGGAAGTAAAAAATTTGGGCGACCTCGGCGTTCAGCCTTATCAAATCCAAAGCGTGAAAAACAGTCGAGTTGAATTCATCGACACTTATTCCGCCATCGTGCTTGAGTATCTTGAAGGCATCGCGGTGATTCCGCTTGCCTTTTCCACGAATTCCCTTGAATTTGACTTGGCTTTGAGGCTCGACTTTCTTTTGAACAAGACCAGCCGCAAAGCCTATGTTTTGAGCGGCGGCGATTTTGACTTGGAAAGGAATTTCACTGCCGCCATGCAATGGCTCAGTCTCGAAGGCTTTGAAACTATTCCTGTTTTTGACGCGCGGATTTTGGCAGAGGCGGAAATTTCATCGCCGCTTGTAATTTTCGGAACGAAAAATTTTTCGCAGGAAGATTCCGCCGCAATCGAGAATTTCATTTTGCGGGGTGGGGCTGCCTTGATAATGACTTCGCCTTACAGCGCGAATGTGGAAGGCGACTGGGGAATCAGCGAAAATCCGCGCGACACTTTCATCCCTGTCTTGGAAAAGTGGGGCGCGGCGTTTGACCTTGCTCTTGTGGCCGATGTTTCGAACGTGCGCGCGAGTTTTTATTCTGCTCCATCCGGAGGGCAAAATCCACAAAGCGAATACAAATATGTGAACTATCCGCTTTGGGTGAACCTTTTGCCGCAGGCGAACGCCCATGCTGGACTTGAATTTTTTTGGGCAAGCCCGATTCGAATTGTATCCGATTCGGCAGAACCGATTTTTTTCACGAGCGAATCTTCATGGGTTTTTCTTCCCGACACGCGCGGAACTTTCGGCGATTCGCTTTTTGAGACTAACCCGTTCACGATTCCAAAGGCGGCCCCGGAAAACGGTGACTTTTCGCAAAAGCGCGTTTCCGCACTCGGCGCGAAAATCACGGGCAAAATTTTGGGGCTTTATAATTCGCTTGAAAATGCCTCGCCCCGCGTCACATTGATTTCTGGGCAATATTTCGCAAGCGACATCCTCCTTGCGATGGCAGGCGGAGAGGCAGGAGATTATCGCAACTTGGATTTTTTGGGAACGGAACTTTTGCGATTGAACGGCGAAAACGATTTGGCAGGGCTAAAAAATTCTTTTGCCGAGCAAAACTCAGGGATTTATAAAATTGCGGACGCGGAAGAAATGGCACGTGCCATCCGAAAAACGCTTGCGATAAACTTTTTGCTTATGCCTGCCGCAGTCCTTTTTGCAATGGGCGCTTTCTTTTTCGCAAGGAAACGCCGTCGTGGAAGGATAGCGCTATATCTAAAAAAGCAGGATGGAGGACGCGCATAAAAGTGGCTTGTGAGGTAAAGTTGTAAAAACCTAGAAAATGTCTTAAATTGTCTACTTTTTGATATAAATTGTATTAAAAAGTTTTCATTTTCATATATTTTCTAGGTTTTTCGCTTGATGTTTTCCGTATGAGGCTTTTCGGTGCTTCAATGAAAAGCCGTGCGGCTGTTTTTCGTCACTGCTTTGATGTGGGTGTGTAAGGAGAGAAGATGAAGTTGGTTTTTATCGCAAGAAGATTTTTTCCGCAAATAATCCTTGCTGTGCTTGTCGTGATTTTTTTTATCACAAATCCGAAGGCCGAAAAATCATTTGACACCGCCCTTGTGAACCCCAAATACGAAATCGACAGGATTTCCTTGCGATACGAAAAAGAGGGGAGCGCGACGCTTTCAAAATGCGGTGCGTTTTGGATTTGCGAATACGCTTCGTCCGAAAGAAGGATTGTGTTCCCTTGCGAAAATTCCACGGTGGAAAAGTTCATCGAAAATTCTAGAAACATTGTTAAGGTTTATGAAATTTCAGACAGTTTGAGGAATAAAAATTCGTTTTCCTTGTCTGATGGCGATGCTTTTTTCGTTGAGTTCTCGCATTCGGGCGAAACTGTGTCGAAAATCCTTTTTGGCTCGGAGGATTCAAGACGGCGGGTCGCGTTTTGCGTTGAAGGGCGCAAAAAAATATTCTGCACGGATTCTGTGGTTTTGTCATACCTCACGCTTTCGCCTGACTTTTGGTGCGATCCGAACATTTTCCCGGAAAGCGTTTGCGGCAATATGGACGGTGGAACGCTTGCGATAAGTCCGCTTGGGAGCGGACTTGAAAAAGATTTGCCGCGAATCGCTTCGCTTCGCCACGGGAAAATTTTCTTTGATGAAGTTCCTGGTTTTTCTTGCGATGATTTGCGATATTCGCAAAACGGATTTTCAGATGAATTTCCTTGCGTGAAAATCGACGACGGAAAAGGAAATGTTTACCAAGCGTTTTTCATGCCGACTGGTGGGGCAGAGGGCGACTATTTTTGCCGCTTTGTCGCATTCCCTTCCGCGGCGCGAAACGAACGCGAAGGGCTTGCGATAAAGTCGCTTGACTACGTTACGACAGTGAGCGCGTGGACTTTCAGCCGGATTTTCGGCGATTGAGTGTTTCCAAGATTTCAGCCGCCAAATAGAACGAGCCTGTCGCAAGAAGCACGGCGTTTTCTTTTTCTGCCGAAGCCAGCGCGCGCTCCAGAGCCTTTTCGATGTCCTCTTCAAGCGTGAAGGCAAGCCCGTGCCGTTCAAAGGCTTCGGCGCATTTTTTCGGGTCGCTTTTCTTCGCGCCGTTCAATGACGTGAGCGTGATTTTTTTGAAATGCGCATTTTTCAAAAGGCTTGCGATGCGCTCTATGTCCTTGTCCGCGGCGCAGGCGAAAAGCAAGTGCGCGGAAATCGGATTTGAATTCTTTCCAGTGCCTTTTTTCGCGATTCCTTTTTCTCCGAAAATCGAATCGAATGTGTCAAGCGTTCCGCGAATCGATTCCGCCGTGTGCGCTCCGTCCAAAATGAAAAATTGCCGAGATTCGTTTTCTTCACGAGAAGCGGATTTTGGTAATGGCATTATTTCAAAGCGCGCGCGCAGTCCTGCCTTTTCCAAGCCGCGCTCGATTTGGCTTTCGGTGATTTTGGGAAACGCGATGCGGACTGCGGCCGCAGCCAAAAATGCGTTTTTCGCCTGCACTTCGCCGAGCAGCCGCATTTTCGCCTTGATTGGGCGCGAAAAGATTTTCGATGAAAACTCAGTCACCATGAAAAATTCGCAAGGATTTTCCGCGCCTTGTTCGTAGTAAAAATTTTGCGATTCTAGCAAGTCGTCGGCAAAGAAAATCTGCGAGTTCATTTCCGAAGCCTTTTTTTGGAACACTTCGCGGACGGAATCGGGGCAGGCGGCGCACAAGACAGGCGTGCTTTCTTTTATGATTCCTGCCTTTTCCGCGGCAATTTTTTCGAGCGTGTCGCCAAGGAATTCGGTGTGCTCAAGTTCGATTGTGTTTATGACAGATATTTTCGGCAGGACGATGTTCGTTGCGTCGAGCCTTCCTCCAAGACCCACTTCGAACACGCTTGCGTCAACATTCGCCTCGCGGAAGCACAGGAATGCGTACATCGTCACGATTTCGAACCATGTTATGCTCCGTCCTTCGGGAAGCGTTGAATCCGCGTTGTCTGAATTCAACGCAGATTCGATTTTTGCGCGCAATTCGTCTGCGCATTTTTCGTAGATTTCTTCTGGGAAAAAAATCCCGTTTTGCGTGACGCGCTCGTGGAAATCCAGGATGTGCGGAGAAGTGTAAAGCCCTGTTTTGAAGTCCGCCTCAGAAAGTATGCTCGAAATCATGCGCGAGACCGAGCCTTTTCCCTTTGAGCCTGCGACATGGACGCACGGCGCGAAATTTTCCGGGTTTCCGAAAATCTTTGCGAGATGCGCCATCATGTCGAGCCAAAAAATATTCTTTTGCGGCAGTTTCTCAAAATTGAGGAACGTGTCGAGCCATTGCTGAAAATTCATTTTCCAAAGATATTATCCCATCTTGAAAAAAAAATCTATATGTTGTAGGATGTTTTTATGGCAGAAAAAGAAATCCAATACACCGATATCGGCGGCACTTATGAAGCCGCGTTGAAAAAGAGTCAAGAAATAGAGCGTGACATCGAAACAAATCCCAAAAAATACCGCGTCCTCACGGGCGACCGTCCGACTGGTAGGCTTCACATCGGGCACTTTTTCGGCTCGCTTCAAAACCGTGTGCGCTTGCAGAATCTCGGCGTGCCCACGATGATTTTGGTGGCGGATTATCAGGTGCTCACTGACCACGATGCGTTTTCGCAAATCGCCCAGAACACTTTCCAACTGGTGGTGGACTATTTGGCAGCCGGAATAAAGCCGGGAGCGGATGTCTGCATTTTTCCTCACAGTTATGTTCCCGAGGCGAACCAGCTCATGCTCCCTTTTTTGACTTTGGTCAGCAATTCGGAATTGGCGCGGAATCCCACGGTGAAGGACGAAATCCAAAAGGCATCCGCGAGCGGCAATTTCAGCCAAGGCGTGAACGAAGGAATGTACACATATCCTGTGCATCAGGCGTGCGACATCCTTTTTTGCAAGGCGAACATCGTGCCAGTAGGAAAGGACCAACTTCCGCACTTGGAAATCACTCGGACGATTTCGCGCCGTTTCAACAACAAGTACGCGAAAAAAAATCCGATTTTTCCCGCGCCGCACGCGCTCCTTTCAAAAGCCCCGATGATAAAAGGTCTTGACGGAAACGCCAAGATGAGCAAGTCTCTTGGAAACTGCGTGTTTCTCTACAATACCGAAGACGAAACCGCCGCGCTGATAAAAAAGGCGAAGACCGATTCCGAGCGGCTCATCACTTACGATCCGGAAAAGCGACCCGACGTGGCGAACCTCTTGCAACTTGTTTCGCTTTGCACGGGAGAGACGCCCGAAACCGTGGCAAAAAGGCTTGGCGAGGGCGGCGGCGGTGCTTTGAAGTCCGCGCTTACCGAGGCTTTGAACGAAACGTTGCGTCCGCTCCGTGCCGAACGCGCGAGGCTCGAAAAGGATGCGGCGTACATTCGACAAGTATTGCTTGATGGGATAAGCAAGGCGCGGGAAATCGCGCAGTCCACTTTGGAAGAAGTTCGCGCCGCAATGGGCATGGCGATTTGAGGCGGAAAAACTTCCGTTTATCGCAATCGCAAGGCGCGTGTTTTTGCGTGTCTTGCGATAGAATTATCTTGCAAGAATTTTTTTCGCTTCTTCGAGCAGTTTTTCCCGCGTGTTCATTTCAGGATTCTCCGTAACCACTTCGAGAATTTCTTTGAGCGCAATGCCGATTTCTTTTCCAGGATTCATTCCAATCGCAATCAAATCGTTTCCGTCTATCGCAAGGTCTTTTAGGCTGAGCGCGGAATTCTGCGACAAGACTTTTTCGATTCTGCCTTTGAGTTCATCAAGGCTTTTGTTTTCATTCGATGTTCGGTTTTCTGCGGAAGGATTTTCATCGCCTTCATGGTGGCTCATTCCGTAAATGTCAGCCAATCGCAAGTCGAAAAGGTCGTCTATGTTTTCTGCGCCCACGCGCCGAATAAAACGGCGGACCGCCGCATCGCTCCACGCGCTTTCGTAGAAGAACATGTGTTCGCGCACGAGGTGGCTCACTTTTTTGACTGTTTCGCCCGGGAATTTCAGGCGGCGCAGAATTGCTTGCGTCATTTTTTCGCCCACGCAATCGTGGTTGTAAAAATGGATTTCATCGCAATCTTGCGAAACGCTCTTCGTGCGCGGCTTTGCGATGTCGTGAAAAAGGGCTGCAAGGCGGACTTCGAGTTTATCGCAAGGCGCTCCATCGCAAGCGTGGAAATTGTGGTCGAGCACGTCGAATTCGTGGAAGCCGCGAGAATCGCGCTGAACGCAGCCGCGCCCTTCAAGAAGTTCAGGAATGAAGATTTCAAGGATGCCAGTCCGTTCGAGTAGATTCAATGCGAGTGAAGGGCGGCGCGAAAGCAAAATCTTGCACAGTTCGTCGCGGAAGCGTTCCATGGAAATGCTTGCGATTTTTTTTAGCGTATCTTCCTCGAAAATATCTGAAAATGTATGCTTTTCTATACTAAATTCGAGTTGCGAAGCGAATCTTATCGCTCGTATCGGGCGCAGTCCGTCTTCCATGAAGCGTTCGTGTGGGTTTCCCACGGTTCGGATTGTCTTTGCCGCGATGTCTGCGCGTCCGCAAAAAGGGTCGGTTATGCGCCCGTCTCGAAGGTTTGCTGCGATGGCGTTCATCGTAAAATCGCGGCGGCTCAGGTCCTCTTCGATGTTTTTTGCGAATTCCACTTTGTCAGGATGGCGGCCGTCGGAATATTCGCTTTCGGTTCGGAACGTAGTGACTTCGATTTGCTTTTTCATGAAAAGGACGGTTACAGTGCCGTGCTTTATTCCTGTGGGAATTACGCGGCGGAAAATGCGCGACACTTCTTCGGGCGTTGCGTTCGTTGCCACGTCCCAGTCGTGCGCGGCCTTTCCCATAATCGTGTCGCGCAGCGCGCCTCCTACGAGATATGCCTCGAACCCCGCCTCTTCGAAAATCGAATTCATTTTTATGAGTTCATGCGGAATGCTGATTTTTTCCATTTGCGATGGAATTATAAACCAAAACGCCCTTCGCGTCAACTTGTGATAAACGCACCTTGATTTACTTGCGATTTTGTGTTATGTTTTTTTTATGTTGGCTTACGAAAGGCAATCGCAAGGAAAAAATTCTCTTTTTCATGCCGTGGTCTTTACTGGAGGCGAATTTCCTGCGCCCGAAAAGACGCGCGATTTTTGGGAAAGCCCGCTTGTTTTCGGCGAGGCGCGAAAGCCCGATTTTGTCGTGGCGGCGGATTCGGGAATCGAGGCTCTGCGAGCCTACCGCGATTATTTTTCTCGCGAGCCGCTTGGTTTTCGCAATGCTGAATTCCACAACGAATCCGTTTTTTATCCCGACTTGATTTTGGGCGATTTCGATTCGATTTCCGATCCGAAAATTTTATCGCAATATCCAGACGAAATCATAGAAAGGTCTCCCGCGCACAAGGACTTGACGGACACGGAACTTGCGATAAGTACCGTTCGCGCCCGCTTTAAAAACGTGTTCGTGACCCTTGTGGGAGGCGCGGGCGGGCGGCAAGACCATTTTCTGGGAATTTTCGACCTTTTCGGCGGAAAACTTTCCCCGGACGCTTGGCTTTGCGGCGAGCAAGTTTTTTTGAACGCGCGGAAGAGAAATTTTTTTGTTGAGAACCTCGAAGTGGGAAGCCCGATTTCCGTTGCGCGCGCTTCGCGTGAATTTCGCGGCGGAAAAATTCTTTCGCGCGGGCTTGAATGGGAAAGCGGCGTTTTCAGAAAACGCGGAATGCCGAGCATCAGCAACACGATTTCGCTCGAATATTTCAAAGAAAGGCGGCCGGTGGAATTTTATTTCAAGCGCGGCTCGTTCGTTTTGATTCTTCCGATTTCGTCGAGAATTTCAATCGCGCGAATTTGAATTGCGACACAAATTTTGCGGAAAGCGAGCCAAAACGAATGCGCAAAATTTGTGGTTCATTTGGTTCAGTTGATTGAAAAAGCGTCGCTCAACGCCAAGATTCCTCGTGCTACCGTTCCGCTTACCGCCGCGAGCGCGATGCAAAAGACGCAGAACGCCAAAAGCGCCACAGTTTTCCGCGAAAAGAATTTCGAAAGAACGCTGTCCAAAATCACCGCGACTATAGAGGCGAGCGAAAAGAAAAAAAGTGTTACCGCTGTGAAAATCGTGTTGCGCAAGATGAACGCTTGGGTGGAATCCAAAAATTTTTGGAAATTTCCTGCCACATAGAGCAGGACTTGCGAAATCAAAAGCAAAAAAGAAAAAAGCGTCATGCGCAGAAGAATTTTCTGCATGAGGAGTACGGATTGTGCGCCAGAATTTTTTTGTTGCATAATTGTTGAAACCAATTATTCTTTCTGCTAGAATATAGCAAAGGATTTTTTCTTTCAAGGGGATTTTCGTGAAAAAAAGCACTTCGTTTTTTCTGTGCCTGATTATCTTGCTCGCGGCAGGTGGCTTCGCCTTTTATTTGGGTTGGTCCCAGTTCAAAGTGGAGCCGGGAAATATCGGAATCGTTGTCTCAAAGATTTCTGGAACGAATCCCGAGCCAGTCACGCACGAACGGTTTTCATGGAACTGGGAATTTCTCATTCCTACGAACGCTACGCTCCTGACTTTTTCGCCGAAGTCCTATGTGTTTGAAAAGGTCGTGGGCGGAGTTCTTCCGAGCGGAAAGGAATACGAAAAAGTTTACGGAGGAGCGGCAGACTTTTCGTATTCATTCGTTTTTTCCGCGACGCTCAAATGCACGGCGGAGCAAATCGCGGAACTGGTAGCCGCGCATGAAATTTCAAGCCAAGAGGATTTGGAAAAATTCCTTGAGCGCAACGCATCCGCGGCTTGTGCGGCCGCCGCGAACGCCGCAATTTACGCTTTGGAAAACGGCTCGGCGGATTCCTTGGAAAGCGCGAAAACAATTATGGAAGATGCCGCAGGAGACGCCATGAAAAACTGTTCGCTTGAATCGATTGAAATAATTTCCAATTCTTTGCCCGACATCGCGCTCTACAAAAACGCGAAGGCTTCCTACGCCGATTTCATCAGAAGGCTTGAGGAGTCGATTTCCGAAGACGCGAAGCGCGAGGCGGAGGAAAGCGCGCGCTTTTCTTCGGCGATAAGAAAAATGGAAATTCTCGGCGACACCCTCAAAAAAAATCCGGAACTTTCCGACATTATGAAAAACTCCGATAACGTTTCCAAGGTTTTGGAAGCCATAAATTCGATGCAATGATTTTCTAGGAGAAAGATTTGGAAAAAAGGATTTACGCGATACGCGGAGCGGTGAGGGCGGAAAATTCACGGGAATCGATTTTGCAAAATGTCGAGTCCCTCTGCAAAGAAATTTTCGAAAAGAATCACGTCCTTTCCGAAGACTTGGTTTCGATTACGTTCACGCAGACGCGCGACCTTGACGAACTCAATCCGTGCTACGCGCTTCGCCATGGGAAGGTCGGAATCGATGTTTCCAAAGTCGCGCTTTTTTCGATGTGCGAGCCGGAGATAAAGGGAATGCTTTCGCGGACGATTCGCGTCATGGTTACGGTCTATCTTGAAAACCCGTCGGAAATTTTTCATGTCTACAAAAACGGCGCAGAGGTCTTGCGCCCGGATTTCGTCAAATGAAAATATGGATGGCCGCCCGCGAATATTCAGGCATCGCGGAAGCAGGTGGCGTGAAGAACGTGGTCCGCTCTCTTTCTGAAAGCCTCGTAAAATTGGGACACGAAGTCTTGTGCTTCATTCCGTTTTACGGGTGCGCGGAAATTGAATGCCTTTCACATTTTTCGCGAGCGGAATCTTCCGCGACGATTTTATGCGCGGAGAAAAAAATCCGCGTGGACTTTTCAAGCGGCATTCTCTGCGGCGTGAAAATAATCTTGGTGGGAGCGGAATGCTTTTCAGAAAAGAAAGACGTATACACTTATTGCGCGGCGGATTCACAAAAATTTCCTGGAAAGAAAATCGGGGAGGGGTACGCCGACAATCACCTGATGAACACGGTTTTCCAAAAGGCGATTTTGGCTTTCGGTGAAGAACTGTGCGGGGAGAGCGATTCGCCCGATGTGATACATTGCCATGATGCGTGTGTCGCCGCCCTTCCATCAATCATAAAGAATTTCCGGAGCAAGAATTTTTCCGCCACGAAATTCGTAGTTTCCGTTCACAACGCTGGCCCTTATTATCATCACGAATTCGAAAGCGTCTCCGAGGCGAAACTCTACACTGATTTGCCCGAAAAAATTCTTGAGCGCGCCACGAATTCATCCCGCGTAGAACCGTACCTGCTCGCATCCGAAAGCGCGACTCTTTCGACGGTTTCGCCTTGGTATGCGGAGGAACTTTTGGACGCGAACAATGATGCCACCGATGGGCTTTCGCAGATTTTCGCCGAGCGCAAGACACGCATTGTGGGCATCACGAACGGATTCGATTCGGCGCGTTACAATCCCGAGGACACTTCGCTTTCCACATTGCCGTTCGCGTTCTCGCCAGAAAAACTCGACTTGGAAGGAAAGTGGAAGACGCGCGAATTTTTTTTGAAGAACATCTATTCGGAATTTTCCAAAGAAAATCAATGCAAAAAAAATTCGCTTGAGCGCAGCGGATTTTTGGACGGGGAGGGGAAAATATATTTTTCCTATCACGGAAGGCTTGTCCGACAAAAGGGAATCCTCGTCTTGCTCGAAGCGGCGCGGGAAGTGCTTCGCAAAAACAAGGACGCGCGTTTTATCATAAACGGGCAGGGCGAAGAGTCGCTTCGTGAAATGTGCCGCTCGTTTGCGCAGGAACACAGGGGGCGCGTCGTCTTTTTCTACGGCTACGAAAAATCCTCCAGCAGGCTTTTTACGGCGAGCGCGGATTTTGCCGTGTTGCCGAGCGAGTTCGAGCCGTGCGGAACGGAGGACTTCATCGCGCAGACCTTCGCCACCATTCCTGTTGCGCACGCCACAGGCGGCTTGAAAAAAATCATCGACGGAAAGACGGGCTTTCTATACGAGCCGAACGGCGCGCAGAATTTGGCACAAACGCTTTTGCGCCTTGCGCAGGAAAGGCTCGCGCAGCCTGAAAAATTCCACGCGATAATTCAGGAAGCGTCGTGTTATGTGCGGACGCGCTATTCATGGAATTCGGTGGCACAAGAATACTTAAGGCTTTATGCGGAATGAAATTTCCTGCGCAATGCGGGGGGTCGGACATTCCTAGGATAAAGTTTCTTGTTGATAATTTTTGTGTTTTTCGCTTGACTTTTTTTTGTAAAAATATTAAAATGCTTTTCACGTCAAGCGTACAATGTTTGCTGCTTTAGCTCAGTTGGTAGAGCACGTGATTTGTAATCTCGGGGTCGTGGGTCCAAGTCCTACAAGCAGCTTTTGGGGAGTTTCCCGAGTGGTCAAAGGGGACAGACTGTAAATCTGCTGGCTATGCCTTCGTAGGTTCGAATCCTTCACTCCCCAGGACTTCGCAAAAAAGAACCCGCGGAAACTTCGTGGGTTCTTTTCGCTTTTATGCCAAAGTGGGGTGGGATTTGGCGGAAGATTCGCGTTTCTATGAGGCAGGACTTAAATTCGAGTGCCGGCGATGTTCGGACTGCTGCCGCATTTCACCTGGCTATGTGTATCTTTCCAAAAAGGATTTGACAAGTCTGTGCGATTGGTTTAAAATAGGTGAGGACGATTTCATAGGAAAATATTGCCGTTGGGTTCAGTACTACGGAACGCGCGAGGCGCTTTGTCTTCGTGAAAAAGGCAACTACGATTGCGTCCTTTGGGAAAACGGCTGCACGGCTTATGGCGCGCGTCCTGTGCAATGCTCCACGTATCCGTTTTGGCCGTGGATTCTGAAGAGCCGCGAGACGTGGGATGCCGAAGCCAAGGATTGCAAGGGAATGAATTCCGGCGCGCTTCATTCCGCGCAGGAAATCGAAGAGAGACGGCTTTTGTATGCGAACAACGCCCCTGTCACCCGCGAAATTCTTCTGTGAGTAAAAGGGCTTTTGGCATGGTGCGTTTGGAGAGGAAATTTTGGACGTGAAATTTTGGGGAGTACGAGGTTCTCTTGGTTCACCGCTTTCGCCGGAACAGGTTCAGGCGAAAATAAACGCGGTGGTTCAACTCGTCCATGCAAAGGATTTGGAAAGCCCCGACGCGCGCCAAAAATTCCTTTCGACGCTTCCGCCATATATTTATGGAACCATCGGCGGAAACACGCCGTGCGTCCAGATAACTTCGTCTTCCAAAGATGTGCTGATTTTTGACGCGGGAACCGGAATCCGCGGGCTGGGTTTGGAAACTCGTCTTGCACCGTCATCGCGCTATTCTCTTTTCCTTTCGCACTTGCACTGGGATCACATTCAGGGATTTCCTTTTTTCGGACCGCTGTATGACCCGAATGTAGCGATTGACATTTATTCGCCGGTGGAAGATATTGCCGAGATATTCGCGCGGCAGATGCGCTCGCCGTTCTATCCGGTGGATTTCGGGACTGTCAAGGACAGGATAAAATTCAACGTGCTTTCGCCGGGCAAGGAATACGAAGTCTGCGGCGTTAAAGTGTCCTGCTGCAAGATGAACCATCCCGGAGATTCGTATGCGTATTCGGTGGAAGAAAATGGAAAGACGCTCGTCTACGCAACGGACATCGAGCTTTCGGATTTTGAAGCCGACGACAATGTGAACAAGATTTTCGGCGATGCGGACGTCGCAATTTTGGATTCGCAGTACACGCCTCAGGATGCGCAGAGCAAGAGCAAGTGGGGGCATTCGTCGTTCTGTCAGGCTTTGGATTTTGCAGTGAAAATGAACGTCAAAAAACTGTTCCTCTTTCACTACGATCCTTCCTACGACGACAAGAAAATCAATTCGATTTTTCACTCTGCCAAAATGTACTTGAAATCCATTTCTACGAAGGATGTGGAAATGGAACTTGCTGTCGAAGGAAAAAGTTTCAGTTTATGATCGCATCGAATTTTTCCTATGAGTTTTCGGGAGAGGAATTAAAATCGCTCGTGCACTTTTTGCGGTCTCGGCAGGACAGGCTTCCGCGCGAACTTTTCGCTTTTTTCCGCGCTGTTCAGAATGAATTTTATGGACAGCTTTCAATCGACGAAGTGGAGAAATTCAATAAAAATGAAATCGGCTAAAAAAATCATTTTCGCGCTTTTTGTTCTTTGTGTGGCGGCGGCTTTGGCTGCCTTCGCTTGGCTAAAAGGCGCGACTTCCGCGCTCGACAAAATCCAGGACGAAAAAATCCTGCGTCTCAAAATCGAATCGGGAACTACGGCGCGGGACTTGGCGTCGCAGCTCAAAGAAGGTGGCGTGATAAAGGACGAGCGCACGTTTTATCTGCTTGCGCGATTTCCGAGCCTTGCCGCCATCGTTTTTCCTGGCGAGCCGCGAAGCGTTTTCACCGTTAGGGCGGGCGTTTGCGAAGTTTCAAGCGCGATGGACGCGGCAGGAATCTATCGCGCGCTTTCGGCTGGCTTCGATGAGCAGATAAGGGTTTCGATTCCGGAAGGGCTTACTATTTCAAAAATCGCGGAGAGACTTTCGGCTGCAGGAATTTGTTCGGCGGATGAATTTTCTTCTGTCTGCCACGACGAGAATTTTTTGAAGGAAATCGGCGTTCCGTTCAAAAGCGCGGAAGGCTATCTTTTTCCCGACACGTATTCTTTCGTAGAGAACTCCGGCGCGAAAAATTGCGTCCGCGTGATGGTGAGGAATTTTTTCGAAAAAACTTCCGGAATAAAAAATTTCGCGGACGCTTCCGAAGAACGGCGCAATCAAATCGTAATCCTTGCTTCCGTAGTCGAGCGGGAATATCGCGCGGCGGACGAGGCTCCGTTGATTGCGAGCGTGTTCTCAAACAGAATCGAAAACCACATCGGGCTTTATTCGTGCGCCACTGTTGAATACGTCATCACAGAAATTTTGGGACGACCGCATCCTGACATCATCACGTTCGACGACCTGAAAATCGAAAGCCCCTACAACACATATTTGCACGAAGGGCTTCCGCCCGCGCCCATTTCCAATCCGGGGCTTGTGGCGCTTTCGGCGGCGGCGAATCCCGCGCAAAGCGACTTCTTCTACTTCCGTCTGATGGACGAGGCGGAAGGTCGCCATGTGTTCACGAAGACGCTCGAAGAACACGAGATGCAGAATCTGATTTTCAAGACGAAAAAAATGTCGCGCTAGGCGGGAACGTTCGGATAAAGATGGCGGGCTTCATTTCAAAAGATACAATCGAAAAAGTGCGCGAGTCCACGGACATCGTGTCGCTCATAGGCGACTACACGAACCTCTCTCGGCGCGGTTCTCAGTATTGGGGATGCTGTCCATTCCATAACGAAAAGACCCCTTCGTTTACCGTAGACCCGGTGAAAAAATTCTACCACTGCTTCGGCTGCGGCGTGGGAGGCGACTCGATAAAATTCGTGATGGAAATGGAAAGCCTTTCCTATCCAGACGCGATTTCTGAACTCGCGCGGAAAGCCAGCATCGAAATCACATACGAGGTGGGAAGCGGAAGCGTGAAAATCGAGCGCGACAGCGACTTGGACACGGTTCGCGAAGTCTACGACAGAATCGCATCGACTTTCCATTTTTTTCTTACGCAAAACCAAATGGGGCGCGAGGCTTTGGAATACCTCAGGGAGCGGGGGCTTTCCGACGAGACGATTTCAAAATTCAAATTGGGCTACGCTCCGCCTGACCGCACTTGGCTCAAAAATTTCCTGCTCCAAAAAAATTATTCCAAGGAATTTCTTTTAAAGACAGGGCTTTTCAGCAAGAACCATCCCGACATCGCGCTTTTTTCGGGCCGCGTGATTTTTCCGATTTTCGACAGGAAGGGGGAGGCTGTCGCGTTCGGTGGGAGAATTTTGGGCAACGCCGAAGGACCAAAGTACATCAATTCGCCCGAACTTCCGCACTACAAAAAGCGCGAGACCTTGTATGCGTTCAATTTCGCGAAAAAATCGATTCAGCAGAAAAAGACTGTCATACTCTGCGAAGGCTACATGGATGTCATCGCGTACCATCAGTGCGGAATCACGAACGCCGTAGCCCCGCTTGGAACGAGCCTCACCGAACAGCAGCTCAAAATCCTGCAAGGCTTCGCCGACACCGTGTTGCTTTCTTTTGATTCGGACGGGGCGGGGCAGGAGGCCACCAAACGCGCGATTTTGATGTGCCGCGAGTTCAACTTCACCACGAAAATAATTAGGCTTTCCGGCGCGAAAGACCCAGCAGAAATTATGATAAAATTCGGCCCTGAGGTCTTGACGAAATACGTAGAAAATGCTATATTAGATAGCGATTTTTTGTTGTCCAAACTGAAGGAATCGTATCCGTCGGATTCGCCCGACGACAAGACTAAGGCCGCGCTTGCCTTCTTCTCGTATGTGGATTCGCTTCGCTCGGACATCCAAAAAGAAGCCAGCCTTGAGCAGTTGGCTCAAAGTTTCAATCTTGCGCCGGAGGCTGTAAAAAGGGATTTCAACAATCGCAGTGGCGCGCGCGGACGCTTGAACGCCAAGACAGGCCAGAACGGAACCAAGCAGGTAAAGCCAAATGCCGAACTGCGCGCCGTGCTCGCCGTCATATCCAATCCTGATGAGTATCAGAAAATGCGCCGCGAACTCACTTCCGATGACTTTGAAGATCCTGTGGCGCGGGAACTGTTTTTAAATCTGGAGGAGTGTTACAGCAAAGGTGAGGTGTCGTTATCGGCAATGCTTGTCCAATCTCAAGACGAGGAAATTCAGCGGCAAATAACAGGAGCGTCCGCTTCAGATGAATTTCATGGCGATATAGCCAAATACATTGACGACAGCATAATGCTGATAAAACGGAAGGCGCTCGTTCGCAAGCGCGAAAAACTTTCCGAGCGGATAAAAAATCTGCATCCGAGCACTTCCGACGACGAAAATCTTTTGCAGGAACTTCTTCTGGAAAAAATGCAGATCGACAAAAACTTGAGGCAGCGTTAATTGCCTTGGAAAGGGAACGAAATGGAAAAAGAAGAGCTTGACTCTTTGGTTTCAAAAATTTTAGAAAAAGATAAAAAAGTTTTCAACTGGGATGAAATCGCCGAAGCCGTAGGCGCGGAAATCGTGAACAGCCAAGAAAAAAGCGAAATCCTTATGACGGAGCTTGAGCGGCGCGGAATTTCGATTCAGGAAGGAATTCCTGAAATGCCGGAGGACGACGAGGACAATCTCGTCGTGGACAACGACGACGATGGCGACATAGCCGAAGACGTGGAGTCGAAGATTGTCGAGCAGGCAGAAAAGGAAGCGGCCATTCCGCCCAAAAAACGTCTGGTCGGCTTCGACAAGGACGCGGCTTCGTCAGACGACCCCATCCGCCTTTACCTTCGCGAAATCGGCAAAGAGGCTCTGCTTTCCGCCGAACAGGAAGTCGTGCTTTCCAAACAGATGGAAGACGGCGAGAACATAATCAAAAACGTGATAAAGAATTCCGGAAAGATGATTCCCGAATTCTTCGTCGTGGCGCAAAAGGCGTTCTCGCGAATCGACCTGCATGAGCCGGGACGCGCGCGCAAGGAAATCACCGAAGAGATGGCGGAAAAGCGTCGCTTGAAGAACGCCTATTCCGAGCACCTCAAGCCGATTCTCCCCGAACTCAAACAGTACATTTTGCTCAAGCGGCAGCTTTTCGATTTGGATTCGAACGCGAACATTCAGGACAACAAGGAAATCCTTTCGTTGCAGAAAAAAATCGTTCCACAACTTCAGAAAATCGATATGCAGTCCGAGGAAATCGACAAGTTCAGCAACGACTTCATAGATGTGAAGGACAAAATCGAAGAGTATCGGCACAAGCAGGAAAAGCGGATGAAGGAACTTCGCATTTCCGATCCCACAGACTTGCGCCGCCTTGGCCGCCGACTAGCAATAAAGCATGAAGCCGCGAAGCTCGAACAGGACTTGGGTATGTCCGCCGACCAGATTCGCGATGTCTACACGCAAATTCAAAAAATCGACCGCAAGCTCCAGCGGCTCGAATTCGAATTCGAAAATTCCATCGATGACATTCTTCAGATGGAAAAGGAAATCGAGCGTGGCCGCCACATGATGGAGGTGGCAAAGAATCACCTTATCAACGCGAACCTGCGCCTTGTCGTTGCGATTGCAAAAAAATACACGAACCGCGGCTTGCAGTTTTTCGACCTTGTGCAGGAAGGAAACATCGGCTTGATAAAGGCCGTGGAAAAATTCGAATACCGCAAGGGCTACAAGTTTTCGACTTACGCCACGTGGTGGATTCGTCAGGCCATTACACGAAGCATTTCGGATCAGGCGCGCACAATTCGCGTTCCTGTCCACATGATTGAACAGATAAACAAAGTGGTTCGAGAAATCCGCAACCTCATGCAAAAACTCGGACGCGAGCCAACCGACGAGGAAATCGCGCAGCAACTTGGATGGCCGGTTTCGCGCGTCAAGCAGGTGAAGAACGTTGCGCGCGAGCCGATTTCGCTTGAGACTCCGATTGGCGAGGAAGAGGATTCTTTGCTGGTTGACTTCATCGAAGACAAGGAAGTGGAAAATCCTGCTTCCAAGACGGCGTACACTTTGTTGCAAGAGCACTTGGGCGAAATTCTCAAGACGCTCCCTTTGCGAGAGCAGGAAGTCTTGAAGATGCGCTTCGGACTGGACGACGGATATTCGCTCACGCTTGAAGAAGTGGGGCTTTATTTCAACGTCACGCGCGAACGAATCCGCCAAATCGAGGCGAAGGCTTTGCGTCGCCTGCGCCATCCTCGCCGCGCGACAGGGCTTCGCGACTACATCGAAATATAGCACTTGCAATTTATTTCGATTTTTGGTAAAATATTAAGAATTGGATTGTTTTAGGGGAAATAAATGGAAAAGACACTTGAAATGAACGAAGTCCTTGAAAACCTCAAAAAGCTTCAGGACATACTCGCTCAGAAATATGCGCTGAAACGCAAAATCGAAGAGGCTCCAAAACAGCTCAGTTCCCAAGAAGAGCTTCTTTCCCGCCTCAAAAAAGAATACATCGAAAAGAACGCAAAGTACGAGGCACTCAAAGAAAAAATCTCCGATATAAAAGAGCAGATTGAAGAAGCCGTAAAATCGCGCGAGACGGGTGAAAAAGGAATGGACAGCATTTCCACCCATCGCGAGTACGAGGTTTTGGACAAGCAGATTGCCGAAGCCACCGAACGCGAGAGCGTGCTCAGGCGTGAGCTTCAAAAAGAGGACGGCAATTTTGCGGAACTCAACGAGAACATCAAAGCCGATGAAAATTGGATTGCGTTGCAGGAAAAGGAATTGAACGAGGCTCGCGCTTCGCTCGACAAGGAAACCAACAGCCTAAAGAAAGAACTTGCCTCGCTCGAAAAGAAAGAAGCCGCCATCTCTCCCGGCCTTGACCAGGAAATCGTTTACAAATTCCAAAGAATCATCCAGCGCAACAGCGAAGGAATAGTTTCGGTAAAAGGCGGCGTTTGCGGCGGATGCCACATGATTTTGCCGGCGCAGTTCGCGAACGAAGTCCATGACGGCGAAAAAATTTTGTTCTGCCCGTATTGCAGCCGAATCCTCTTCTACCAAGAAACCAAGGAAGACGAGGAAGAGTACTTCGCGATGAATGACGCGGGAAGCCTCCTTGACATTGACGACGAATTCGACGAGGATGAGGAAAAGGACGACGACATCGAGGACGACGAATTCGAAAAATCGGAATACGATGAGGACGAAGAAGAGGAAGAGAGCGAGGAAGAAGAGGATTGAATCTGTAATTTGCGGAAAAGAAACATGGTCGCACCGCAATGCGATGATGAAATCGACTTGCGGTGAGGAAAAGTCCGGGCTCCGCCGGAAAGAATGCCGGATAATGACCGGGGGATTTCAAAGTCTCGCTTTTGCGAATTTTGAAATTCACAGACAGCGCAACAGAAAACATACTGCCCGTTTTTCGGGTGAGGGTGAAAAGGCGTGGTAAGAGCACACCGGCCGCTCGGCAACGGGCGGCGCATTGCAAGCCTCATTTGGAGCAAGGTCAAGAAGCGGCGGCATTTCCGGGCTGTGCCGCGGGTAGACCGCTAAAATTTTCGGGCGACCGGAAATTCAGATAGATGGCCATTGGCGGATTCCGCCAGCCAGAACCCGGCTTACAGTTTCTTTTCCGTTTTTTGTTTGGGTGGGGAAATGAAAAGGACGCAGAAAGCGTACAGGACGGTTGGAAAGAAAAGGAACAAGTTTCTCCCATTTTTGGTCGGCGGGATTTTCGCGCTGGCGGCTTTGTTCGCGCTCTCGCTTTTTTTCGGCCGCTCGGTATCAAAAAAAGTCCATGCGAATCCTTCCGTAGCCATGCTCAAAGACAAATGGAAGACCTACGACTACGAAGCCGTCTACGATATTTCTGGCGCGCTTTTGGAAAAAAATCCGTTCAACAATAACACCGCGCTCACTTACAGAGGGTACGCCGCGTTCTATCTTGCGCTGGCTGCGACAGTTCCGGCTCAGGCCCAGAACTTCATCGACGAGGCTGTTCGCGCTCTCCGCCTTGCGACGACTCACGCCAAGGAAAAGACGCTCCCGCAAATCTATTATATGCTTGGCAAGTCTTATTTTTACAAGAATTCGATTTTTTCGTATCACTATTACGCGGACATGGCGCTTCGCTATCTTTTGCTTGCGAAGAATTCGGGCTACAAGTCAGACGACATTTCGGAATATTTGGGGCTTTCATACGCGCAGTTGGGAATGACTACGCAAAGCATCGCGGCGTTCAGCGAGGCTCTTTTGGTTCGGGAAAGCGACACTCTGCTTTTTGCAATCGCCGAACAGTATTTCAAGGGCGAGCAAGGGGCTGCCGCGAAGCAATATTTGTTCAGGATAATTCAGCGTTCGGACGACGACTTTCTTGTGATGCGAAGCCGCGCGCTTTTGGGAAACATTCTGCTTGGCGAAAATGATTTCGACGGGGCGGAAAAGGAATTCGAAGCGATTATCGAAAAAAACGACAATTCGGCGGATGCCCATTATGGGCTTGGTCTTGTGTACGAGTCTCGTGGAAACTTGGCAAAGGCGCGCGCCGAATGGCGAAAAACTTTGAGAATTCAGGTGAATCATGCCGAGGCACTCGGCAAAATTCAATATTATCGGTAAATAAATGGAGGCTGAGATTGGGTCATTTTGTAACTGATATAGGAATCGACTTGGGAACTTGTAACACGCTCATATACGTGCGCGGAAAAGGAATCGTAATTGACGAGCCTTCGGTGGTGGCTGTGGAAAAGGGCACCAGTCGGGTAGTGGCAGTCGGCTCCGAGGCAAAAAGGATGCTTTGGAAAACTCCGAACAACATCATCGCCACGCGCCCGCTCGCTGACGGCGTTATCGCGGACATCGACAGCTGCGAAAAAATGATAAAATATTTCATCGCGAAGATAATTCCGCGGCATCGATTCTTCACTTCGACTAGGATGAAAATCGGAATTCCTTCGTGCATCACGGAAGTGGAAAAACGCGCGGTAATCGAAGCCGCGCTCAAAGCGGGCGCGCGCGAAGTGGAAGTGATTCCCGAAAGCCTCGCTGCGGCAATCGGCGCGAAGATACCGATTTACGAGCCTGCGGGACACATGGTTTGCGACATCGGCGGTGGAACTGCCGAGATTTCGGTCATTTCGCTTGGTGGAATGGTCATCACGTCATCGATTCGCGTTGGCGGAAACAAATTCGATGAGGCGATTGTAAAGCACATTCAGCAGAAATTCGGACTTGTGATAGGACAGCAGACGGCGGAGCGGCTCAAGATTGAAATAGGCAACGCGTCTTCCGACCGTAGCATCGAAAAGATGGAAATAAAGGGCGCGGACGCTTCAAACGGACTTCCGCGAAGGCTTGAAATTGACAGCGTGGAAGTGCGCGAGGCTCTCAAAGGTCCTGTGAACATGATTGTCGAGGAAATCAAGAACACGCTCGGACATACTCCGCCTGAACTTGCCGCTGACATAATTGAACGCGGAATCGTGATGACGGGCGGCGGCTCGATGTTGAAGGGACTTCCAAAGCTCATTTCCAAGGAAACGAATGTTCCTGTCATTTTGGTGGAAAAGCCTTTGGAATGCGTAGCCTTGGGTGCGGGAGAGGCGTTCGAACTTTTCAAGGATATGTCGAGCGATCGTTCGGTTTATGACAACTTAAACATATAACATGCAGAAAAAGCCGTTTTTTGTTTCCCGTTTTTCTGAATTTCTCCTTGCCATTTTGCTCGCGATTTCGTGCACGATGGCCGCTTTTTCCACAGGCGGATTCATCTTGAATTTCAGGGAAATCGGTTTCAGCGTGCTTTCCACGGTGCAAAAGGGAATTGGAACTGCTCTTAATGCGGCGAAGAATTCCTTGGCCGCGGTGCAGGAACTTTCGAAACTCCACAAGGAATATGATTTGCTCGTCGAAAAACTCAAGGACTACGAGTATATGCAGCGCACGAACATGGAGATTCGAAAGGAGAACGCCCGGCTAAAAGAGCAGCTTGAATTTTCCCGAAGTCTTGAAAACAAGAATTATCCTGCGAATATAATTTCGCGCGGCGCGGACAACCTCTATTCGACGCTCATCGTGGACAAAGGAAGCCGTAACGGAATAAAAAAGAATATGCCTGCAATCGCAATACAGAACGGAAGCGTGGGCATAGTTGGAAAGGTTGTTTCGGTAGGATATACTACGGCACAGATAATGCCGCTTTTTGATTTTGAATGCACGATTTCGGCTCGAATTCAAAATACTCGCGACATAGGCTTGGTTTCGGGAAACGGTTCGGACACGCTCCCTCTCGACTTGGACTACATAAAGAAGCATGTAATCGATGAACTTCATTTTGGGGACGTCGTGGTGACTAGCGGCGAAAACGGCAACTATCCCGCGGACATTCCGATTGGAACTATTTCAAGCACGCGCGTCCTTGACTACGACAATTCCCTAGCAATCGAACTTTCTCCGATAATCGATTTTTCACGGCTTGAGACTGTGATTATAGTTGACCAAGGACGCTTTAACGACAAATTCAAGGAGGAGGGCGCGGATGATTAGGTCTTATGTCTCGGGCATCCTCTTCCTGTTTTTTTTCGTGCTTGTCGAAAGCGCGATGCTTGCAAACATTTCTTTTCTTCCTGCGTTCCCGGATTTCGTGATGATTTTCGTGCTCTATTTTTCGATTCGAAACGGGAAGGTGGCGGGAGAGACGACTGGTTTTGTCGGCGGACTTATGCTTGACTTGCTTTCGGGCGCGCCTTTTGGATTGTCGTGCGTCGTTCGAACCATAATCGGATATGCGGGCGGGCTTCTTCACAACCTTATGAACTACCAGAGTTTTTTTGTGAGTATGGTTGCTGGATTTTGCGCGACCCTCGCAAAGGCTGTCTTGATATACGGCATTTCCTTGCTTTTTCCGATGCACGTAAATCACTACCACATTTTTTCTTCCGTCTTCGCGCTGGAACTTGCGCTGAACACGATTTTTACGCCGATTGTTTTCAAACTCCTGCGCTGGTTTGATTCTTTCATTGTCGCGCCTGACAGGAGGCTTCCGTAGCATGGCGGGAAAGTCCAAAATCCGTAGCAAGACTGTAGTGGTGACTTTTTTTTCCGCCCTGCTTTTTTGCGTGTTCGCAATCTACACGTTGCGCCTTTTTTCAATGCAAGTGGTGCACGGCGACACATATCGAACGCAGTCGCGCGTGATTTCAACGAGGAACACCATCATCACGGCACAGCGCGGCGAAATCTACGACCGCAACAATAATGCCGCGCTTGTCATAAACACTGATTCCTTTTCTGTCGAGGTAGTTCCTGGCGAAGTTCCCGCCGATGAATACGACACGGTGATTTCAAAACTGGCAAGATTCCTCGATATGCAGAAGTCCGACATTGATTCTTTGATTCCGGAAAATGTGCGTCGTTCGTTTTCTAGAATCACGGTGAAGAACAATGTTCCGTTCAATGTAATCTCGAACATAGCCGAAAACATCTATGATTTGCCGGGCGTGAGCTACACTTCCAAGCCGATGCGGAACTACATCGAAACAGGCTCTTTTTCGCACATACTCGGCTACACTGGCGGCATCACGCGCGAGGAGTATTCTGTCTTGTACAACCGCGGATACACGCGCACGAGCGTAATCGGCAAGGCAGGAATAGAAAGGCAGTATGATTCGCTCCTTCAAGGAACTGACGGCGTGGAACAGCGCACCGTGGATGCCCGTGGCCGTATTCTTTCGGAGCCGCCTACAATCCGCGAGCCAAAAATGGGAAAGAAACTTGTTCTCACGATAGACACCGAAATCCAAAAATTGGCGGAAAAGGCACTTGGCAACAGAATAGGCTCGGTTGTGGTCCTCAAGCCCGCTACCGGCGAAATCCTTGCGATGGTTTCGTATCCGTATTTTGATTCGAACATTTTCAATTCTGAAAATGCGGCGCAGGAATATGCCAAGCTCACCGAAGACCGTTACAATCCGCTTTTGAACCGCGCCGTGAACGCGACGTATCCTCCTGCTTCCACATTCAAAATCGTAATGTCCACCGCGATTTTGACAGAAAAGGCCTTTCCGAGGAACGAAAGAATTCAGTGCAAAGGCGAGGTGGAATACGGCGGACGAGTGTGGCACTGTTGGGTTTTGCGCCCTGGACACGGTTGGCTTGATTTGCGAAACGCGCTTGCGCAGTCGTGCGACATCTATTATTGGCAGGTGGGTCTTGAAAAACTCGGCGTTTCAAAAATACGCCAATACGCCACGATGTTTGGTTATGGAAAGAGCACAGAAATCGACCTTCCCAGCCATTCCGAAGGATTTTTCCCGTCCATGGAGTGGAAGGAAAGGCGTTACCACGAACGTTGGCTCGGCGGCGACACTATGAACATTTCGATTGGACAGGGCTACACTCGCGCCTCTCCGCTTCAGGTGGCTGACGTGATGGCGATGGTGGCGAATTCCGGCGTGATATACAAGCCGCATATTTTGAAAGAGGTGCGAGATCCTGTTACTGACGAAGTGATTCAAAGCGTGGAAAGGGAAGTGTTGCACAAAAGCGACATAGACGCGGCGATTTGGAAGGAAGTTCAGGATGACCTTCGCTACACGGTTACTGACGGTGCTTCGCGATTCGGACTTGCGAACCGCGCGGTGAAGATGGCAGCCAAAACTGGTACGGCAGAAGTGAACGGCTACAAGGACAGTTGGCACTCGTGGCTTTTGGCTTACGCGCCGTGGGACGGACCGCCCGAAGACAGGGTAGTGGTGGCGACAATAGTCGAGGCTGCCAACGTCTGGGAATCCTGGTCAACCTATGCCACGAACATAATCATGCAGGGAATCTTCGCAGGGCAAAACTACGAGGAAGCCGTGGACGCGCTCGGCTGGCGATGGTGGGTCAACAATCACAGGGGCGGCGCAAGGGTGGAGTAGGGAAGCCACTTTAAAAAATCTTTGGAGGATTTCGATGAAAGTCAAGATTTTCAGTCTCATAGATTTTGTCATGCTTTTGTGCGTGATGTTGCTTGCGGCGCTGGGAATCGTGTTCATCTATTCAAGCGCGATAAATCAGCATGGCATTTTGGTCACAAACGAATATATAAAGCAGCTTATTTGGACTAGCCTTGGAATCGTGCTGCTTTTTTTCGCCGCGATTTTCGACTATCGCAGTTATGAGCGTTACATCGTCTACATTTTCGGCTTTTTGATTTTCCTTTTGGTGATAACCCGGCTTTTCGGAAAAACCGTGAACGGCGCAAAAAGCTGGATTGGAATCGGCGACTTCGGAATTCAGCCGGCGGAATTCGGCAAAGTGATTTACATACTTTTTCTGGGATGGTATTTCCATAAAAGCGAATCCTTCGACGACCGAAAGCGGTTTTTCATCGGGCTTGCGATAATGCTCTTTACGATGGGACTTATCTTGATTCAGCCCGACTTGGGAACTTCGAGCGTCTACATTCCAATTTTTTTCTTCATGTGCTTTGCGGCGGGAATTTCTTTGCACTACATCATTTGGACGCTTTCGTTCGGAATGCTCACGATATTCGTGGCGATTCTTCCTGTGTGGCAAGACCAAATCGCGTCGCACACCTACGCCATTTTGAGCGTGCTCACGAATTTCCGATTGCGCGCGCTTTTTACTGCGGGACTCGGAGCAATCACGGTCATTGGCTTTTTGGGAAAGCTTTTTTTCAAGCACAACCGATATTATTATTGGATAACCTACGTCAGTTCGATTCTGTTTTTGGCGATGGTCTGCTCGCTCGGAGTGACAAAAGTCCTAAAGCCGTATCAAATCCAACGCCTCATAATTTTCCTTGACCCTTATACCGACCGCCAAGGCGCGGGATGGAACATAATCCAGTCAAAGACCGCAATCGGTGCTGGCGGACTTTTCGGAAAAGGATTTCTGCATGGAACGCAAAGCCACCTGCGATTCCTTCCGGAACAGAGCACCGACTTTATTTTCAGCATTCTTTCTGAAGAAGCGGGTTTTTTGGGCGGACTCGGCGTATTTGTGTTATATTTTGTGCTCATGTTCAGAATGATTCTAATAATCCGCCGCACCACGAACCATTTCGGATACTATGTCGCGTGCGGAATCCTCGGAATGTTCTTCTTTCATTTCGCCGTAAACATCGGAATGGTTATGGGAATAATGCCGATTACTGGAATTCCGTTGCTTTTCATTTCCTATGGCGGCTCTTCGATGTGGACCGCGATGTTCTGCGTGGGGCTGATGATGAGCATAAATTACCGCCACTTCGCGTTCATGAATCAGGAAAGTGTATGGGGGGGGGTAACGACACCATAGCATTCGACTTTTGAAGATTTGCTTCTGCTGTGATTCTTTCTGAAAAAACTTTTGGGCAACCCTTGCAACATTTTTTCAAATGTGCTATAATTTCAAAACATAACGGGCTATAGCGCAGCTGGTTAGCGTGCTTGTCTGGGGGGCAAGAGGTCTCGGATTCGAATTCCGATAGCCCGACAAAACCTGCGGTTTCAATGAATCGCAGGTTTTTTATTTGCGCAAAGGAGATGCTGCGCGCGGGTAAACAGCAGGCTTGTGGGAAACAATTGATTTTGGTAGACAGAATGCGCGTTATAGGAAGTAAAGCCTGCACGAAACCCCTTCCGCTCCATCTCGCCCTGTCCTCCAATTCAGTTTGTTTAGTTTGCCAGGCGTTCGAGTTTTTCGGAAATGAACGCGCTTTTTTCCTTTAGTCCGATTTTTCCGGTCTGCATTATTATCATGTTCGGATGCGCCGCGTCCAGACGGATTAGGCCGGGGTTTTCCTTTATGAGCGACATCAGGCGGTCGATGTTGATGTTGCTCACTTTGCCGAATTCGATTTTGGTGACGCCGCCTTTTTCCTTTATCGATGTGATGTAAAGGGAATCGGCGATTATGCGGATTTCCGAAAGAGTGAGCAGGCTCATAACTTCGTCGGGAACGCCACCAAACCTGTCAAGCAGTTCGCCGTATACTTCATCGAGTTCCGCGCGGCTTGTGATTCCCGCGATTTTCTTGTAGATTTCCATTTTTTCCTCGGGATTTTGGACGTATGAATCCGGGATGAAGCCCGTGTACTCAAGTTCCATCAGAACTTCGTTTTGCGGAATGTATTCCGAAGAAGAAAGCCGCTCGACTGCCTCGTTCAAAAGGCGCAGGTACATATCGAATCCCACGGAATACACGTTGCCGCTTTGGTCGCGCCCGAGCAGGTTTCCGGCCCCGCGAATTTCCAAGTCCTTCATCGCGATTTTGAATCCTGAGCCGAGTTCGGTGAAGTCCGAAATCACTTGAAGCCGCTTCATCGCGATTTCGCTCAACACCTTGTGCTCTGGATAAAAAAGATAGGCATAAGCCTTTCGGTCGCTTCGCCCGACGCGCCCGCGAAGTTGGTACAACTGCGAAACTCCGTACATATCTGCACGGTCGATTATGATTGTATTGACATTCGGAATGTCGATTCCGTTTTCGATTATAGTAGTGGAAACGAGCACGTGGAATCCGCCGAGTTTGAACCTGCGGAAAATGTCGTCAAGTTCGTCGCTTGACATTTGTCCGTGCGCGATGTCCACCGTCATTTCCGGAACAATCTGTTCGAGATGGCGGCGCGTTTCTTCCAGCGTCTCCACCCGGTTGTGCAAAAAGAAGACCTGCCCTCCCCGCTCCACTTCAAACCGAATTGCCTTCGCAGTGCGCTCGTCGTCGTAATGGTCGATTACGGTTTCGATTGCCTGGCGATTTTGTGGCGGGGTCGTGAGGAGGCTCATGTCGCGGATTTTCAAAAAGCTCATGTGGAGCGTGCGCGGAATGGGAGTCGCGCTCATCGCAAGGCAGTCGATGTTGTTCTTCATCACTTTGAGCCGCTCCTTGTCCTTTACGCCGAATCTCTGCTCCTCGTCAATTATCATAAGGCCGAGATTTTTGAATTGCACGTCCTTTTGGATTATCCTGTGCGTTCCCACGAGAATGTCCACTCCGCCTGATTTAAGGCTTTCCAAAGTCGCCTTTTGCTCCGACGGCGAAACGAAGCGCGAGAGAACCTTTATCGTGACCGGGAAATTCTTGAATCGCTCCATGCAGGTTTCGTAGTGCTGCTCAGCCAAAATCGTCGTGGGCGCCATGAACGCCACCTGCTTTCCGCCGAGCACCGCCTTGAACGCCGCCCGCATCGCAAGTTCGGTCTTGCCGTAGCCCACATCGCCGCAAACCAGGCGGTCCATCGGAACGTCGCGCTCCATGTCGTCCTTGATTTCCCGCGTGACGGTAATCTGGTCTTCGGTGTCCTCGTAGGGAAACGCCGCCTCGAACGCCGCCTGCCATTCGTTGTCCTTGGGGAAAGCGAATCCTCGGGAAGCCTTCCTGCGCGAATACAAGTCGATGAGTTTTTGGGCAAGTTCTTCCACCGCTTGCTTCACGCGGTTCTTTCGGTTTTCCCAAGCCTTGCTTCCGATTCTGTCGAGTTTTGGACGTTCCCCCTCGTTTCCGATGTAACGCTGCACCAAGTTCGCCTGCTCAATCGGCACAAAGGCTATGTCTTCATCGGCGTATTCCAGTTTGATGTAGTCGCGTTCCTGCCCCGCCGACTTCACACGCTCTATTCCCTTGAAAAGCCCGATTCCGTAGTTTGCGTGCACAACGCAGTCGCCGGGATTCAGTTCCACGAAGGTATCGATGGCGCGGCTTTTCGCACTGTGGAGCGATTTTGGAACGCGCTTTCTTCTTCCGAAAATCTCGTTTTCCTGAATTACGAGGAGCTTTTCGCTTGCGATAGAAAAGCCTTGCGAAATCGCCTGCGGAATGAGAATTATTTTTCCGCAATCCCCTGCCCCGTCCTGCGCCAGAATCTCTTCGCCCAAAATTTGCGATATTCGCTGTTCCTGATTTTCGTTATCGCAAAAAATGAAAATCGTGTAGCCCTCGTCTTTCAGAGCGGAAAGCCGCTCTTTCAAATAATTTATGTTTCCAAAAAAACTCTGCGAATTTTGCGATTGAAATGCAATGCGCGTTTGAGCTTGATTTTTCGGGAAAGATTTTTTTTCGCTTGCGATATTTTCATTGGAATCATTTGCGATTGCGGAAAAATCCTTGCCGCCCTCCTCCGATTTTTCGCTGTGAAGCGTTCTGAAAAAAATCGAATTTCCGTGTTGCGATATAATTTCATCAAAATCAAAAAGCGCCATCGAAGGCGGAAAAACAGGCTCTTCCACCCTCGCCTTTTTGTATGTCGCATCGAATTCCCTTCGCAGTGCGCCAATCGCATTTTTTTGCCTGTCGTAGTCGTAGTAAAAAACAGTCGAAGTTTTTGCGATATAGTCCAACAATGTCGAATGATTTTCGCGAAACAAAATCGGATAAAAAAGTTCTTCTCCCGCGGCACTTCCGGTGATTTCAAGTTCGGAAAGCCTTGCCTCAAGAACATTCCGAGCCTTTTCCGTAAAAGGCAAAAAAGGCTCTTCGCTCTTTGAGTTAACCTCGAAACATTCTGAATTTGTGCTGTTTTTTATACTTTTATTATCTTTTTGTTTCCAACTTGAGATATTTTCTAACTTTTGGTTTCCGATGGCGTTTGCTTCGTAATTTTCGATTTCCTTTCGCAGGTGCTCCATTGTGTCTTTGTCGAACAGGGCTTCCTTCATCGGCGGGATGAGAATCTTTTCAACGCTTCCCGTGGCGGACTGGCTTTCCGCGGAAAAAGTACGTATCTTTTCGATTTTGTCGAAGTCGAACGTGATGCGGAAGGCCGCTTCTTCGGACGGCGCGAAAATGTCTAGCACTTCTCCGCGCAAGGCAAATTCGCCGGGAACGCTCACTTTTGGAACTCGCATATAGCCGATTTGCGAAAGCCTTGCGCTCAATTTTTCCGTTTCTATTTCCTGCCCTCTTTTCAGGGGAATCGCAAGGCGAGCAATGCTTTCAGGGCTGGGGAGCGGCGAAAGGAATGCCCTCTGGCTTGCGATAAAAATCCTTGGGATTTTGTTCGTGGGAGAAGTCTCTCGTTGCGATAACTTTGCAAGGAACGCCGCTCGCTCGCCGAAAACCGCGCTTCCTTTTCCAAGGGCACGGTACGGAATCGTCCCCCACCACGGCATCTGGAATATCTGCGCTTCGGGAATCGTGCTGTGCAAGTCTTGCGATATTTCAAGCACGTCCTTTTCGGTCGGAACAATCGCAAGAAAGTCAAGACTTCTCTCCAAATCCTCGTCCAAGCCATATTGGGTTGCGATGATTTTTTGCGATATTTTTTTTGCGATGAACTGCGAGACGAAAAACGAAGGCAGCGCGCCACACAGACCTTCGGCATGAGCCGGAAGCGGGATTTTCTTTTCGCAAATGCCTTGCACGGCAGAATCCAGTTCCTGCCATTTTTCCAGCCTGATGTTGATAGAATTTGCGTCTAATGTATCCATTGCTTCTTTCCGATAATTAATAAGAATGAAACTTCTTTTCGGGGGTCAAAGTTGAAACGTTCAATTATCGCAAGCATTGTAGCATTTTTATCTATTTTTTCCAATAGCCTTTTCGCACAAAATTCCGAAGACGTGACACGAAAAGTCCAAGACTATTCGGCTGCGAGCGTCTCGGTCAGGTTTTTCGACAGGACTGTCTACTATCCAGGGAACGTCGATGGCAATCCCATAGATGTCCACATAACTATAAGGAATTCCGGCTCTGAAACCCTGCGCTTCAAGTTGGCTGACGACCGAATGTTCAGCGCGGATTTTTTGGCGTTCACCGTGCAGAACACCCAGCTTGAGCAGACGGACGAAATCGTGGAAAAGCGTACTAAAAGCCACACAGTGTATTTCCGCGAAATCGCAATCGAACCGGGCGAGGAATATTCGTTCATAGAAAATGCGAAAAAATATCTCAAGTTCGACACCCCCGGCGTGTACTACTTGGAAATGCGTTTTTATCCCGAACTTTACAAGTCGAAATATTTGGAGCTGAAATCGAACCGGCTGATGTTGGAAATGCGCCCCGCCCCACATGCGGCGTCTTCATCAATAATTCCCGTAAAAGAAGACACGGCGGAAATCCTGCGCCCCGAGGCTATCTCGCCCGACAAGGTTGTGGAGCAGACAATCGTGGCACGGCAAAAGTCGCTTTGGGATCAGTTCTTCTTGTACATCGACCTTGAGGCAATGTTCAGGTCCGACCCACTGCGCGACCGCCGTTTCGCGGCAGCATCTGCGGAAGACGGAGAGAGAATGCTTTCGGACTACAAGGCGGAACTGATGTCCGACAGAATCGATACGGACATCGTGGCAGTTCCCGAACGCTTCGAAATAAAGAGGACGAACTATTCGCAGACCGAAGGAACTGTTACAGTCCATGAATGGTTCAAGTACCAGAATTTCAGCGAGAAAAAAGAATATGTCTACTATGTGCGTCAGCGCGATGGAATTTGGAGAGTCTACCGCTACTATGTGAACAATTTGGGAACAGAGTGATGGACAAAAAGCAGGCGAAATTCTTTTGCGAAAACTGCGGCGCGGAAGTCGCGCAAAACGCGCGTTTTTGCAAAAAATGCGGACGCTTTTTCTCCTCGGTGCGCTGCCCAGTCTGCGGCAAGACCGGCTCTTCCAACGCATTCGTGAACGGCTGCCCTTCTTGCGGATATGCCGGAAAGGACGGTGGCGGAGTCGCTCCGTTCGCCACGGTAGATCATGGTCATGCGCGGAATTCGGCAGAAACAAAAAACCACTTTTTCTTTCACAGAAGGCATTCCTCTCCGAATGCCACGCCTTCAAAAACTTCCGGCGACGGAAGCCTCCCCCTTTGGATTTATGCGGTTACGGTTTGCGCCCTGCTTGGAATCATAGCGGGGCTTGTGAAATGCGCCTTGACTTGACACAACTGCTTGACCAAAATCTCGATTTTTGATAAGATAGTCTTTAAATGCCCGGATGGCGGAATTGGTAGACGCGCTAGGTTCAGGTCCTAGTGGGAGCAATCCTGTGAGAGTTCAAGTCTCTCTTCGGGTAAAAGTTAATTCCTTGTAATGCAAGGAATTGGATCGTCCGAAAATACCCCGTGTCAGCAAATCCAGTATTTCCCAAACATTTCAAAAGAAATGCACAAAGAGATAAGTTACGCAAAAATGCTTGACACAATGAATATACATATTGTATATTCATTGTGAACGGTAGCAAATGGGAAAAACGGTAATACACGGGAAGTTTGAATGGGATGCCGATAAAGCAGAGGCTAACATAAGGAATCACGGTATTTCTTTTGAGGAAATCTTACCCATGTTCAATGACCCGCTTTTTTGGGAACAAATAGACGTTGCGCACTCTACGGTCGATGAAACAAGGTTTTTCGGAACGGCGAAGATAAATGGCTTCACCGTTGTCGTTTCCAGTTATACAGAGCGAGAACGAACAAGAATAATATCCGCCAGAATCTCAACCAGTGAGGAGGAACGAAAGTATGAAGAATGGTGCAGACAATTTTACGGCTGAAAGAGTGGCAAAACTTAGAAAGAATATAAACCTTTCTGAAATTCCCGAAATCAAAGACTTCTCCAACGGACACTTGCGGAACTGGAAGCCCGCAAAGAAAGCCGTGTCATTCCGCATAGACCTTGACAATCTTGAATGGTTGCAAAGCATGGGCGTAAAAGGTTATCAAAAAAAGATGAACGCGGTAATACGATGGGCAAAGCAGCACGACTGCCCTCTCGCGACATTGTGAGAAGCCTTTTGCATTTGCGCATTCATTTCCTCACCAAGGAAGACTCATTTCAAACTTCATCTTTCTTCCCGAATGCAAGTCTGGGAATTCAATGCCGGTTGCGAAAAATCGCATTTGCGCATTTTCTTGGCGTGAACGAAAGTCATGGTTGTACAATGAGTCCCCTTTGACAGGAAATCCGAGCCATGCCAAATGGCAGCGGACTTGGTGGCGGAATCCGCTTGCGATTTCGCATTTTATCTTCGCAGAATTTTTGTCGCAATGCAAGAATTCGATTTGTGTGGAATAGGCTTTTTTCACGCCGACTTTTTTTATCGCAAATTTCGCGCCTCCTTCAAGTGCGGGCCGCACTTCCCTCCTTCCTTTTCCGTAGAATCTAAAGTATGACGAAATCGTTTGCGGCTCTGAACTCATATCGCAATTTTCTGGAAGGTGCGGAAATCCACCTAGTTTCGCGGCGTTTTCATTATCGCAATCGCATTCTGCAAAATACGTTTTCAAAAACAGCCCACGTTCTTGCGCGGACACAATATGGTCGTAGAATTCCTGGCTTGCCGCGAGCAAAAGAAGGCCGCGCGTCTGCGTGTCGATTCTGTGCAAAAGGCCACATTCGATTTCTTTTTTTCCGACTACATTTTTAATTTGCGGAAAAAGCGATGCTGCCTCGGAAAGCGCGTTTTCCGTGTCGCCCGAAAAAAGCGGCGCGCTGGGAACGCCCGAAGGCTTTTCCAGCACCAAAAAAGGCTCGGAGGAATTCGGCTCGTGGATGATTTTTATAGATTTTGTCGATGGTGGTGTCAAATTTGATAAAGGCATCGGATTTCCTTTAAACCTAGAAAATGTATGAATTCGAATATAAAATCATATAAAAATTATGAAAAAGTATTCATATTCATAATATTTCGAGGTTTTCTTCTTTGGCTTTGATTCCTTTTGAGCGGTATTCGCACGGAAATTTCTCCCGCAAAATTGCGATTGTTTCTTTGAAGCGTTTCGGAATCGTCGCCTTGAATATCGCAAAATCCCCTTCTCCCGGAAGCCGGATTTTTAAAAGCCGCGAATGGAGCATCATCGTTGCTTCCGGAAAAAGGTCGTCTTTTTTCGAATAAACGGGGTCGCCCAAAACTGGGCATCCCAAATATTTCATGTGAGCGCGGATTTGATGCGTGCGCCCGGTCAAAAGCCTTGCGCGAATCAAAGTGTATTTCGAGTATGTTGTGACAACGTGGTACAAAGTTACCGCCCTTTTTCCTTGCGGCAGGTTTCGCCTTTCAAATCGTTCCACGTCTTCACCGAATCGCAAATTTTTTGCGGCATCCTCGTCCACCGCCTTGAACCGTTTTCTGTCCGCGCCGTCGCGCACGATGAGGGTGTCGATTACGCCGTCTCGCTTTGGCGGGCAGCCGCGCACAATCAGGACATATTCTTTTTGCACGTCACGATTTTTGAATTCTTGCGATAAGTATTCTTCTGCGTCCCGGTTTTTTGCCGTGATGATGACCCCGCTCGTGTCCTTGTCTAGGCGATGCACGATTCCGGGCCTGTGACGCTCTTGGATTTCCTGCGCGCTTCCTTCGTTCGCCTGTTTGATTGCGTCCATCCCAAAATGAAAAAGCAGCGCGTTTACGAGCGTTCCGCTCCAGTTTCCTGCGGCGGGATGCGTCACCATGCCCTGCTCCTTGTTCACAACGCACACATCGTTGTTTTCGAAAATTATCTTGAGCGGAACGTCTTCTGGCTCGATGTTTTCCGGAACGCTGTTCTCCCATTGGATTTCGATTTGGTCGCCCGCGCGGATTTTTGCCGAAAGTTTGGACTTGCTTCCGTTCAGGAGAATTTGCTGGATTCCGCTTTTCAGTTTGGAACGGTTGAATCCGCCGGGAAGAGATGCGATGTACTTGTCGATTCGTTCCGCGCCCGAAAAGTCGTCGGGCACTTTTTGGCTAAAAGACGGCACTTTCCAAATTCCCGAAAATTATTTCAGAATTCCGCTCTTGAAATAACAAGGCGTTTCCTCCTTCGAGCGGAGTTACGATGATGTTTTCCATTTGGTGCGAAATGGCTTTTTTTTCGGCTTTTTTCCTGCGCACGATGTTCACCACCAAGTCCACCACTCCTACGCCCACGCTCACTCCGAGCGACGTGAGCAGGATTCGGGTTGCTTCGGAACGACTGTAGTCTCCGCCTGCGAGCACGAAGGGATTTTTTATGTATGACGAATCGAAATTGTGCGCAAAGCATTCTCCGAGCGAAAAACCGAACGCGGTCAAAAGCAGCGTGAACGGCCACGAGCCGAGCGTTATGATTTCGCCGCGGCGCACATCTTTGAGCCATTGCGGAGTGGATTTCGTGTCGTAAGGCTCCGCGCCTTCCACGTCGAATTCGTCGGCGGAGAGCGGAAAAAGCGAGGCGCACGAAACAAGCAGTACAAGCAAAGCGGCTTTTTTCATCGCTCGCTCCTCGCGCCGAAAATCGCAGTTCCGATTCGCACCATCGTTGAGCCTTCTTCGATTGCGATTTCAAAGTCGCCGCTCATTCCCATTGAAAGTTCCCGCAGGTTGAATTGCGGAAATCCGCCTTGGAGCGAAGCGCGAAGTTCGCGAAGTTTTTTGAACGAGGCGCGGATTGCGCTTTCGTCTTCGGTGAATGGCGCCATCGTCATAAAGCCGCATGGGATTATGTGCGGATATTTTCCGAGTGAAAAATTTTTCAGCGCGGCGCGAATTCCGTCCTCGCTTTCGAATCCCGATTTCGATTCTTCACCTGTGTGGTATTCGAAAAGAATCTCGATGTCCTTGCCTATTTCCGCGCAGCGTTTTTCGATTTCGTCAAGGAGTTCAATCCGGTCTACGCTTTGGATGCAAGAAGCGATTCGCACGGCTTCCTTCACCTTGTTCCGCTGAAGATGCCCGATGATGTGAAGGCGGGCGGCGGGAAATTTTTCAAGCACTTCGCAGAATTTTTCCGAGGCTTCTTGGACGCGGTTTTCGCCGAAAAGAATTTGCCCCGCCGCGGTCGCTTCGAGCACGCTGGATGCTGGATGAAATTTGCTTACGGCGACAAGCTGCACTTGTCCTTCTCTGCCGCATTTTTTTGAAATCGAGTCAATTTTGCTTTTTACTTCCGCAAGGTTTTCTTGTACGCCCATAAAATTACATTATAGCATCATTTGCGCAGTCTGACAAGCGCAACAGCGTTTCCACGCAAAGTTCTTCCGCGCGTGCGCTTTCCTTGATGTTCGCCGAAAGAAGAATTTCTTCCGCGCTTTTTTTGAAGCCATGGGATTGGAGGAATGCTTGAAGATTGTTTTTCACGGTTTTTCGCCTGCTTGAAAAAAGGGCGCGTTGCATTTTCACGAAAAAATTTGGATTCTTGCAGCGGGGGAATTCTGATTTTTTTACGAACAGGACGGAGCGAGAATCCACGTTCGGGCGCGGCCAGAAATTCGCGCGGCCAAGGTCGCAGATTGTCTTTACGTCATAAGCCCATTGGCACAAAACCGAAAACGACGAGTAGTCCTTTTCCGAAGGCTTCGCATCCATCCTTTGCGCCACTTCCTTTTGCACGGTGAACGCGCATTTTTCAAAACGCGCTCCATGTTCGATTGTCTGGGCGATGAAGGATGCGGCGATGTTGTACGGCAGATTTCCGAAGAGGAATTGCGGCGCGTTTTTTTCGTAGGCAGGACGCCAATTTTTCAGGACATCGCCTTCGAGCAATTTGAAATTTCCGTTTTCGATTTCGTCGGAAAAGAAATTTTTCAATGCGGAAATGAATCCTCGGTCAATTTCGAACGCCGTTACATTCGCGCCGCTTCCCAAAAGTTCTGCCGTCATGCATCCGAGTCCCGGCCCTATTTCCCAGACGTGCGCGCCTTCTTTGATTTCGAGCGCGGCTATGATTTTTTTTCTCGCGCCTTCGTTTATGAGGAAATTCTGTCCGAATTTTTTTTGCATTCCAAGTCCGTTCGCGCACAGGAATTCCTTGAGCGCGGCGGGCGAATTGTATTCGATTTTGTGCACGAAATGATTATAGCGAATTCTCGCGCTTCTTGCAATCGCGCTTTTGAAGCGGCATCAGATTTTGACTTGGGGAATCTTCGCGAATGCGATGGCGAGTCTTTCTATGGCAATATAGAACGCGCCCAATGCATTTCCAAAAATCGGCGCAAGAAATGGAAACACAAGGCTCAACGAGATTGCTGCCAGCGCGAAGTACACGAATGCCGTTATGAGGGGCGAAACAACCGTGCTTGCGAGCACTCCGCCTGGAGCGAAAATTCCGAAATATTTGAAACATATCGGAATCGTGAAAGCCTGCGCTCCTGCCGATTGCGACAAGGAGTTGCCCGCGAATCGAGGAAGCGCACGGCACAAAGGCTTTGCGAAAAATTCGTTGAGGCATATTATCCCTGCGAGCGCCCCGTATGAAAGCTTGAAGCCAAGTTCGAGAATGTTATTCGGAAAAATCGAAGCGTGAATCAAAAAACATAGGGCGAGCAAGTTCAGGCTGCTTTTTGCTTTTTTGTGCGTAAGCGCGCTTGCCGTGGCGCAAATTGAAAAAAGCAACGCTCGGAAAAGCGAAGGCGATTTTCCTGCGAACCAGAAAAAAATGAGCACTGCGAGCAGTTCCAAAATCGGAGCGAACTTTTTTCCAAGTGATTTTTTTCCGATGAAAAATGCGAGCCCGGAAAAAAGCGAAAGGTGCATTCCGCTCAACGCAAGGATGTGGCTCAAACCTGCGTTGCGGAAAGCATCGCTCGTTCCGGACGGAAGGTATTCCCGCGAGCCTGAAAGCAAAGCGAGCACAAATCCGCCCGCGTCTCCCCACGCATACATCAGGCGTGAAAAATGCAGCCTCGAAAGCGCGCGGATTTTCGATGTACGCGCCGCCAATTTTCTGAATGATTTTTTCAATTTGCCGCCCGCAGAAATTCTTCTAGATTGAGTTGAACTTGGAAAATCCTCGTCGCATTCCCAGTAGCATTTTTTTATGGCAGTTACATTGAATTCGCTTTTTGTGTCGTCCGCGCGACTTTTGTAGTCCCTCACGGTTTTGGGAACTACGTCAAATTCGACTTTCGCGCCACAGTCCATTAGAAAGTCCTGCTTTTGTCCGCTCCATGCGGAATAGAGTTTTCCGGGAGAATGGATTTCGTAGAGCGATGTCGGGACGTAGGCTTCCACCACTCCGCCCGCCCTTCCTTGTGCGCCGTCTTTCGTTCCCACAGAATCGAGGGCGACTTTTATGCGGTAGGCGTTCTTGTATCCTGAAATTCGGACAGGGCTTTCAACGACTGTCCCCGAAATCAAGACGACGCCCGCGCTTGGAAATAATGCATGGTATTTTGGCTGCGCTTTTATTCGGAAAAGTCCTGAGTATGCCGCCAACGCCACGAACACCGCAGGGATTACAAGTGGGCTTTCTTTGAGGAAATTTGAAATGTGAGTTTTCACCATTTGAGTCTCGTAAGCGCGTTACGAGCGGCGGACGTTACTTCCTCGGGGTAGTCGAGATAAGTTACGTACAGGAGACAGTCGAAGGCAGACTTGTCGCCCAGCGTGCCCAGCGCGTCTATGATGGCAAGAGCCACTGTCTTGCTGGGAAAATTCCTTTCTTCCTGCGCCTTGTTCAGTTGCGTCATATAGTCGGAAAAAAGTTTCACCGACTTGCGCGACGATATGCTTTCCACGCATTTGACCGCGCTTGCAAACTGGCCTTCGTCCAGAAAATTTCTTTCGAACGCGGATTTTGCCACGCCGAAATATTTTTCTCCAAGTTCCGCAGCCCGTGTCCACTTGTTCTCGGCGAGAACTTTCGCGCACTCAAGCTGGAAGCCCGCAAGGTCGTAGGAATTCTGGGAAGTTTCCGTTATCATCATAGACTTTGCCAGCGCGTTTTCCGCGAGTTCCGAACGCAAACTTGAAGAAATTTCGCTTTTTTGATAAATTTTGAAAAGAGTTTTCAGCGAATCGAAATTCGCGCCCTCGATTTCATTGAGAATCTCGTTCAGCGACTTGTCGGCGATTTTGGCAAGCGAGTCCTCCACGGTTGGGCGGATTTCATGCCACAATCCGAGCCGCAGGACCGAATAAAGCGGCGCGAACGACGAGCCGTTTCCAATCCGTCCGAGCGTTTCCACTGCCTTGCGCTCGCTTTCTCCAGCCGCATTTTTTGAAGCCACTGCATCGGAAAGAAATTCGTTTATGAATTCGACGCACGGCTCGAAATTCTTTTTGGCATAGAAAACCGCCAGTTTGTCGAACACGCTCACGCGCACGTTGTCGTCATCGAATGCGTAGAACACGCCTTTCAGAATGTCAACGGTTTCTTTTTGCGCGCGCATGTATTCCGCATCCGAAAGCGAAAGTGTCGCTGCCACCGCAAGTCCTGCAAGGTCTCGGTCGTTTTTGAGGATTTCGGAATTTTCCACGACAAATTCCAGCGCGGTAATGGCGAGCGATGAATTTTCGCCCGCGCGGCTCACTGCCGCAGTTTTTTCGGAAATGTCGCCCTTCAAAAATTGCACGATTGGGTCTTGGGCGGCAAGGTTCTTTTGCGGGGATGCGAATCCGAATGTCGATGCGAGCAATGCCGCGAAAAAAATGCCGCACAATCGTTTCGGAAAAAGTCCGCGAGTTGCGCCGCGCATTTTCGCTTGGGCGCAGGATTGCGTTTCCAATATTTTCAAAAATTGAAATCTCAGTAAATCTAAAAGTTTCATAAGGACTCCAGAATTTCCAGGTTGAATTCGTCAGACGGAAGAGCCGTCTTCTTTTTCTTTGTTTTTTATTGATGCGTGGGCGGAATCGAAAAATTTTTCCGCATCCTCCATCGAAGGAAAACCGTTTTTCGGAGAGTTCGTAACATTTGCGTTTCCATCCGTGTCCTCCTGTTTTTCTGAATGCAGTTTTTTGTAGATGGATTCCGCATTGTCCGCGATGAGGTCTTCTTCCAAATTGTCTTCCCCCTCCTCGTTCCTAAGCTCGTTTATCGCCTGCTCCTCGTGCTTCTGTTCTTCGGGAATCACCTTGTACACGAACGTGAGAATCACGTTGCGCATTGAGGATTCGATGTGAGTGCATTCGAAATGAAGGCGCGACTGGTTGTGCGACTGGTTGAATTCTACGGAGCGGACGACGCCGTACATCACGATTGGATTGCTGTCGATTTCAAATTGGAGTTTGACCTGGATGTTCGGAACGCCCTTGCCTCCCACGCGAATCAACGCGCCGTCTGAACTAATGTCCTCGATGAGGCATTTGTAGCCGGGCGCGGTTTCGATTTTCATGTAATCCGTGACGGCTTCCTTAATCAGATAGAACTGCGCGTTTATGTTGCATTCGGTTCGAATCGAATGCCGCTTTTGCATTCGCGTTATGTTTTCGGACTGCCTCAAAAACAGCACTTGCTTTCCGAGCATACCGCCAGTGCGCAGAACCGTCGTGTCGAATGCGTAGGCGGCGTCGCCTTTGCGCCAAAGATATATGTTGATTTCCTTTCCAATCCAGTCGTCCGCGGGAATCGCTATTCGGCCGTTTTGAACAGGCACCATTATCGCCATTTCGCTCGCGTTGTTCACAAGCATCGAAGAAAAGATGCCGCTTCCTTTGAGTATGATTCTAAGTTTTTGATTTGAGGCGAGTTGCCTTGTGGTTTTTAGGCCACGCTTGTTGTCGGCGGAAAGTTCAACCTTCGTCCGAAATTTGTAGAGCTTCGAAAGGAACGCTTGGGTTTTGGGGTCGTTTTCCGTGTGGTTTTTCTTCGCTTTTTCGATTATCGTGGCGACGCATTTTGAAACCGCCTTGTCCGAAATGTATAGGGAAAGCGGCTCGTCCAGCCCCGTTGTCTTTGCGAGTCTCCAGAGCATCGTGATTTCAGAAAGAGTGAATTTGTTGTCAAGTCCAGCCGCGAAAAAATTCATCATTTCGGAAGACGACTTGAAGAACCACACTCCCAAAAAAAGGACGAGGCCTCCAATCACGACTATCATTGCGTTCAAGAAAAGATTCAAATCCGCTTCTCCCCGCGCCCCTTGAAAAACGACGCAAGATACTCTAACATTATTTTAATTATATGACAAAAACAAAATTTTATCTACAGTTTTTTTTCGTCGTGGCGTTTTTTGTCCTGCCCCCGCTTTTCGCGCCGTTTTTTCCAGGCGGAGAATCTGCCGTGGAATTTACGGGATTTTCTTGGTGGAACGCGGCGTGCTTTTTGGCCGCGTTTCTTCTGATTTTTTTTCTCGGCGAATTTCACGAGGACGTTTTCCGCGCCTTTCCCTTTTCTCCGAGCGGTGAATCGCGCGGGCTTTCTTCGGAAAAAAACGGCCCGCAAAAAGACGCGGCTCTTCGCCCAAAATTTTTCGATTCGTTTTTTCGCGGAATTTTTTCCTTCTTTTCGTCCAAAGCCGGAAAGTTGCGGCGCGTCATCGTCTTTGCGGAATTCCTCAAAACTTTCGGCCTTCTCTGCGCGTCGCAGGCGTTTTTCGAGTGCGTCGGATTGCTGATGAAAGTTCGCCATGAAGCGAACGTCGTTTTTCCAAAAAGCGTCGCTGAGGCGTTGTCATGCGCCGCGGCATTTTTGGTTGCGGCATTCTACGAGGAGGTTCTTTATCGCGCATACCTTCCCTTTTCGCTTAAGATGCTTTTCAGGAAAAAAATTCCTCCGAAAAAGGATGGCTCGGATACAGAAAGCAAAACTGTGGCGGATGCGGTTTCTGCGCAAGGCGAAAGTTCGGCGCGGTTTTTCGATGCGGCGTTTGAGTTTGCCGCCATCGCGATTTTTGCATTTTCGCATCTTAAAAACGGCTTTCTTGCGGTGGCGAACGCCGCTGTCGCCGGATTTTTCCTCAGACGCTGCGCCGTGAAAACCGGCGGAATCAAGGCGGGGTTTTTCGCGCATTTTTTGTACAACGCGCTGACGCTCGCGCTTTTGATGATGGCGGACTTTTACAAAACCTAGAAATGTTATTAAAATGAATGGTTTTGTGTAAAAATTGAATGAAATTTAATACAAATTAAGATATTTTCTAGGAAAGATAGATTCTTTTTACGCGCTTTGAAACGCTCGTCAGGATTTCATAAGGAATCGTGCCTTGCGCGTCTGCCAAATCCTGCGCAGTGCAAAGCGCGCCGCTTTCCGCAGGCCCGAAAATCACGGCGCGGTCGTAACGCTTTACGTCGCTTTCCATGCCTATTTCTGCCATGCATTGGTCCATGCAGATTCGTCCGCGCACCGGATATTTTTTTCCGTTGATTGCAACTTCAAGTCCCGACGAGGCGCGGCGCAAAAGCCCGTCGGCGTAGCCAATGGACAAAACCGCGATTTTGCTTTCCCTTTCGCATTTCCAAGTGCTGCCATAAGAAATGCCCGCGCCTTTTGGAAGCGTCCTCACCGCGCTCACTGTTGCAACGAACGCCATCACGGGCTTCGGCTCGAACTGAATTCCTTTTTTGGACAAGTATCGCGAAGTTATTCTTCCGGCGCAGTATCCGTACAGGATTATTCCGGGACGAACCATGTCGAACTGCCATTCGGGATGGTCGAGCAATGCCGCGCTGTTCGAGCAGTGGACGATGCCCGTGGTGATTTTTTCCGCGCGAATCGAATTTATCGCAAGCATGAATTTCTCGTATTGCCTTTGCGTCGAGACGCGGTGGGTTGCGGAGGTTTCGTCCGCGCTTGCGAAGTGAGTGCAGATTCCGCCCAGCGAAAGGATTTGGGAGGCTGCGATTTTTTTCGCCAAATCTTTTGCCTCATGCGGAAGACATCCGATTCTTCCCATTCCTGTATCGACTGCAAGGTGCACGGAGAATTTTCTTGTGGCGTTGTCCGAGGGATTTTTGTTCGAAGAATTTTTTTGTGACGCAAAGAATTTTTTCGCTGCGGCTTCAAGCAAATCGACATATTCCGAATCGCCTGCTAGAGGCGTGAGTTCGTGCTTTACGAGCGCGCGCATTTCTGATGCGTCGCAAAGGCTCAAAACCAAAATCGGCCGGGTGATTCCAGCCTTCCGCAGTTCGATTCCCTCTCCCACCGTGGCAACGGAAAGGAATTCTGCGCCGCATTCCACGGCGGTCTTCGCGCAGCACACCGCCCCGTGTCCGTAGGCGTCGGCCTTGACTGCGGCGCAAATCTTCACACCGGGACGCAGGTTGTTCTTTATCTGCGCGATGTTGTGTGCGAGATTCCCAAGATAGATTTCCGCGATTCTCATTCTGAAAAACGATGATACTTTTTTTTTCGGATTTGCGCAATATGCTTTGTTGAAAGCCCCCCCCATGCATAAAAAATCGTTGCAAAAAATGCTTGTGTTTTCCTTGCGACTTTTTGGAATTTTTTGTTCCGACACTTGCCTTGTTTCTAAAAATCAGATATAATTTACGCCAAATGAAAATGTCAAAAATCTCAAAAATGTCAAAAAAATTCAAACGCCTTTTCGTTGTGTGCGCCGTGCTTTTGCCGCTCGCGTTTTTTTCGTGCCAGTCAACTTCTGGCAAAGGTGCGCAAGACGAATCTGTTGGGGCGAAGTCTTCAAGTTCTTCCTCGGAAAGCGAAAGGTCAAGGCTCAAGGACATAAATATCACTGTAACCTCTTCTCCGGGCGAAACCTCAAAAGGAAAACCGTTTTCCGCGCCGTACAAGATTCACGTGGCGAAGTCGGACGGAACTCCATATTCGGAAATTGCAATCGTAGCGGAATACCCCGCGTCGCGCGATGGTGATTCTGTTTCATTCGGAAAGGAAACGATTGTAACCGACAAAGACGGAAACGCTTCTTTCTCCCCGCCCGCCCCTCAGTTTTCCGTAAAATCTTACGTGTTTTTTTATCCTGAATCTTCCGCGTCGTTGAAAAGCCTTGCCGAAGCCTCCAAGACGCAAGCCGCTTGGAACGTGCGCACGAACGCCACCTCGCGCTTTGGCATTTTGGTTTCGATTGTGGACTACAATCAAACCGGAGGCATTTATTCGGGTGGCGGAGCGCAGCCTTCAACGCAAGCCATGACCGTCGCTTTGTGGAAGATGGGGCTGACTGGTTCGCAGAACGCGGACTTCCATAATTCGGTGGATGCAAACGACCCTGTGAGAATTCACGCGGACGCGCAAAGGCTGATTCGCGGAAATTCCACTTTTCGGTATGTGGTCTACGGCCGCGTGAAGTACGCCGAAAAAATGAGCCAAGACGCGCAGGGAAACTGGGTGGTCTCGCTTGCAGGCGATGCCGGAGTTCTCGAACTTGCTACGGGAAAGGTCCTGCTCAAAACTTCCAAATCGGTTTCTGTTAAGAACAAGTCGCAATACAACGCCCTGAAATCCGCGCAAGAAGAGATGGCGCGTCTGTTTGCAGAAGAAATCGTCTACGGACTTTAGTTGAGGAATTGAAATGCTTTATCTTGACACACGCGACAAAAATTTTAAAGTCGATTTCAAGTCGGCAGTAATGGGCGGAATGAACGCCGCGACTGGCGGACTTTATGTTCCGGAAAGTTTCCCGAAAATCGAATTTGAAAAATTTTCAGAGAATCCAGATTTCCGAAAAGTCGCATTTGAAATGATTTCTCCTTATGTCGGGGACGAGATTCCCGAAAGCGACTTGCGGCGGCTGATTGACGACGCGTATCCGTTCGATCCGCGCCTCGAAAAAATAGACGACAAGTCCTACGTGCTCGAACTTTTTCACGGGCCTACGTGCGCTTTCAAGGATTTTGGGGCGCGTTTTATGGCGCGCGCAATGTCGTACTTCAACCGCGGCTCGGAAGGAAGGCTTCACATTTTGGTTGCCACTTCGGGCGACACGGGAAGCGCGGTTGGCTCGGCGTTCCACAACGTGGAAGGCTTGGACGTTACGATTCTTTATCCTGAAGGAAAAATCTCTCCGTTACAGGAAAAGCAGCTTTCGACATTCACAGGGAACGTGCGCGCGCTCAGGGTAAAAGGCACGTTCGACGATTGCCAGAAATTGGTTAAGACCGCTTTCACCGACTCAAGCCTGCGGAACAAGTTCCGGCTTTCCTCCGCCAATTCGATAAACATCTCGCGCCTTTTGCCGCAGAGTTTTTATTATGCGCACGCGGCGTTGCAGGCAAGGCGCGAAAATCCCGGAAAGAAAATCATCGCTGTTGTTCCGAGCGGAAATTTCGGAAACCTCACCAGCGGACTTATCGCGCGGGAAATGGGCGCGCCGATTGAAGGCTTTGTCGCGACTACGAATTCAAACCACACGATTCCAGATTGGATTGCAACGAGCAGATACGAGCCGCGTCCTTCCGTGGAGACATTTGCCAACGCGATGGACGTAGGCGCGCCTTCCAACTACGAGCGCATTTCGTATATGTATTCGCTTGAGGAAGTGAGAAAACTTTTCGCTTCGTTCTGGCTCGACAACGACGGAATCATAAGCGCGATTCGAGAATGCCATGAAAAGTGCTCGTATACGATAGACCCGCACGGCGCGGTGGCGTACAAGGCTTGGCAAGAAATCGTTGCGGGCGGGCTTTCAAAAATTTCGCGCGACGCGGACATAAAGAAGCCAGGCCTCACTCCGAACGTTCCCGATTGGGCGGACTGCGTTTCGGACTGCGTTGGAATGATTTTGGAAACCGCCTCCCCCGCAAAATTCGGGCAGACCGTAAAACTCGCCACGGGAAAAGAGCCTGCCCTTCCCGAACGGCTTGAGCGCGTGATGGAACTTCCCGACAATTCAGTTCCGATGGAAAACGACTACGGAAAATTCAGCGCATGGCTTGAAGAAAACCTGCACTGATTCGCGCGGGCGCTACATATCCTTGTAGGTCTGCACTGCGTCTTCCAAATGCTCGATTTGTATTTCGGCTTGCTTGAACATTCCAAGCGAGTCGGATTCGTCGTGGTAATGCTTTTCGCAGACCACGCGCTTGATTCCGCAATTTATGATGAGCATTGCGCAGGTGCGGCACGGAGTCATCTTGCAGTAGACCGTTCCGCCGTCAATCGAAATTCCGCGCTTTGCCGCCTGGCAGATGGCGTTCTGCTCTGCGTGAACCGTGCGGACGCAGTGTTGGGTCGTAGAGCCGTCGTCGTGAAGCATTTTTTTTAGGAGATGCCCCGCCTCGTCGCAATGCGGAAGACCCGCGGGACTTCCGACATATCCCGTGACTAAAATCTGATTGTCGCGCGCAATGACGCAGCCGCTTCGTCCGCGGTCGCAAGTGGCGCGCTTTGCGATTGTCCGCGCGACTTCCATAAAGTATTCGTCCCAAGTGGGGCGCGTGTATTTTTCTTCCGACATATTTTTCTCCTTAAGAAATCCGATTCCTTGTGAGAATCTTTTGCGAAGAAATATTTTATCAGAAAAAAACGATTTGGTCTAGTGAGCGCGAGTTCAAGGCGTTTTCCTTGTCCGAATAATGCGGCAGTTGACAAAGAATTTCATTTTGCTATAATTTTTTGAAAGCCTATGGAAAATTCCTCCCAGTTCAAAAAAAAGATTCTTTCTTTCGCGGCGTTCTTGCCGCTCGCGCTCGCCGTGGCTTTCGTTGCGTTTCTTTTCTTTCGCGATGCTTCGATAAGGGGCGCGGTGGCACAGCCTCTTTCGCAAGAAGAGATTTCCGAACTTCAAGAAAATCTGCGCGAACGCTATCCGGAACGAATTCTGCGCCCGCTTTCCTACTCCCTCATTCCGCCGCAGTTCGACACGAACGCCTTGTCAGCGATTTTAATAAACGCGGAAACAGGCGAAGTGCTTTTTGAAAAGAACGCCGACCTTTCCATACCACCCGCTTCGATGACGAAGCTTTTTTTGATTTACGGCGTGCTCCAAAAAGTGCGCGAGGGAAAGGCATCCCTTGACGACATAATTCCGATTGACGGACGCGCGATTGCAGCCGCGATGCCGCCACGCTCTTCGCTGATGTTTTTGGGGAGGGGGCAAATCGTTACGCTGCGCGAACTTCTGCAAGGATTGAGCGTTGCGAGCGGAAACGACGCGGCGCACCAAATCGCGTTCGCGCTTTACGGCTCGATGGAAAATTTCATAGCGGAAACGAACGCCCTCATAAAGTCTCTCGGCCTTGCGCACACACGCATCGTTGAATCATCAGGCTATTCGGAAGAAAACCTCACGACGGCTCGGGAAATGGCTGCGTTCTGCAAGATTTATTTGGAAGAATTTCCCGACGCGCTAAATGAATTTCATTCGATGAAAAAATTCACTTTTCCGAAAGAAAAGAACCTTCCTCCCGAACAGCGCGGACGCGGAAGGCAGGATTTTTCGAAAGGAATCCCCAAGGAAATCTGGACACCGTTCACGCTGGAAAACACGAACAAACTTTTGGGCGCGCTTGAAGGCTGCGACGGAATCAAGACCGGCCACATAGACGAGAGCGGATTCAACCTCGCGCTCACTACAATGCGAGACGGCGTGCGATACATTTCCGTAACGATGAAAGGTCCAGGCGCGACCATGGCGGAAGGCGACAGGATGAGGTGCGAGGACGGAACGCTTTTGCACGAATGGGCGCACGGCGCATTTTATGAAGTTGTCTTTCCCGAAAAGAGCGAATTCAATGTTCCGCTTTACGGCGCAAAGCGGAAGGCCGTGGGGCTTTGCGCGGCGTTCAAAAGGGATTTCACCGCGCCGAAAAATCCCCTTCTTGCCGAAAACGGAATCTTTGCCGCGCTACAGGTCGATGAAATTGAGGACGCGCAGTTCGAAGTGTTTGTTCCGGAATTCATTTTTGGAAGAGTCGAATGCGGCAGAACTTACGGAAAGATTGTCGCAAGCAAAAACGGAATCGTTCTTGCGGAGATTCCCCTCGTGGCGCAGACGAGCGTGCAGGGAGCGGGCGGATTTTTACGACGCTGCGACACGCTTATTTTGCGATTGCGCTCAATTCGGAACAAAGCGTAAAACCGCGTTGCTCGGTGAAATTACATCAGAAAAAACAAGAAGTGTTGGGATGTCGGTTGTTGGCGCAGTCGATTTTTCAGCAAAAAAAATAAAACGCTTTTTAATAAAAATCAGATTCAGAAAACCTAGAAAATATCTTAATTTGTATACTTTTTAATATATTTTGTGTATTATATAATATAATTTAAGGATATTTCTAGGTATTTCAGCCCTGCGCCAACTCAAGATAAATCTGATCTGCGATTCCGAAGCCCGCGTTTTTTGTGAGCGCTGTGGTGTATTCGTCGTAAAGCATGTCCTCGTACATTTCCTTTGCAAAACTCGGCGTGCTCGAAGATGTGACTGTTTTTCGCATTGAACTCACAAGCATCTTCACGAAAAACGATTCAAGTTCAAGCGACTTTTCGTAGAGTTTTGAAGTCTTGTCGATTTTTTTCTGCGCTCCGTGGACAGGCGCGGAATTTGCCGCCGCCCCGCGCGCGCTCGAATTCTTGTCGGCTTCGGAAGTGAACGCGCCGTCAAAGCCTGTCTTGATGTCGCCGTTCAGCCTGCCATCTTTTGCGATTTGGTTTGAGGAAATGTGCTCGGTGTTCGCAGCCTTCTTTTGCGCCGCTTTCAGCAGGTCGGCGAATTTGCTGTCCTGCCCTTTTGAAAGCGCGTTTTGAATCATCGCGGAACTTTGTGTCATCGTACCGAGCTTGTCAATTCCAGTCATAAGTTTTCCTCGCCGTGTTTTGCGGCTTTGCTAGTTTTAGCGTTTCAAGTTCGCGGCTGTCGAAAGCATCGAATCGCTCGTCTGCACTGCCTTCGAGTTGAACTCGTAGGCGCGTTGCGCGACTATCATCTGCACCATCTCGTTCACTACCGAAACGTTCGACATTTCGAGAAACTTGTGCTTTATGATTCCCATTCCGTCTTGCCCAGGACGATTTGCGATTGGGTCGCCGGAAGCGTTCGTCACTTGGTAGAGACTGTCGCCTATCGCCTTGAGGCCCACTTCATTCGGAAAGCGGTAAAGTTCAATTTGCCCCACTTCCGTCGGTGTGGTTTCGCCGTTCACTTTTACCGTGACGCGCCCCGTGTCGCTGATTGTGAGCGTGTTGAGCGCGAAGCCTTCCGGCAGGATGATTTCGGGCATTACGCGCAAGCCTTCGCTCGTGACAAGTTGCCCCGTCATGTCAACTTTGAGCGCGCCGTCTCTCGTGTATGCGTAGCTTCCGTCATATTGCTGCACGCGGATGAATCCGTCGCCTACGATGGCAACGTCCGTGTCAACTCCGGTGTTCTGGAGCGAGCCTTGGCTGAAAATGCGCTGTGTCGCCGCGACTTTCACGCCCGCGCCCTGCTCTATTCCAACGGGAGTCACAGTGTCTTCCGTGGCGGGAGTTCCCGCGAGCTTGAGCTTCTGGTAAATCAAATCCTCGAATTCCGCGCGTTGCTGCTTGTAGCCCGTCGTGTTCACGTTCGAAAGGTTGTGCGAAATCGCGTCGATGTTGGCCTGCTGCCCGTTCATTCCTGTGGCGGCCGTCCAAAGGCTTCGTACCATAGTTTTCTCCAAAAAAAGTTTCTCAATTTTATTTTCGGAATTTTGGGCGAATTTGTTAGGACTTTTTTCGCGTGAATCGAGCTGTGAAAAAATGTGAGGCAAGTAGAAAAAAAAACGACAGGCGGAATGCCTGCCGTTTTCCTTGAAAGAATTTTCAGTAAGTCGAGCCATCTGTACAGCACAACTTCAAACTATAATTTTATCGCCTAAAACTATCTGTTTCTTGCGGCTACGCGATTCCATAATGTGCTCATCATAGAGTCGTGCGTTTGAATCGTCTTTTGGTTCGCTTCGTATGCGCGGTTCACTTCGATCATGCGCACCATCTCGTTCACCACGTTCACGTTGGAAGTTTCGATGAAACTCTGTATGAACTCGGGGCGCTCTTCTCCTTCGGCGATGTGCGCGGGGCCTGAAATCTCGGTTTCCATGTAGAAGCTGTTTCCGACTTTTTGGAGATAGCGTTCGTTGTCGAAGCGCACGGCAAGGAAGCGGTCCACCACTTCGTTTTCGGAAGTGACAATCATTCCGTCCTCGTTCACCTTGAACTTGTTGTCAGGAAGCCGGATGATTCCGTTTTCGCCCAAAACCGGATAGCCGTCCTTCGTTTCGAGGATGCCTTCTTTTCCGAGGAAGAAGCTTCCGTTGCGCGTGTAGCGTTCTCCGTTCGGAGTTTGGATTACGAAGAAGCCCTTTCCGTGAAGCGCGAAATCCGTGGAAAGCCCGCTGTTTTTGAGAGAGCCTTCCGCGAAGTCGGTGTAGTTTTCGTTTGTCTCGACGCCCGTTCCGAGTTTTCCGATTATCGGGGCTGCGTCGGCAGAACCTTCGGGTACGGTGTACACTCCGTCAAAGTCCTTGCGCCTCAAAAGAAGTTCCGAAAAACTTTTGCTCACGGTTACGTCCCTTTTGAAGCCCGCCGTATCGACGTTCGCAAGATTGTTCGCAATCGCGTCGAGCCTGTTCTGCTGGGCGACCATTCCGCTTGCGCCCGTGTACCATCCACGAATCATTTTCCACTCCTAAACAGAGAGATGTTTTTACTATTCTCCTGACAGGCGCGAATACGCCTGTGTTTTGATTTTCGGAAGAAAAACGCGGAATTGTTAGCGGAAAAAATTGAAGATATGCTGATTTACGGAAAAAGGATTTGGATGCAAGTGGAAAAAATGGCTGAAGAACGCCGTGATTTTAGGGATAAAAACGGCGTGTAATCTAGAAAATATATTAAAATGTGCACTTTTTAATATAAATTGTACTAAAAAGATTTCATTTTAATATATTTTCTAGGATTTACTTTGAAAGCCGCACCTGCCGAGCCAACATTTCAGTGTGTGTCTGGGCGTTTTTCCCATACGACTTTGTTGCACGCCTCTAATTTACGCGCTTGATTTTAATTCTGGGGTTTCCTTTTTTTTGCAAAAGTTCGCTTGTTTTTATCTCGCTCACGCAGGCAGGAAGAACGCGTGTCTTCGGGAACTGGATTTTTCTGAGATGCGCATTTAAAAAAATTGCATCCGTATAAAGATTGCGCGTGGTTTAACAGGTGTTTCGCTTCTACTCCTTTTTCAAAACCTAAAAAATATTGACCAAGCCTTCGCTCTAGTGCTCATCCGCTCTGCCCCATTGTTCTAAATCCGGCGTTTCAAATTCTTCCGTTTTTATCATTCCCTTGCAATTCAACCCTAAACACTTCCTCACTTTTTTCCGAAAATCAAAGTGTGAAAAAGTTTTCGAAAATTATTCTTGCGTTCTCCCTGCTTGCGATATGCGGCGCGTTGCCTTGTTTTTCCTACATGGTGAAATACAAGGAGGATTTTTACCGCCTCTATCACATTCACTACCAGCAGTTTCCGGACGACTGCATGGAGAACATCTATTGGCTTGAACAGGCGGTACGAGCGGACTTTGTGAATCCGCTCTATGCGATGGCGAAAATCGAAAACGAAAAGCAGTGGGAAAAATATCGCAACCTTTTTCAGATGCATTTGAATTTGAAATTGATTGAACAGCATCAGCGGCTTGCCCGCGTGTACGACAAACGCGCGATTTGCTTTTACGATGCTCCTTGGCGCGACGAATATTTGGCGAATTTGCAAAAGGCGAAAAGTTGCTACGAGACAGGGCTTTACTATTGGCGCGAGGCGCGGCTTTGGGCGGAAAAAGCGAACGAAACGAAATTCCGCTGGCTTCATCTGACCGACTTGCAGTATTGGGAGGACGAGCGCGAGAGAATCGCAAGCGCGGAATTGGACTACGAGAAAATCCTTCGCCGTGAACTTGCGCGTGTGGACGCGGAAATCGAAAAGCTCAACGCGATGGAAAAGACATATTAGGAAAATTTGCGATTGGGCACGTGTTTTTGCGATATTTTTTGGCATGAAAAAACGCTTTTTAGCAATTTCCAGCGAATTGCCCTATCGCAAATGCGATGCGTTTCCGCGCGATTTCCAAAAATCAGTCCGCTTTTTGTGCGCGTGGATTTTTCAGGCGCGATTCCCTTGCAAAAAAAGCGAAAATCCGCTAGAATATCGCAATGCAAGCCTTTTCAAATTTCACGATAAAATACAAGCCTCAGTTTATCGCAACTCACAAATCGCGCATTTGTTTTTTTGAAGGAAGCCCCGCGCTCACAGAAATTTTTCTTGGCGAAAAAAAGTCCGAGCCGAATACAAGAAGGCTTTTCGTTACGGACACGAACGTCGCGCGTTTGGAAAGCCTTTCTGATTTTTTGAAGAATTTCGGAGTTGATTCAGGCGCGGTTTCTTTGGATGGAAACGCCGCGTGTTTTTCCGGGCAAGGCGAATTCAATGGCGATTCTCTAATCGTGATTCCCGCAGGCGAAGCGTTCAAGACAATCGAAACTGTTCTCGGCATCGTGCGAGCGGCGTTGGACATGGCGTTCAGTCGCAAGGACATCTTCATTGGAATCGGTGGCGGCGTTGTCACCGACCTCACGGCATTTGCCGCCGCAATCTACAAGCGAGGCGCGCGCTGCGAGTTCGTCCCCACTACGCTGCTTGCGATGGTTGACGCGGCGCTGGGCGGAAAAAGCGGCTGCGATTTCGAGGACTACAAGAACATGGTGGGTGCATTTTTCCCTGCCGAAAGGCTTTTCGTCTTTCCGCAATTCGTGCAAAGCCTTCCCGATGACGAGTACCGTTCGGGCTTTGCCGAGGCGTTCAAGCACGCGCTTTTGTTCGACAAGAAATTGTTCCGCGAAATTTCCGCGCAAAAAGAAAAGGTCTCTCTTCGAGAAAAAGATTTCGTTTTCGAGATGATTTCAAAGAGCGTCGAGGCGAAGGCTCGAATCGTTCAAAAAGATATGTCGGAAAGAGGCCCTCGAATGCTTTTGAATTTCGGGCACACGTTCGCGCACGCGCTCGAAACCTGCGCGGGGCTTGGAAAGATTTCACATGGCGACGCCGTGGGTTGGGGAATCGGGCGCGCGCTTTGCGTGAGCCGCAATTTGGGACTTTGTTCGGAAGAATACACGAATCAGGTTTTGGATTTGATTGAATTTTTCGGATGGGAAAAAAACGCGAAGCACAAAGTTTTTTCGGACGAGAATTCTGCGGAAAGACTTTTGGAAGCCATGCGGCGCGACAAAAAAAATTCTTCGAAAAAAATCCGCCTTATCCTACAGCGCGGGCTTTGCAAAAATCTAATCGAAGAAATTCGTGACGAGGAAATCTTGAAATGCCTTTAGACTCAACCCCTTCTCCATCGGAACCTTCTGAACGCTATTTTGACTGGGCAGCCACAGCGATTCCCGACGAAGAGATTTTGCGCGAGTCGCTTGAAGAAAGCCTTTCGTTTTGGCAGAATCCTTCGAGCGCGCATTCGGGAGGAAAAAGCGCGAAGGTCGCTTTGGACGAAGCCCGCAAAAAATGCGCGGCGGCTTTCGGAGCGCGCGCGGAAAACATTTTTTTCACTTCGGGCGGAACCGAGGCGAACCACATCCCCCTCCTTTCGATTTTGAATCGTCCCGAACGCGGAGAAATTCTTTTCAGTTCGATTGAGCATCCTTCGATGCGCGAAATGGCGATGGAGTTGAAGCACTGCGGTTTTACGGTGAGGCAGATTCCATGCGACAAAAATGGAATTGTTTCCGCGCAAAGCGTCCGCGAATGCCTCGGGAACGAAACGCTCTTCGTGGGAGTGATGGCTGTGAACAACGAGACAGGCGCGATTCAGCCGATTGGCGAAATCGCGGAAATGCTCGACGAATTCTACGAAGGGCGCAGAAGGCCGAAATTCCACGTGGACTGCGTTCAGGCTTTGGGAAAGATTCCGCTTGACTTGTCGCGCCATTCAATCGACAGCGCGGCTGCGAGCGCGCACAAAATTCGAGGTCCGCGCGGCATAGGCATTTTGTACCTCAAAAATCCGATTGAGCCTTTTTTGCGAGGCGGGGGTCAGGAAGCAGGAATCCGAAGCGGAACGGAAAATGTTTTCGGAGCGTTGGCGTTTGAAAAATGCCTGGAGCGGTACGCAGGGAATTCCATTGCGGAGAAAAACCGCGCGCAAGAAATCCTCACTTCCGAATTCATAAAAAAATTGAGCACAATTAAATCGTGCACAATCATTCCCCCCGCCCGCGCGGAAAATCCAATCGACACGAATTTCTCTCCGTGGATTGTGCAGGCTTCGTTTGAAGGGATTCCGGGAAACGTCATGCTCCGCGCGCTTGACTCGAAGGGATTTTCCATTTCCACAGGAAGCGCGTGCTCTTCAAAAAAGGCTTCGCGCCCCGTTTTGGAAGCGATGGGAATCGGAAAAGATTTGCGGGAAAACTCCGTGCGATTCAGTTTCGGACCTACGACCACTGCGAATGCGATGGACGCTCTCTTTGAAGAAGTGAAGAAAATTTGCGGGCAGTTTTCAGTTTGATTCGTGCACAGCGCCGCCAAGTTTTTCAGAAAAAATTCGATGAGCGTCGCGCAATGTTGTTGATTTTTTTTTCGCGATGTGATATAATCCGCTAAAATCCACTGAAAATTCAGGGAAGGAGCAAGATAAACGCCGCCTGAAATGTCGTGCTTTATCTTTGGTTTTCGCCTTTTTTGTCAGGAGAAAAAAATGGGAATTCGAGGAGAACTTTACACGACGCAGACTACGCTCGCGAACCGCGCATATTTTTTCAATGTCAAGGAAAATCGCACGGGAGATGTTTTCTTGCAGATTGTCGAAAGCAAGAGCAGAGACGGCGCGGACTTCGACAGGCATCAAATCGCGATTTTCGAAGAGGACTTGCAAAAATTTTTGAACGGGCTTGACGATTCGCTCCGCTTCATTCAAAGGAACAGGAAGGAGCAAGAACGTCTTCGCGCGGAAAGGAAGGCCGCCAAGGAAGCAAAGTACGGCGCTGGTGCTTCCCCCGAAAAAAAGAAAGTTTTGAGGAAGGGGGCGGCTTATGAGGACAGCGATTTCCGCCCGCGTGATCCAGCCTCGCCCAAAAAAACTGGCCGCATTCATGTGGTCTCGAAAATCCAAAAATGATTTCAATGCGGTGAATTTTTTCGAAAAAGATTCCGCCGCCAATTTCATTTGCTCGCGTCGATTGCGGCGCGCACGGCGTTGAAGTAGACGGCGACGCTTCCCGTGTGGCTGCTCGCGAACGCCATCACGATTTTTCGCGATGGAATTATGAAGATGAATTGCCCCGCGTAGCCCCATGCGAAGAATGTGTCAGCGCCGTTGAACTCGCGCACCCAAAACTGCCAGCCGTAGTTCGCAGTGCTCGCATTCCGCTTGACGTGTGCAAGCCCCGCTTCGCGCGTCCAATACTCGGGAACGACTTGCTCGCCCTGCCATTTTCCGCCGTTCAGGTAAAGCTGCCCGAATCGGAGCATATCCTCCACAGTGAGGGTGTAGCCGTTTCCACCGTCGCCGATTCCCTGCGCGTCGCTCGACAATACCGCGCTTTTCATCCCGATTTTGTCGAAGAGATTTTTTTTCGCGTAGTCGAAAAGTTTTTCGCCGGTGGCGTTTTGGAGAATGTACGAAAGCAGATGCGTGTTCTGCGTGGCGTAAGAAAAGACTTCTCCCGGACGGTGTGGCGCGGGACGGTTCAAAATCCATTCCACCCAATTCGGGCTGCCTCTCCATTCTGTCCAGTTCGGCGCGTCGCTCACGGCAATCCCCGAAGTGTTCGTGAGCAAATGCCGAATAGTTATGTTTTTCAAAGTCTGCTTTTGCGAGGCGGTGGCGTAAGGAAAATAGTCCGAAGCGAGTTGGTCAAGCCCCTTGATTTTTCCCTGCTCAATCGCGATGGCGACGAGAGTTCCCGTGATGCTCTTCGAGCACGAGTGAATCGCAAATCGCGTTTGCGGATTGTACGGCGGCCGATAGAAATCTTCGATGAGCGCGCCATCCTTCGCGAACGCCCATGCGTGGATGTCCGAAGTTTGGTCGAGGATTTTATGAAGCCTTTCTCCGATGTCCGACGGAAGCCCGTGCGCCTGTGCCGCCTCGCGCTTCCATGCGAAATCCTCTCCGAAAACAAGAGCGGCGAAAAGCATAGCCGCCGCGAAAACGGCAATGATTTTTTTCATAAGCAACCTTAATTCTGCACCGTTTTCGCTGAAAAGTCAATGCAAAAGAATATGGCGCGCGCTTACTCAAAACTCGCTTATCGTATTTGCCGCTCCGCACAGCAACAAGTTGCTTAACGCGAACCAACTCGCATCCTTATGAAATCTGCGTGCCGAATTTTAATTTTTCGTTTCAGGTGCTTGACTAAATTTTCAAATTATTATAGAATGAAAGAATACAAGTCTTTTTATGGGTTCTGCATGTCCAGCGCGAGAGTGGTGAAATGGCAGACACGCTAGACTTAGGATCTAGTGCCCTAGGCGTGAGGGTTCGACCCCCTCCTCTCGCACAACCTAATTCTTTATAATATAAGAAATTGCGAACCTTGCAAACCGTGATGACAGCAGATTTGACAGCAAAATCGCGCCTTTGGGGTTTCGCATTGAAAAATTTTATACAGTCGCTTGACACATCGCCGACAGTGTAGTATAATGTAAATGCGGTTCTATATGTTTTCTTGCAAGGATAAGCCGCTTTTTCAAGCGACTTCTTTTTTAACCAAGCAAAAGGCAAACCCAGCCCGTTTGCAAAGGAATTGACCAAATGAAAGAAATAGAAAACATCGCTTCTGGCAAGGTTGTCGGCATCGGAAAGCTGAAAGTTTTTGCTACGGCAGAATTTCCTTATGAGATTCCAACATTCTCGTTCCTTGTTTCACGCGCGGAAAGCGGAATGTTTGTTGCCACATGCATCCAACTCATGCTCGACAGCGAGGGCGAGACACCGAATCATGCTTGCGATGGACTGAAAAACATCGTGTTGCATCATTTGGACATTCTGTTTGGGAAGGGCGGGAATTTCGCATGGGATGCGCTGCACGAGTCGTTCAATGATGATTTTGCCGCGCCATACTGGAAGGCGTACAGGGACTTCCAACTGAATCTTTCCGAACAGGGAATCAGCACGGACACAAAAACCGTTCTCTACAATCATATTTCAGAGTTGGAAAGACAGATAAACGATTTGAGGTCGATGATTGACAATTCAAATGTGCGCTTCTCCGCGAAAATCGTTGATTATCAGGAGCGGGCTGCGGCGTAATGCATTACCTTTTTGATGAAGTCCTGGAGAGGCTCAAAGCAGTGCCGGGTTTTGAGGCGTGCTCTGACCCCATCCCGAGATGTCCAAAAAGCGCGGATGCCCGATGCACATCTGGCTACACGACCTGTCAGGACGGAAAGACAGGGAGTTGCGTTCAATATTTTGATTACTTTGTAAATTCCAGAATGTTCTCTGTGGAGATAAAATTCTACGACGCGCCGGACACACATCGAGGATTGGTTCTCAAAAAGAACGTGGCACTGGCATGGCTTTTCAGCAAAAACATTCTGGACGAATCGGCTTTCACTCCGGCAAAATGACTTTCCATCAAGAAACTTGCCCCCTCCCCTTGCACGGTAAGGCAAAGCCCGCGCCTAACGGAACAGCCGACCTCTTTAGGCGGCTGTTCCGTTAGGCGACAGTACCTCCATCTGAATACTTTCCATCATTACCTAACTTTTCAAATTCTTGTAAAGTTCTGGCTTTATCAGATGTTTTTTGAGGAGGAGTCATTTTATGATAATATTCACCATTTTCTAATTGTCCGCCAAAATATACATTATCAATCATTCCACTTTGCTCATCAGCAACTTTTTTATAAAGTTCTGAACCTTTGTGAGTTTGTTGATCTTTATTAAAATAAACAGCGTTTACAACATCATCTTTTATTGTATATAGCCTTCCCTCATGGGATCCTGTATTTTTAGAAATAGTTAATTTTTTTCTACTTCTGCGATAAGAGCTACTTTTACATCTTCGCTCTTAGTAGATAATGTCTTTTCAACTTCGTCTTTTTTAGTTGAATTGTTAACAGCTTCTTCAAGGACAGGGAAAATA
>JAFLSR010000040.1 GCA_022510845.1 Treponema sp.
TCAATCATCGCGCGGATTGTCCCGTCCGAGTCGCACGCCGGCCCGATTGAGCAGATGATTTTTGTCTTCTGTGTCTGTGTGTTGTGTGTGGTTTGTTCCATAGTGATTTCTGCAAGGATGAATTTGCTGGAATCAGTATAGCATGGATTTTGTTTTTTTGCAGATGGTTTGACGGGCGGCATCCTGATTTGCGGTCATTTTTGGTGCGTTGAGGCTAGCGAGCGGTATGCAGTCTGTGAAGTGTAATATTATTGTAAAAAGTTGCGCACTGTATTCACAGGTCAATCTTGACTGCCACAATCGCTCTCAATCATAGCGGGTCGAGACCGTACGTATCGTGCTGATAAGTTCATCTGAAAGCTCAGCGCAAAACTGACTCATCAACTCATTGTGCTGCGCTTCGTCAGGACTGAATTCAAGGAACATTTTGTACGGCTTGACATTGAGCGCAGTGCACAGTTTTGCTAGCGTCGCGGGGGAAAACCATTTCTTCCCGTTTTCAATATCGTTTATGAAATTCGTGGCGAGAGATGATTTTTCCGCCAAAGCCATCTGTGACAAGCCTTTTTTTTCGCGCAAAGCCCGCACATTTCTGGAAAACACATCCCTAATTTCGTATTCAGTCATAATATACCGCCATTAGCAGTGAAAATTTTGCTTTTAGATTGACATTCTCGCAACAATCGATTAGAATATAAAAACAAACTGATGGCGATAGGTTGTCAGAAATTTATTTGTCAAGGAGGGTTCTTATGGAATCTACAAAAAAGATGTAATTTTTGAATAGACAGGGCGGTTCGTTGAATCGTTCCTTATGAATGTCCGCAGAGGTTTTCTGTAGGCAAAAAATCTTATTTTGAGGATAGGGCATGAGTGAGAACAACAAAGATGAAGAAATACTTGATTTGACAGGCAAAGCCGAAGTAGTAGGAAAGACGCTGGTTTTTAAAGACGGTGCAACAGTTGTGGGTAACACCGTTGTCATCAAAGGAGACAATGACAAAAGTGTCACCGTTCCTGGTGTAAAAGTCGCAATAGATGACGAAACGATAATTTTTCCCGGTTCTGGCGTTGAAGTCAAGGACGGCATTTTGATTTTTCAGTGAAATGCGGGGCAAGAATCTTACTATAAGATTTGCAACGCAATATTAAAAAAATCTAGATTGCGCTGAGGTTTTGACTCGGTACAGCACTAGAACATAACTTATTTTGGAGGATAGAACATGTTGTGGATTAAACGGATTATTATTACAATTGCAATGGTGATTGCATTTGCATGCTCAATCGCGGCGTTTTGGACTGATTCAAAAACTACGGCTTTTATACTGCTGAACATTCTACTGCTTTTTCTGCCAGCATTGAATGTTGTTTTGTATTTCGCTGCCGGCGATGACCCGTCATGGCTTGCGTTTTTTGTCAGATGTATTCAATGCGGGTTGGAATTCTTTTTAGCATCAAACTATGAAGCTTCATGGCATGGGGTGGGCGGACTTGTAACTGCTGTAACGCTTGTTCCGATGGCACTACCACTAATCTTCAAGTTTTTAGATAAGGCTGGTGGCGACGGCACTCCTCGCACTTACACTCCTCGCACTTATATGTATCAATGCATAAAATGTGGTTTGACAGTGAATACATCAAAGGGTAAGCCAGCCAGCGGCACCTGTTCCATGAACGGTAATTTTGGTCATATTTGGGATAGGGTGGCAGAGGTCTGATAAGCAGTAAATGTCTTACATGGGGCGGTTCGTTGAGCCGCTCCGTGTGGATGCTCTGTTGTAGTAGTGCGGACTGGAAAATGTCCAGACCGACCATCACATTCACATCGGGCAATTCGACGAAATCTACTACGACGCGCAGGAAGTCCTTTATCTAGATGACCTCTCGCCGAAGCAGACAAATCCCGCCTCACATAGCCACGACAAAAATTCTCACTGCGCACAAAACCGCAATCCCCAAAACATTCGCCGCGGTAAAAATCGCAAGGTAGCGAGCCGCAGAAGGAAGCCCAAGTTCTTCTTTGGAAGCCGAATAGAGTTTGAACGAAATCAGACTTGCGAGCGAAGCGACGAGAGTTCCTAGCCCTCCGACATTCACGCCGATGAGGAGGCTTTCCGCATTGTCCGCGAACGGATAGAGCAGAAGCGCGGCGGGCACGTTGCTTATCACTTGGCTCACCGCGACGCCAGAAACAAACTCGTTTCCTGCGACAGCGTTCTGCAAAAAGTCTCGCACATTCTGAATCGCCGCGATGTTTCCAGTGAAAACAAAAAACGCCGCGAACGTGAGCAAAAGCATATAATCAATAGAACGCAAAACAGAGCGGTCAAAAAAAATCAGCGCGAAAAGGACAGCCACAGCAGAGACAGGCTTGGGAACAATCTTCGCAACGCTTAAAAGGCACAGCACGAACAGCGTAGCATACACCACTTCGCGAAAAATCTTGCCTCGGGAAAAATCTTGCGCCACACTGTCATCATGTCGAGCAAGCGATTTTTTCGGAAAGAAAATCATCGATGCAAAAAGAAGAACAAGGCTCGCCGCGGAATACGGAAGAATCAGCCTCATAAAATCTGCGACGCTTCCGCCGAGTTTTGAAAACAAAAAAAGGTTCTGCGGATTTCCAACCGGAGTGAGCATACTTCCTGTGTTCGCCGCGATTGTTTCAAGCACGACCGCAAGCATCACTGTACCCCCTCCTGCCGAAGGTCCAAGCAGCGCGAGAGAAAACGGAACAAATGTCAGAAGAGCAACATCGTTCGTGATGAGCATGGACGAAAAAAAGCAGAGCATGACGAGGAGCGTACAAAGCCCGCGCACCGAGTTGACTTTTCCGCAAAGAAAACGTGCGAGCGAATCAAACACGCCGCACGCGCGTAGAGCCGTCACCACGCCCATCAGCGCGAACAAAATGAAAAGCGTGTCCCAGTCGATGTAGTCCAAATATCTTGCGGACGGCGGAACAAAAAACGCGCTCACGACTGCGCACAAAAAAGCGACGCAGAAGACAATCTCCTTGTGCACAAAAGAGCAGATTCGGGCAGAAACCGAACGCGCCGAATGTTCAAACTCAGAAAAATTCATAAAGAGATTATATCACGATTTGCGCAAGGAGAAAAGCGGGGTCTTGGAAACTGCGCCGAAAATCCAGAAAAGTCGCCGCGATTTTTTAATCGTATCAGAGGTTTCCAAAAAGTCAGAGAGAATTCTAGTTTCGCCCACGCGCGAGCATTGCTTCAGTGTGGGCGCACAGCGAACCGCCGTAGAATTTTTCGAGCGCAGATTTGAAAAGATGTTTTTCTTCGCCGTCCGATGCGAGATAAAAAAGAGTCATGCAGGATTTGAGTTTTATGTCATCGGGCTTTCCCATGATGACGGTGGGGTCGTTTTCGGCAAGCGCGAGAAGTGCTTCCGTAATTTCGATGAGGTTTTTGCGCAAAGTTTCATCTGCAAGATACGCCTGCGCCTCTTTCATCCCCGCGATTCCATAGTATTCCGACATCTCGCTTCTACCAAGACCTTTGAGTTGCGGGAAGATATACCACATCCAGTGAGTGCGCTTGCGGCCGCCTCTGATTTCTGCGAGCGCGGTTTCAAAGTCGCGCTTCTGTTCGATTTTGAATCGGTAAAGGTCTGTGCCAGAATCCTCCTGTGTTGTGCGCCGCATTCTGCTTTTCAGTCCTTGTATTCGCTCATCACGCGCTCCATCTCGGGGAAGCACCGCTTGAATGCGTCCACCACTTCGGGCGCGAACTGCGTGCCGCTGTTCTTCACAATCTCGTCGTAGGCATCTTGCGCGCTCCATGCCTGCTTGTAACTGCGCACGCTCGTGAGCGCATCGAACACATCAGCCACGGCGACAATGCGGCTCGACACTGCGATTGCATCTCCCCCAAGATTGTTGAGGTAGCCTCTGCCGTCCCACCGCTCGTGATGCTGCGATGCGACAAGGAGAGCCTCGTGCATTGTTTCGCCAGGAACGTCTTTGAGCATCTGCTCGCCAAATCGCACATGCTGCTTCATCGTGGCGAATTCCTCGTCCGTGAGGCGCGCGGGCTTTTCAAGAATCTCGTTGGGAATCATCAGTTTTCCGCAGTCGTGCATCATCGCCGCCACTTTGATTCGGTGGACTGTCTCGCCGTCCATTCCCATCGCCTCCGCAATGAGCGCGGTGTATTCGGAAACGCGCTTGACGTGATTTCCCGACTGTCCCGATTTGCTCTCCAATATTTCAGAGAACGACTGAATCAGTTTGTCTTGCGTTTCGGTCAGTTCGCGGTTGAGCCGTGTGATTTGTTCGAGATTTTCATGTGTGGTTTGATTCGTCCTTATGCTTTGCGCCACCGTCTTTTTGAGCAGAATCTGCATCGCGCTAAAAATGAATGCAATCACGCAGCACCATGCGTAATCGTGCATCATCATTTCCTGCGTGGCAATCTGCGGAGTGAGAATGTAGACTTCAGCCATCGAACCGATTACGAGGATGTATGAGAGCACGATTGAAACAATGAGCACGCGGTAATTGATTTCGCGGTCATGCTCGGCAAGGAACGGAAGTTCGTTGCGCATACAAAAAAAGAAGAGAGCGCAGAGAATGAGCGCGGTGAGAATTTTTGTTACCCCCGCCATGTTCGCGCTCACAACCGCTATGACCATGAACTCGCCGTAGATGAGCCGCGAAAGATTCAGTGTGCACGATGTGATTCGCCGGTAGCAGAAAAGTCCGCCCATAAACAGAACGAGCGAAAGCACTGTCGCCGTCGCGATTGAAACCGGAATGCGCATTTGGGGAACTCGTCCCATCCCTGCGAGCGCGGCCATTCCCAAAGTCGCCGAACGAATCAGCGGAATGTATACGACAGGCGATATGAGCGCGGAAAGCAACGTCTTCGCAAGTCGGCGGGAAGCCAATGTCTCACTGCGGAAGAAAAGCCAGTACGAAACTGCGACAAGCGCGGCGGACGGAATGAGCACCGCGGCAAGGGTAAGATATGAAAATAAAGAAAGCACATCCATAATGTGCGAATTATATCACAACAATGACGGAAAATCAACAAGCGCATCTTTGCAGAAAATCTTTATGCCGAACTATTTGTTCCTGTTTATTACCCCCCCCCACTGTGCGACAGTTTCGCAAAAAATTGTGCCCGCGCGTATGCAATGAAAATCGGCTAGCCGCGGAAAACTTGGCCTTGTCCATCCACTGCCAAAATCGACTTGCATTCCGAGCAGCGGAATCTTCCCGAACGCACTGCCTTGAGTTTTTTCTGACAAATAGGGCAGGGGAACACTTTCGGAAAAACGCTGCTTGTCGTCTGCACTCCGCCTGTCTTAAAATAGTCGATAACTTCGTCCATGGAATTTCTGATATTGAAAAACTGCAAAAAACCCAAAATCTGAAAAACTTCAAAAACTTTCGGCTGGATTTCCAAAAGCACAAGGTCGCCGCCTTTCGGTTTGACCAATTTAAAAAATGAAATGAACACGCCGATTCCAGTTGAAGAAATGTAATTCAGCGAGCGGCAATTAAATGCCAAATTCACAAATCCAGCCTCAACGATTTTGGCTATTTGTTTTTGGAAGAAACTTGAATTGTAAGTATCGATGTAGCCATCCAAAAATATAGAAAGACAATTCGGTACGTCATTGACTTTACTCAGAGAAATTTTTATGCCAGCATCCTTTGCGTCGTCAAATCCAGGAACTAAACTTTCGTTATCCGCCATAAATCAAAACCCTATAATCTTCTTTATCCTATAATCATAAATAAAAAAAGACAAAATGTCAAATGCCAAAAAGTGAATTTATTGAAACAAAAATGAAAAGCCACAAATCACTTTTTCTAGGAAGGTCGCCAGCCGCCGTCCATTTCCAGCAACGTTCCGTTCAAGTTTGAATCCGAAAGCAAAAAAAGCGCGGCGCGTGCAATTTCGTCTGCCTGAATCATTTTTTTTCCGCCCAGCATTTTTTCGTATTCCGCGCGCGCCTTCGACGAAACATATTCAGTTTGAACAAAGCCCGGAAAAATCGCCGCCGTGGAAATTCCGTTTTCTCCGAATTCCATCGCAAAAGATTTCGCAAGGCTCGCAATTCCGGTTTTCGCCGCGGCGTATGCGGCGTTGGTTTTAAATCCGTTGATTTGATTTGTGCGCGTTCCTCCAAAAAACAAAATCCTTCCAAAGCCGCGCCGCTTCATAAATCGCGCCGCATAACTTGCCAAAATTCCAGGCAACGCCAAATTCAATTTCGCAGTCCAAAGCCATTCGTGCGCGGAAGTTTGCGCGATTTTCTTTTTCAAAAACGGGCCATAGCAAATGCAAAGAATTTCGGATTTTTCCAAGGCGGACTTCAAGTCTTCAAGCGGAGAGATTTTCTCGTGATTTTTTTCCGAAGGATTTGCATTTGCGAAATGCGCGGATTTTTTCTCATCGAATTTTTCCAAATCAATTTCCGCAAAATCCAAAATTATCTGGCTGTGCTTTTGCGATTGAAATTCGGACTTGGAAAAAGAATCCATCTCGCGCAAAAGCGAATCGAATTTTTTGCTGGCATGGCCTCCGTGCACAGTAACGTTCGCGCCGGATTTTGCGAGCATAATCGAAATTTCTTTTCCGATGCCGCCTGAGCCGCCCACAACGAGCGCGTTTTTTTTGCAAAAAAAATCACCGAAAGAATTCATAAAAAAATCCTAGCACAAAAAACAAAAAATAGATATAGTAAAAAAATGGATTTGAAAAATGTTTGCATAATTCTTGCTCGTCCGGAAGAAAGCCGCAACATTGGTTCGGCGTGCCGCGCGATGGCGAATTGCGGAATCGAATGCCTGCGAATTGTGGGCAACCGTTCCGACTACGATGAAGAGCGCGTGAAAATCCTTGCAATCCATGCGGCAGAAATTTGGGAACGCGCCGAATTTTTTTCCGACATAAAATCCGCCACGGCTGATTGCGTTTTGAGCGCGGCTACCACGCGGCGGCGTGGAAAAAAGCGCAAGGGCAAACTTTTTTTTCCAGAAGAATTCTGCGAGTTTGCGAAAAATTCTTTCGATGGAAAAATCGCCATCGTTTTCGGAAATGAACGCGCGGGGCTTTCCGACGAAGAGGTCGCATCGTGCACGGTGGGCGTTACGATTCCTTCGAGCGAAAATTTTCCTTCGCTGAATTTGTCGCACGCGGTGCAAATTGTCTGCTATGAATTGTTTCGCGCGCAAAATCCGGGCGAAAAAGGTTTTACACCGATTGACTTGCATCGGCTAGAAAAAACAATTTTTAAAATCAGTCAAAGTTTGGAAAAAATCGGATTTTTCAAACTCGCAGGAAAAAGCGATATGGAAAATTTTTGGCGCGGAATTTTATCGCGTGCGATTTTGTCTGAAAGCGAAGCGAAATACATCGAAAAAATTTTCACGAAGGCGGCAGGGCTTGCTTCAAAAAATTCGTGCATCGACTGCGATTCAGCGGCTAAAAAATAATAGCCTCGTGGTCGATGATTCCTGTGTGGCGCGAAAGCAATGCCGCGCGGCGGATGCACGATTTGAACTGCCGAAAATTTCCCGGCCATTTTCCAGAACAAAGTTTTTCCATCGCCTCGCCTGTAATCTTAAAATCGATGTTCAGCCGCGATTTGATTTCGCTCAAACTGTCCTCCGCCAAACCCGGAATGTCTTCCGCGCGTTCGCGCAAGGCTGGAATTACAATCGGAAAATCCATAATGCGCCAATAAAGGTCTTCGCGAAATTTTCCTTCTTCGACCATTTGCTTCAAATCTGTGTGTGTCGCAAAAATCAGCCGCACGTCGGATTGAATCTCTTCGTCAGAACCGACCGGGCGGAAGAATCCGGTTTCGATTACGCGCAAAAGTTTCGCCTGCGATTCCAAAGAAAGGTCCGCAATCTCGTCCATAAAAAGCGTGCCGCCGTCCGCAGTTTTGAAAAGCCCTTCGCGCGATTTTGCATCGGTGAACGCGCCGCGCACAGTTCCGAACAAAACGCTTTCAATCAAATCCTTGCTGCTGTTCCCCATGTTCACAACTACGAACGGCTTGTCTTTGCGGCATGAAATTTCGTGCGCAATTTGCGCGGCAATCGTTTTCCCGGTTCCGCTTTCGCCGAAAAAAATCAGCGTGGTGCTTGTGTCCGCAACCAAAAGAATTTTTTCTTTGATTTCGTTTATCTTTTTTGAGTTGCCGGTAAGCCGCGAAAATTCTGGAATCGATGAGAAAAGTGAGGCTTGATTTTTTCGTCAAAATCATTTGTCCTACAGTTTTCTTTTTGAACCATGCTTTGACTACTTTTTTAATATTCTATGCCAGACAAGTAATATTTTAAAGTATAAATAGGGAAAAAGCAAGAAAATTTTAAATGGATTTTTGAAAATTTCGCTCCAGATTTCGCGCCCCGCTTTGAACGTGGATTCTTTTACGCGATGAATCTGCGCGGAAAAAATTCCGATTGCGTCATGGTAATAAATGAATATGCTCGACGAAAATCTGTTTCGCCTGTTGAAGACCCAAGTGTCGCGCTCTTTCACGCCTTCGCTCAAAAGCACGAGGGAGGGGGAAGCCTTGTAGATTGCTTGGATGATGTTGTCTTCTTGGTTTTTTGGATAGTAGCCAACGTACCTTCCGACAATCTGCAAATTGGGAAAAGTTTTCCGAATGTTTCCATAGGCTTTTTGCAACGACTTTTTTTTGCCGCCCAAAATGTAGAATGTTTTGTAATGCGAATCCAAAATTGAAAGCACGTTGATAATCGCGGTGAACGGATTGTAGCGCACGGGGACATTTCGTTTTAAAAACAACGCCGCCTTCAAGATGCTTTTTGAAATCGGCAAAACCAAATCGGCATTTCTCACGCATTCTGCAAAGTCATTTTTTCTCCGCGCTTTTAAAAGTCCCCACACCGAAAGAAACACAATTTGCTTTGTGCCGGGCTTTATAAGCAGTTCCAAAATTTCCGTTTCGAGATTTTCTTCCTGGCAAATGTCCACTGGTACGCCCAAAATTTCAATTCGTTCTATGCTCATTTTTTCCTCACTTTTTTGAACGCGCATTCAAATTTTTGCGCTTCAATTTTCAATCGCGCTTTGAATTGCCGCCATTCCATAAAGCGCGGCCGTTTCGCAACGCAGAATGTTCGTGTTGAAATGCACGCCCAAAAAGCCGGCTTCCAAAAGCCGCGCGAATTCCGCAGGCGCGATTCCGCCTTCGCATCCGACGGCAATCGCGCACGATTTTATTTTGTTCGAATCGCATTTTTGTGAATCCGATTCATTCGCAAAAAACGCCTTCCCAAAAGCGGTTGTGTTTTCGGAACGCTCGTACAATACAAACGCGCGTTTTTCTTGCGCCGAAAAATCGTAAGTTTCTCGCCGCCAAAATTCCAACGCGGAATCCAAACTTTGCGCAGGCAAAATTTTTGTTTCCACGGCGGAGCCAGATTGTTGCCGCGCCTCGCGAATGATTCGTTCGTAGCGGCTGGCATTCTGCAATGTTTTTTCGCAACCGCCTTGCGTGTATTCGCCCACAATCGGCACGACAAAACTCACGCCGCATTCCGTTGCCTGCCGCACAATCAATTCCAATTTTTGCGGCTTGGGTAAAAATTGGAATAAAAAATATTTCGCACGCAAGGCGCAAGAATTCTTTTCGCCAAAATTTTCGGACGAATTTTCCGCGCACTTTTGCAAAACGATTTTCTTTTGTGCGTCGTCGATTTTGCAAATCGTCATATTCAAATCAGAAAATTCTTCCGATGAATTTTCGATTCGAACTTTTATCATGTCGCCCGCGTTCAGGCGCAAAACATTCCGCAAATAATGAAAATCCTTTTTTTCCAAAACCAAAGTGCCATTTTTCTCCAACGGCATTTTGCAAACGAACATTCGCATAATTTTCCAAAAGCAACAAAAATTGCAATTTTTGCTGCTTTTGGAACCGCGATTTTGTAGAGGAGCGAAAAATCGCAGTTGGATACCCGAGTTTTATCTTTTGCAAAAAACTCGGGTTGAAGACGCACGCCAATCATCATGCATCTTCATGCAAATTTAATCTTGCTTCTTCGCGGAATCTTTTTCGGAACGCGCTTCGGCAGCTTCCGCTTCTTCTTGCAATTCTTTGAGAGTCTTTGTGCTCTTCACAAGTTTTTTGAATTTGCCTTCCCGCAAAATTTCCAACGCCGCATTGAGTTGCACGTCAAAATCCAAATCGTAAAGTTGAGGCTCTTTCGTGCGTCCCACTTCGATGCGAATGAGCCTGCGCAAAAGCCGCAAATCCAAGTCGAAATCCTTTTGCAGAACCGTAGCATAATTTGCGATTTCGTTTTCGCCCATATTCGGATGCGCTTCGACATACTTTCGGATTGTCTCTTCTTCCGACAATTTTATCAAAGCCTTCGTCTGCTCGTCAGTATACTGCGGGCTAAGCGCGACTTCCTTGTCCGGCGGAATTCCGATTTTGTCGATGTTCGTGTCGCTGGGAGTGTAATAACGCGCCATCGTGATTTTTACGCCGTCATCGTGATTGAGAGGCATCACTTGTTGCACGCTTCCTTTTCCGTAAGTCCGCTCGCCCACGAGATATGCCAAGTGATTGTCCTTCAATGCGCCGCTCAAAATTTCAGACGCGCTCGCGCTTCCTCGGTTTATCAGAACTACAATCGGAATGTCTTTTACCATCGTAGTTTCTTTGCTCGCGTTGATTGAGCGCGACTCGTAAGGAAGGCGGCTTTTCGTGCTGACAATCGGGCCGGCATCGATGAACTTGTCGGCGATTTTCGCCGCGCTGTCCAAAAGCCCGCCCGGATTGTTGCGCAGGTCGATTATGAGGCCTTTGTATTTTTTTTGCACGAACGAATCGATTGCGTCTTGAACGCGCAGAACGGTTTCGGGCGTGAACTGAATCAATTTCATATAACCGTAATCGCCAATCATTCCGTATTCCACTGTGGGCACTTCAATCAAATCGCGAATCAAAGTCCTTTTGAACGTGACGCTCTTTCCGCGCAAAACTGTCACTTCAACGCCTTCGCCTTTTGGCCCGCGCAATTTTGAAAGAACTGTTTCCATCGACATTTCGGGAGTCGGCTCGCCATTGATTTCAATCAATTTGTCGCCCGCCTGGATGCCCGCTTTGAATCCGGGCGTTCCTTGAATCGGCGCAACCACGTCCACATAAGCGGGATTTTCCGGCGTGGAATTGTTGCGCTTGGAAATGGAAAGCCCCACCCCGTAGAACGCGCCTTCGGTGGTGTCGTTGAGCGAGCGCATATCCTGCACATCAAGGTAAACAGTGTAAGGGTCGCCGAGCGAATCCATCATTCCTTTGAGCGCGCCTTTGTACAAAATTTCCGGGTCCACTTCCTCGACATAGCGATTTTGAAGCGTGTAGAAAATCTGCGCGAACGTGCGGATGTATTCGCTCGAAAGTTCCTGCTTGGAACGCGAGTCAGACTGCGCGTAGCATTTTGAAACAAAAAATCCCGAAATGAAAAAACACAGCGCGAAAGCCGACGCCTTGAAAAATTTTATTTTGTTCGAAGAATGATTTTCCATAAGATAATATTTTATAACAAATTCGACAAGAAATCAAGTATGGAATTTTTAACGCCGCATCTTGAACATATCATTCATTTGCATTATAATGCATTACAAACGATTTTGGAGGTACGATTATGGCAGGTGCGCTTGTGCAGGTGCGAGTTGACGAGGCTTTGAAACAGAAAGTGACGAAGGTGTACGAAGGGCTGGGCTTGGACCTCTCCTCCGCCGTGCGGATGTTCTTCACTCGCTCGGTGC
>JAFLSR010000041.1 GCA_022510845.1 Treponema sp.
CGATTTCTTGAATTTATTTGCGGAAAAACGCAAACGTATTTCCGCAAATAAATTTTCGAGTTCCCGCAAATATTCACGCTTGTTTGCGGAAATAAATTCACGTATTTCCGCAAATATTTTTTGGATGCCGCGTTTGACGCGCGTTTTGGCATGGCGGATTTTGCGCAGTCATTCGCAAATTCAAAAAAAATCTTGGAATTCATCGCTTTTCCCTTGCGCAAAAACGCTATTTGTAGTATATTTGTCTTGGAAAGTCCGCTAGATATAGCGTGTTTTGCATATAGATTTAAATGGGAGGAGGGAATGCGCCGGTTTGCGGGGCGCATTCGTGTTGTTTTATGAAAATTATCAAGAGAAACGGCGAAGAAGTTCTGTTTGATGTGGAAAAAATCGAAAACGCGGTGCGCAAGGCGAATGTCACGGTGCCCGAAGCCGAGCGGCTTTCCGAAGAGCAAATCAAAAGAATCGGCGTGGAAATCCAAACGCTTTGCGAGAATGGCGGTCACGAAGCGGGCGTGGAGGAAATCCAGGATTTCGTGGAAACGAAAATCATGGAGGCGGGCGCGTTCAGCATCGCCAAAAAATACATCACTTACCGCTATCAGCATGAACTCAACCGCAAGGAGAATTCCACGGACCGCCAAATCCTTTCTCTTTTGGAATGCAACAACGAGGATGTGAAGCAGGAAAATTCCAACAAGAATTCCACCGTGGTTTCGGTGCAGCGCGACTATATGGCGGGCGAGGTTTCCAAGGACATCACGCGGCGTTTTTTGCTTGACGAAGATTTGGTCAAGGCGCACGAGGATGGCTTGATTCATTTTCACGACGCGGATTATTTTGCCCAGCACATGCACAACTGCGATTTGGTGAATTTGGAGGATATGCTTCAAAATGGCACTGTCATCAGCGGCACAAAGATTGACAGGCCCCATTCGTTTTCCACGGCGTGCAACATCGCCACGCAAATCATCGCGCAGGTGGCTTCGTGTCAATACGGCGGGCAGAGCATTTCGCTCACGCACCTTGCGCCGTTTGTCGAAGTGAGCCGCAGGAAAATTTCAAACGAACTTCGCGACATCGAGCAAAAGACCGGGATAAAATATTCCGACGAGCAGTTCGAATACATCGTGAAGCGCAGGCTTTCCGACGAAATCACGCGCGGCGTGCAGACGATTCAATACCAAGTGGTTACGCTTATGACCACAAACGGTCAGTCGCCGTTCGTAACTGTTTTCATGTACCTCAACGAGGCGAAGAACGAGCAGGAAAAGTCCGACCTCGCGCTCATCATCGAAGAGGTTTTGCGGCAGCGGCATCAGGGCGTGAAGAACGAAAGCGGATATTGGGTTACCCCCGCCTTCCCGAAATTGATTTATGTGCTTGAGCCGGACAACATCGAGCCTGATTCAAAATATTATTATCTTACAAAATTGGCGGCGGAGTGCACTGCGCGGCGGATGGTGCCGGACTACATTTCCGAAAAGAAAATGCTCGAACTCAAAGTTGACAAAAACGGAAACGGAAACTGCTATCCGTGCATGGGATGCCGCTCTTTCCTCACGCCCTATGTTGACGAAAACGGAAAGCCGAAATATTATGGGCGTTTCAATCAGGGAGTCGTCACGCTCAATTTGGTTGATGTGGCGTGTTCTTCCGGGCGCGACCTTTCGGCGTTTTGGCGAATCTTTGACGAGCGGCTGGAGTTGTGCTACCGCGCCTTGATGATTCGGCACAACAGGCTCATGGGAACTACGAGCGACGTGGCTCCGATTTTGTGGCAGAACGGCGCATTGGCGCGTCTTGCGAAAGGCCAGAAAATCGACGAGCTTTTGATGAACGGCTATTCAACGATTTCGCTTGGCTATGCGGGTTTGTGCGAATGCGTCCGCTACATGACGGGCAAGCCCCACACCGACCCCGAAGCCACGCCGTTCGCGCTTGAAGTGATGCGACACATGAACGAAGCGTGCGCCCGCTGGAAGGAAAAAGAGAGCATCGATTTTTCTTTGTACGGAACGCCGCTTGAATCCACCACGTACAAATTCGCCAAGTGCCTCAAAAGGCGTTTCGGCGAAATCGAAGGCGTTACCGACAAGAACTACATCACGAATTCATATCATGTGCACGTTACGCAGGAAATGGACGCTTTTTCAAAACTCACGTTCGAATCGCAGTTCCAAAAGCTTTCGCCTGGCGGTGCGGTGAGTTATGTCGAAGTGCCGAACATGGAAAACAACATTCCCGCGGTCATGGCGCTGCTTGTTCACATTTACGAAAACATAATGTATGCCGAACTGAACACGAAAAGTGACTGCTGCCAAAAATGCGGCTTCACAGGACAAATCCAAGTTGTGAACGATGCGGACGGAAAGCTCGTTTGGGAATGCCCGAATTGCCAGAACCGCGACCAAAGCATGATGAACGTGGCGCGGCGCACTTGCGGCTACATCGGAACTCAATATTGGAATCAGGGACGGACGCAGGAAATCAAAGAACGGGTTTTGCATTTGTAGCAGATTTTCATTTTTCGGACGAAACATGAATTACGGCGCGATAAAAAAATTCGACATCGCAAGCGGAGACGGAGTGCGAGTGAGCCTCTTTGTTTCCGGATGCCGCAATCATTGCAAAGGCTGCTTTCAAAGCGAAACATGGAATTTCGACTACGGAAGAGAATTCGACGAAGCGGCATTGCAAGAAATCTTGGACGCGCTTTCAAAGCCTTTCATTCAAGGGCTTACGATTTTGGGAGGCGAACCGTTCGAGCCGGAAAATCAGCCGTGCGTCCGCGCATTGCTTGAGCGCGTGAAATCGGAATTCCCCAAAAAAGACATTTGGTGCTACACAGGCTATATTCTTGAAACCGACTTGCTCGCCCAAGACGGTGCGCGCCACACAGAACACACGGAAGCGATTTTGCGAATGGTGGATTTCTTGGTGGACGGTCCTTTCATTTTGGAGCAAAAGGATTTGAGCCTAAAATTCCGCGGCTCGAAAAATCAGCGCATCATCAATTTGCGGGAGAAAGAATTGTTCAATGAGCGTTCGTATCTATCAGACGCATGACAAACGTGCCTATGCTTCGTTGCTGCTTCTTGCGGACGAATCTTGGGACATGATAGAGCGATATCTTGAACGTGGCGAGATGTATGTCCTTGACGATGACGGCGTAAAGGCGGAGATTGTCGTGTGCGACGAAGGTTGCGGCGTGCTTGAAATTAAAAATCTTGCCGTGCTGCCACAGTGCCAGCGGCATGGTTACGGCCGCGCGTTGGTTGCGTTTGTCCGCGCCCGTTATGCGGGAGAGTATCGCGTCTTGACCGTCGGCACGGGCGACAGCCCCTTGACAGTGCCGTTTTATGAGCGGTGCGGATTTCATCGTTCGCACAGAGTCAAGGATTTCTTCATCGAAAACTACGACCACCCGATATACGAAGGCGGCGTGCGGCTGACCGATATGGTTTACTTGGCGCAAGATATATGATTCGTGCGGATGGCGATGCTCGGACAAATCGCCTTGCCTATTTTTTTACAGGAGAATATATGTCAATAGAAAAAGTTCGCGAGTATTTTTCTCGCTTTGGAATCGAAAGCCGCATCCGCGAATTCGACGTTTCGAGCGCGACCGTTTCGCTTGCGGCAAAGGCCTTGGGCTGCGAAGAGGCGCGCATCGCGAAGACGCTTTCGTTTATGGCAGGCGAAAATCCAATCGTGATTGTCATGGCGGGGGACGCGCGAGTGGACAACAAAAAATACAAGGCGAAATTCGCGGTGAAGGCGAAAATGCTTTCGCCTGACGAGGCCGCAAATCTAGTCGGGTACGCGGTGGGCGGAGTTTGCCCTTTCGCAGTGAACGAAGGCGTGAAAGTTTTTTTGGACGAATCTTTGAAAAGGTTTGAGACCGTGTTCCCCGCCTGCGGAAGCGCGAACAGCGCGATTGAACTTACCGTCGAAGAACTGGAAAAATATTCGAGCGAACCTGTTGAATGGGTGGACGTTGCGAAAATTTGATTTTGAATTTTGAAGCCCCTTACGGAAGCGAAACAGTGCAGAGGCTAGCCCCAGCGGAAGCGAATTCTTTTGTTCCGCATTGAAATATTTTGATTTTTTGGAATTTGACATGGACACTTTGATTTTCACGCGCGAGCACATTGTAAGTTCCGCGTTCATCGACAGCAGCGTCCGGCTTGGACTTGCGCAGGCGGCGCTTTTGGTGCAGGACAATCTCACGGAAAGTTTTGCCGCGATGGATTGCGATGGAGTTGTCTACCGCGAGCGGCACAACGCCTTTTGGGTTTTTACGAAAACGCGCATTCACTTTGCGCGGCGGCCTGCTTGGCGCGAGAAGATTTCCGCTTCCACCTTTCCCGTGGACGGCGAGGGCTTCCGAACGCACGTGAACACGGTTTTCAAAGATTCGCGCGGCGAGCCCCTCCTCACCGCGAACCAAGAGGCCTGCGTCTTGAGTTTGGAAAACCACCGTCCGCTCAGGCTTTCCAATTTGACCTATCCAAAAGAAAATTTTCCGCCGCCTGTTTTCCTCGCGCCCTTTGAAAAATTTCCTGAAATAATTTCCGAAGAGAATTTTTCGTTCGAGCAAAAAATCCGAAGCCAGCAAATCGATATGTCGCGCCACATGAACAACATCGAATACATCCGCCTCGCGCTGAATGTTTTTGACGATGAGTTTTTGCGGACGCACGACGTTTCGGAAATGGAAATGCATTACACGGGCGAAAGCCGCGAAGGGCAAGTGCTGCGAGTTTTCCGGCACGATGAGGGGACTTGCACTTTCATCGCGATTCAGGAAAGCGGACGGACTGTGTTTGAAATGAAAATAAAATTTGAATGAAGTTTCGGAGGCAATATGAACGTTGGAATCCTTGGGGCGGGGCACATCGCTTCGACAATGGCGAAAACAATCAATTCGATGAAAGGCGGCGTGAAGTGCCATGCCGTGGCTTCCCGCGATTTCGAACGCGCGAAAAAATTCGCCTGCGAGCACGGCATCGAAAAATCATTCGGCTCTTATGACGCGCTTGCTTCAGAGCCTTCGGTGGATGTGATTTACATCGCGACTCCTCATTCGCACCACGCGGAGCACGCGCGGCTTTGCATCGAGCACGGCAAGGCGGTTTTGTGCGAAAAGGCTTTTACGAAAAACGCAGCCGAAGCGAAAAGCGTCTTGGACTTTGCGAAAGAAAAAAACGTGCTTGTCACGGAAGCCATTTGGACGCGTTATATGCCCTCGCGAAAATTGATTGACGAAATAGTTGCAAGCGGCATCATCGGAAAAGTCACTTCGCTCACAGCGAATTTGCATTACAATATTTCTCATCACGAACGCCTCGTAAATCCTGCGCTCGCGGGCGGAGCCTTGCTCGACCTCGGCGTGTACACATTGAATTTCGCGCTGATGCATTTCGGCGCGGAAATCGAGCGCGTGGAGTCCAGCGCGGCTTTGACGCAAACAGGAGTGGACGGCACGAACAGCATCACGCTTTATTACAAGGACGGGCGCACAGCCTTTCTCAATTCAGGAATCTTTTCGCGCAGCGACCGCAAAGGAATCTTTTTCGGAGAGAGCGGCTACATCGTCGTTGAGAACATAAACAATCCGAACGCGATTTGCGTTTTTGACGGAAACGACAATTTGGTGAAAAAAATCGAAGTGCCCGCGCAAATCACAGGCTACGAATACGAGGTGGAAGAAATCGTCGCGACGCTGAACGCGGGAAAATTGGAATGCCCTTCGATGCCGCATTCGGAAACCATCCGCGTGATGGAGATGATGGATTTGCTTCGGAAATCATGGGGCGTGAAATTCCCCGGCGAATAAGTTGAAAGCGGGCGCATTTTTTTACGCAACAAGTTGCTACCGAGTTTCGCTTCGCGAAACTCGCGTAATTTTAATCTTACTTCGCTAGCGAAAACACATACTTTTTTTTCTTGCCAATTTTAAATTTTTGTGCTATGCTATTATCCATCAAATGAAAGTTATTTCGGAGGTTAAAAATGGGTAATTCGGCAAAATCAAAGTCAATCGGAAGGTTTATTCTTCAACTTGCGCTCGCGTGTCTTTTGATAGTGGGCGGAATTTGGGCGTTGCAGGGCGCGGGCGATTTCGGCGCGAAGGCGTTGCGAGGAATGCTCGGAGATTGGGCAGGCTTGATTTTCGGCGTGCTTGAACTGGTGGCGGGCGTTTTGCTTCTCCTCGAATGCTTTATCGGCGACAAATTCGGAAAGTTCGACAATCTCCTTGGCTGGATTATTATGATTGTGTGGGCAATCGCGATTGTCGTGGGCGACATCATCAACGGCAGTTTCAAACAATTCTTGCCATGGCTCTATAGTTTCGCGGGGCACATCATCGTGCTCAGCGCGCTTTGGTCGCTCAACGACTAGATTAAGACAGATGAACGGCTAGGAAATCCGCGCATTTTTGCGCGGATTTTTTTTGTGTGGGAGGAGGTTATTCCTCCTTTTCGCCTTTCTTTCCACGCTTCGCAATCGCTTCATTGAGACGCGCGATTTCCGCTTCCACGGCGGCTGCGAACGCTGCGCACTCGGCGTTGTTCGCTATCTGCATGGCGTTGAGGTATGGCACGAGTTTTTCATTGATTGCGGCGAGCAAGGGCTTTTTGAGGCTTGACGCGCTCGCGCCCTGGCTGCCTTTGGCGGAAATGTACTTGTCGCTTGCGGCGGTGAAGGCGTCCTGCGCGGCTCTTATCGCACCTATCGCTTCGGCAACGCCTTCAAGTGCGGCGATGTGTCCGGAGAGCGATTCCGCCCCCAAATCTTCCAAAAGACTTTCTATCATGGACGATTCGCTTATGTAGCTTGCCTTGGTGATTCCCGCCTTGGAATACTTTTCGTATACGGCGAGCAGCGGTTCGGCGGCGGTCTGTTTGGCTGGAAGAGGAATCGCGGCATAGCCAGTGAGTACTTTTCCGAACGCTGTGATTGCCTTGTCGCGCTCGCTGTCGGCTGCTTCCATGGTGGAGAGCACCTTGTCCTGCAATATGGCGGTGGTGATTTCCGCGCTGAGCTTTTCCACATCTGACATGGTGGCGACAACAAAAGCATCTTTTGAGGCGGCGGGATTGTCCTTGTACAGACGCACGATTGTGTCGCTCAGTCCGTCAAGTTCGGTTACGCGGACGTTTACGTTGATTTTATTCATAAAATTCTCCTTTTTGTGTATGCGACTGTGTGCCTCATACAGATATATTTTCTACTTTGCCTGCACAAAGGGCAGGCAAAGTAGGTTTTCTATCTCGCTCGCACTGGTGGATGCGCGTAGGTAGTTTTTCTATTTCGCCCAAAACTGCACACGGCAAGAAAGTAGAAAATCTATCTTGTTCCCCACATGGAAAGGCGGTAAAGTAGATTTTCTATCTCATCAAACCAGTTCGGTGGCGGCAATGTAGATTTTCTAGTTTTGAACATAGTCGCCGTCCGTGCAGTGGATGACAGTGCCGCGGTTCATTTGGACATTGAATGCAAGCCATTGCGCCTTTGTGCCGAGGTAGTTTATTTCTTTGAGTCGTGCGCATTCTGAGAATGGAGCTTGCCCGATTTCCTTGATGCTTGCAGGAATTGTAACGCTTGCAAGTGACGTGCATTTCTGAAATGCCAAGTATCCGATTTTCTCTACTCCATTGGCTATTGTAACATTCATAAGCGATGTGCATAGCACGAATGCCTCCCTGCCTATTTCCGTCACGTTGCTAGGAATCTCTATGTCTGCGAGCGACGTGCATCCCACGAACGCTCCCGCTCCAATTTTCGTAAGGTTTTTAGGGAAAGAAATGCTTTTGAACGAATCACAACATAAAGCAAATGCCATTGCTCCGATTTCCTTTACTTCTTTCGGAATGGTGAGTACGGGCATAGCCTTTAGGTCAACAATGTCGGACATAGTGATGGCTTTTGCATTCATGACAAGATTCAGTTCGTTGTCCATTTTGCACCACTGGGCGAGCGTTCCCATATATTGTACGGTCTTGATGTTCTTGCAGCCTTCGAACGCATTTTCTCCGATGCTCTTTACGCTGCTTGGAATTGATACAGTTGAAAGCGACGCACATCCTCGGAATGAATTAGCCCCGATTTCCGTTACGCCTTCGGCAATCATTATGCTTTCAAGCGACTTGCAGCCATAGAATGCATCGAAGCCTATTTTTGTCACGCCCTTCGGAACAGTGAGCGATGTGGCTGTTTTTAAATCTGCCACATCGGACAGGACAATCGATTTTGCATTCCAGACTAGGAATCTGCTGTTGTCCATTTTGCACCATTGTGCGAGTGTTCCGCTGTATTGCACTGTCTTGATGTTGTCGCAGTCTGCGAATGCATTTACTCCGATTTTTGTAACGCTTGCGGGGATAGAAAGTGTTTCAAGCAATTTGCATCCTTGGAATGAATTAGTCCCAATTTCTGTTACGCCTTCGGGAATTATTATGCTTGTAAGCAATTTACAGTCGTAGAATGCCTTGTTGCCTATTTTTGTCACACCTTTGGGAATTGAGATAGCAGTCATCGCCTTCAAGTCCGCCACATCGAACATCGTGACGGTATTCGCTTTTGCGACAAGATCTCCTCCGTTATCCATCTGACACCATTGTGCGAGTGTTCCCCTGTATTGCACTGTCTTGATATTTCCACAGTCATAGAACGCATCTTCCACGATGTTCGCAATGCTTGCAGGGATGGATATGGTTGCAAGCGATGTGCAACCAGCGAACGCTTGATAGCCGATTTCCGTCACGCTGTTGGGAATTATGATACTTGTAAGCGATGTGCATCTAAGGAACGCATAGTTCCCAATTTTCGTTACGCCATCTGCTATCGTAACATTTGCAAGCGATGTGCAATTAGCAAACGCATTATAGCCGACTTCTGTTACATTCTTGGGAATCTCCACGCTCGTAAGGGATTCGCAGCCATAAAATGCCGCGCCTCCTATTTTAGTAACGCTTGTGGGAATTGAGATGTTTGTAAGCGATTTGCATCCAGAGAACGCATAGTTCCCGATACTTGTTACGCCTTCGGGGATTTTGAGCACAGACATTGCCTTCAAGTCTGCCACATCGGACATCGTGATGGTGTTCGCTTTGGCAACAAAATCCCAGCCGTTATCCATCTGACACCATTGTGCGAGCGTGCCCCTGTACTGAACTGTTTTTATGTTGCCGCCGCTTCCAAACGAATAGTCCCCAATGCTTTTGATGCTTGCTGGGATTGATACGGTCGCAAGCGATGGACAGTCATAGAACGCGGCGTGCCCGATGGCCGTTACGCCATTAGGGATTGTGAGCGTGGTCATTGCTTTCAAGTCTGGTACATCGAACATCGTGATGGTTTTTGCATTAGCGATAAGATACTCGTCGTTATCCATCTGGCACCACTGGGCGAGCGTTCCCATGTATTGCAGTGTTTTGATGTTTCCGCTATAGGCGAACGCAGATTCCTCAATTTTCGTCACGCTGGCAGGAATTGATATGGTGGCAAGCGATGTGCAGCCATAGAACGCATAGCTCTCTATTTCCGTCACGCCATCGGGAATCACGAGATTTGCGGGGAGTGTTTCGGCATCGTGACCTACTATCTTCGTGCCGTCCATTTTGAGATATGCGGGGAATTTTGCCGCGTGTATTTCCGCAGCGAAAAGCAGTCCCATCATACAGAACATTGTCAAGTTTGTTCGTTTCGTTTTCATGATTTCACCTCTTTATTTGTGGGTTTTAAAAATATGCCACTGTGCTTTGGCGGCAAAGATGACATTTTTATCTGCGCAAAAGATTTGCTTCGAGGATTTTTATGTTCTTGTCTTGAAAAATTGCAAGTCGTATGTGGCTGAATGCCTTTTGGTTCAATTAGAAAATTGTTTGGATGAGAATTGTACGGGGGGGGGTAACATTAAACGCCTTTTTTCCAAGACTAGGATTTTTTTTAGTCATGTCTGTATTGTATCACGGATTTCGGTGAATGTCAATGGAACTGAATCCAACTGTTCTTTGCAGGGTGGGGGCGTTGGTAGCACGGCATGTTCCGTGCGCACAGAGGGGGTAGGGCGCAACGAAGTGCGAACGCAGGGGGAGGCTTCCCCCTCCAAAAACAAGAAAATCGTTCTGCTGGCATGAGGAAGCCGCCTTGTCTTTTTCGCGTGAAACTGTCAGCGTTTGTACAGTTTGCTGTGGCTTCCGATTCTGTATAAGTACAGTTCCAAAACATCTCCGCTAATTCGGTATATGAGAACCAAGTCTGGACGTATGTGGCAGTCGCGGAATGATTTGAGTTTTCCTTTCAGTTGATGGTCGTGGTATTTCTCGTCAAGTTCTTCGCCGCGTGCGAGTATTTGAATTACCTCGCGTGTTTCTTGCCGTTCGTCTTCCGAAAGCGATTTCATGTCGCGTTTAAAACTTGAGGACGGAACAAGTTTGTATTTAATGTCTTTTCCCATGACTACAAGTCCGCAAACAGTGCTTCTACGGAATCATACGTTTTGAGCGTTCCTTTCTTGCGACTGCGTTTGATTTCCTTGTCGGCATCCAAAAGCGACTTGACGAGCGTTTTGGGGTAACTGTCTTTTTCCATGCTGACCGACGCTCCGTCAATTTTCGCCATTTCTTTGAGTGCACGCGCAAAATGTCGGCTGGCGTTGTTTATGACAATTGTCATTCATTTTCTCCTATAATTATTAGAATAAAACGGATTGGGTGGAAAGTCAAGTCCGAGAGGACGCTAGTATGTTTTTCCGCCTTGTCTTTTTCGCGCGTTTGTGTTAGAATGAATTTCTGTAAAATCGTTTTTGAAACGGAGTAATGCCAAAAAGTGTCGCACGAATGGCGCGTCACTTTTTGCCGTCGAGTTTTTGCTTCGCGAAAACTCGCTTATTAAATGCCGTTTTTCGTTTCACTGCGAAACAGGAGGAATTATGTCTACGCCTTTGGAAAAATATCTTGAATCTTGCGGCGGAAAACCGAACGCCGCGATGGTGTCTTATGTCGCGAATTTGCAGCAGGTGGCTCAGGTGAGTCCCGAAACTGCCGCGACGATTGTGCGCGAATTGGAAAATCAGCGCACCCATCTTAAGCTTGTCGCGAGCGAAAATTATTGCAGCCTGA
>JAFLSR010000042.1 GCA_022510845.1 Treponema sp.
GCCGTTCCTGCTCTATGTGACCGCCGTCTCGTATTTGGCGGGGCTGTTCGTGCGGGGGCGCGTCTCGCTCGCGCTGTTTGTCATCGCGGATTTGCTGCCGCTCCTCTTTTTCAAGTACGCGCCGCAGGACTGGCACACGCGCTGGATTTTCCCGCTCGGGTTGTCGTTCTTCACGTTCCAGAGCGTCTCGTACATCGCGGACGTGTACACAAAGAAAATCGCGGCGGAGAAAAATCCGCTGATGGTCACGCTGTTCGTGGGCTTTTTCCCGACGATTGCGAGCGGCCCGATTCAGCGCGCTCCCGTTCTGCTCCCGCAGCTCAAGGAAATCCACCGCTTCGACTACGACAACGCCACGGACGGAATGCGCCTGTTCGCATGGGGAATGTTCAAGAAGCTCGTGATTGCCGACCGCATCGCCGTCTACGTGGACTACGTGTACGGCAACATCCCCGGCTCGCACGGCCTCGCGCTCCTGCTCGCCACGGTGCTCTACTCGTTTCAGATTTACTGCGACTTCTCGGGCTACTCGGACATGGCAATCGGCGTGGCGCGGTACTTCGGATTCGACGCGGGGCGCAACTTCGACCACCCCTACCTGTCGCGGTCGGTCGGCGAGTTCTGGCGCAGGTGGCACATCTCGCTGTCGTCATGGCTTCGCGACTACGTGTACATCCCGCTCGGCGGAAGCCGCGTCGCCCTGCCGAGGGTCTACCTGAACCTGATGATAACGTTTTTGGTGAGCGGCGTGTGGCACGGCGCGGGCTGGACGTTCGTCGCATGGGGGCTTCTGCACGGGGCGTACCAGTGCGCCGGGCGAGCTACGAGGGCGGCGCAGGAGAGGCTGCGGATACCCCCCCCCCGTTAGGGTTGTCGTGACGTTCTGTCTCGTGACGTTCGCGTGGATTTTCTTCCGCGCGGGGAGCATGGGCGAGGCGCTGGGCGTGATTCGGGGGATTGCAAGCGTTCCATCGGAGATTGTGCAGCTGATACCGTATGCGCCTATTGCAGAATGGGAAATGCATTTTAAGGAAGTCTTTGCGCTCACTGACCCCAAATTCGGATTTTTGAAGGGAATGGCATTGGCGATTTTCATGCTTGCAGTATTTGTTTCCGTCAGTCTTATGACGCGGAACAAGCCGGGGCTTGCAATCATACGCAGAAATCCGATAGTGTTGCGCTTCGCGTTGTACTTCGCGCTGGTAATCGCAATCGTTTATATGTCGATGAGTGATTATTCTAGCAATTTTATCTACAACAATTTCTAGGTGAAGATAAGATGAAAAAACTTTTACTGAAGACAGTGATTGTCGCACTTCCTTTTTTGATAATCGTACTATCCGCATTGCACTACGACACATTCAACGTGTTCCACTGGCGGAACATTCGCTTCACGTCCGCAGAGCCGAACAAAAATTTCGTCAAGACGCAGTATATCATTCACAATCCAAAGAAATTCAATGCATTTGTCTTCGGCTCATCGCGCGTTAACTACATTCCGCTGGATGTACTGCCGAAAGAGGCAGACGGAAAGTCGCTCCGTTGGTACAACATGACGTATTCGGAGGGAATTCCCGCTGAGCATCTTCAGACAGTTCGGACTTTTCTCAAAAACGGCGTAAAAATCGGCATGATTATGCTTGGATTTGACAACATCGCGATGTACGCGAGCATCGGGCAGCATGAACAGCAATTGCTCAGAATGCCGTTCCAAGTGTATGAAGAAAGTCCGTTCCGTTTTTACGCACCCTACCTGAAAAACATCACCGCGCGCTCAATAATCAAGGAAGTCAGCTGTTACAACGCCGCGAAGAAGAAAACTGAGACGGAGCGTTTTTATGACTGGGGCGGCTCTGCAAGTGATTTTGTGCTGACGGAGAATCCGAAGATGGAGCGATATGTCTCTGATCATGATGGAAAAGAATTCACGCAAAAAAACGCATATAAGGATATTGCGGCGATTGTCGAACTGTGCAGAGAGAACGGTATCGCGCTTGTGTTGTTCACCAGCCCGCTGTATGAGACGACCTACCGCGATGCGGCGGAAAACGGCTACTTTGATTTCCTGCAGAGCGTCGCGGGCGTTGCTGAGTTTTATAATTTCTCATCGCTGAACAGTTGCACGACGAACCCGCAGTATTATTTTGAAAGCTCGCACTACCGCCCCGCGCTCGGCCTACTTGTGGAGAAGATGCTTTTCGGCACGGACGAAGAGCGGGAGCGCATCCGCCGCGATGCCGACGACGTGCTGTGGGGTGCAAGAGTGAACGCGGGGAACGTGGAGGAAATCATTGCCCATTTGCAAGGGCAGCTGGACGCGGGGAAGTAGGTCAATGTGGCGTTTTTGCGGAAAATGCGTACAGTGAGATGACGCAAGGAAAACGCGCGGAGGGAACGTTTAGAAAAACTTCCGCAGGGCGAAATTACATCGAGCGAGAAAAAAAATTGTTGGAGAACCGCTTTTTGCTCAAACAGAAAAATGACTCGCGCTCTGCCTTCCTCTTTTTTCGACGATATCATTAATCAAATCGCGTCACCTATTCCGCGCAAGTCTTTTTAACCGAACTTGACTAAACGCCCAAAATGTGCTACACTGCCTGCATGGCTGATTATCCCGTTTTTGAGCCCGCGCCGGCAGGAACTCCACCTGCCGGCTTTGTTCATCTTCACGTACATTCCGACTATTCGCTTTTGGACTCTTGCGCCACAATCGAAAAATTGGTGCAAAAGGCGAAGCGACTCAATATGCCCGCGCTCGCGCTCACCGATCACGGCAATATGTTCGGCGCGTTGAATTTTGAAAAACTGTGCCACGCGAATGGAATCAACCCGATTATCGGCGAAGAATTTTATGTGGCTTATGGAAGCCACACCGAAAAAAACGACGTGCCTTTTGCAAAAGCCAGCGGCCGTCATGCGCATTATTTTCACTTGATTTTGCTTTGCGAAAACCAAAAGGGCTACGAAAATATTTCATGGCTTTCGAGCCGCGCTTTCTGCGATGAGAACTCGCTTTATCACGGCAAGCCGAGAATTGACTTTGAGCTTCTCAAACAATATCACGAAGGGCTGATTTGTCTTTCCGCTTGCATTCAGGGTGAAGTGCCGCAATATCTTTTGAACGGCAGGATTGAAGAAGCCTACAAAATCGCGCGGGAATACAAGGAGCTTTTCGGGCCGGATCGCTATTACATCGAATTGCAAAACCACGGAATCGCCGAGCAAAAAATCGTTGCGGAGAAACTGATAAAACTTGCTCGCGACTTGGACATTCCGATGGTAGTTACGAACGATGTCCACTACATCGAACGCGAAGATGCCGAGGCGCAGGATGTGCTGCGCTGCATCGGTTTCAAGAATTTGCTCAAAGAACCTCATGCGAAAATGGGCGGCGACCAGGATTTGGATTCTTGGTATTTCAAAACCGAAGAAGAGATGCGCGCGATTTTTCCGCAAGTTCCGGAAGCCTACGACAACACAATCAAAATCGCGAATATGTGCAATCTCACAATCCGCCAGTTTGATACAAAAGGATTGAAAGAATGTCTGCCACGATTCGAACTGCCCAACGAATTTCGAACGCATGGCGACGACTACCAGAGCGACCAAAACGACTATTTGCGCCACATCGTAGAAGAAGGTTTGAAAAAACGCTACCCGGAAATCACGCCGGAAATCCGCGAACGCGCCGAATACGAAATGAACACGATTTTCTCGATGGGCTTTTCCGGATACTTTTTGATTGTTTGGGAATTCATAAATTGGTCGAAATCCACTTTTGACGATTTGCACAAAAAGTCCAAGCCCTACATTCCAATCGGGCCGGGGCGCGGCTCGGGCGCGGGAAGCCTCGTGGCTTATGCGATGACAATCACGGACATTGACCCGTTCCGCTTCGGCTTGATTTTCGAACGCTTCCTAAATCCCGAACGAGTTTCCATGCCGGACTTCGACGTAGACATGGACTACGATTACAGGCAAGATGTCATCCAGCACACGCGCGATTTGTACGGCGATGAATGCGTCGGGCACATCGTGACGTTCGGAACGCTCAAACCAAGAAACCTCATCGCCGACGTGGGACGAGTTTTGGACATACCGCTTTCCGAAGTGAACATCCTCAAAAAAGCCATTCCCGAGCAAGCGCCAAAATTCAAATTGCAGAATGCGTTCACTCCGCCTACTGCCGAACATCCCGAATACGGCGGACTGATTCCATACAAAGACGACGAACGCTACAAAAAACTTTTTGAATTGGCGTTCAAACTTGAAGGCACCAAGCGCAATACCGGACTTCACGCTTCTGGAATGGTAATCGGCCTCACGCCGCTTCCAAACTGGGCGCCAGTTTTCAAAGATTCCAAAACTGGAGAAGTCGGCGTGCAATATACGATGGACATCATCGAACCGTGCGGACTTGTCAAATTCGACTACCTTGGACTGAAAACGCTTTCTCTCATCCGCTATGCCGAGGAAATCATCAACAAGCACAAAAAGCCTGGCGAACCGGATTTGATTACGGCGGAAGTGGGCGAAGACGACAAGGAAACTTTCGAAATGTTCTGCCGAGGCGACACGATTGCCGTATTCCAATTTGAAAGCACCGGAATGCAAAAGTATATGAAGCGCCTCAAGCCGAACTGCATCGAAGATTTGGTCGCAATGAACGCGCTTTATCGTCCAGGTCCAATGCAATACATCGACGAGTTCATTGAAGGAAAAAACAATCCTTCCACCGTGCATTATCCCGACCCCTCCCTTGAGAATTTGCTCAAAGAAACTTACGGCATAATGGTCTATCAAGAGCAGGTAATGAAAGTTGCACAAATCATTGCGGGCTTTTCGCTGGGCGGCGCGGATATGCTTCGTCGCGCGATGGGAAAAAAGAAAAAAGAAGTCCTCATGGGAAAAAAGAAGGAGTTCATAGAAGGGGCGATAAAACAAGGATTCACAGAGGAACGTGCCGCAGAAATTTTTGAGACCATGGTTCCGTTTGCTGACTACGGATTCAACAAGTCGCACGCCGCAGCCTACTCCGTTGTGGCTTACAGGACGGCTTGGCTCAAATGTCATTACCCTGCCGAATTCATGGCTGCCAACTTGACCAACGAAATCAACTCGGCGGACAAACTTCCTGCCTACATCGAAGAGGCTCGAAAAATGGGAATCCCTGTGGACGCGCCCGACATAAATCGTTCCGACATAGTTTTCGATGTAATAGACGGACACATAATTTTCGGACTAAAAGGAATCAAAGGAATGGGCGAAAACGCCGCCGCCATCATCGTCCGCGAGCGCGAAGAAAACGGTCCATACAAATCGTTCTTGGATTTTTTGCAGCGAGTTGATTTGCGCACAGTAACAAAAAAGCCTATAGAAGTTTTGATAAAAACCGGCGCGTTCGACAACCTCGACCAAAACCGGCCAACGCTTTTGCAGAATCTCGAACGAGCCGTAACTTATGTGGATTCGATAAATCAAAGCAAGCAACACGGACAGAACAGTTTGTTCGAGGAATCGGGCGAAAAAGAATTCGTGGATTTTGTTTTTGAAGAAGTGGAAGATTTTCCGCGAATGGAAAAACTCAATCAAGAAATGGAATGCATCGGCATCTATGTTTCCGGCCATCCGCTCGACGACCACAGAAAAGTCATCAAAACTTTCGCAACACTTTCAAGCGAAAACATTGAACGCGAATCCAAGAATGTCGCCGCCGCATCCGCCGCAATTCCTGAAAGCGAAAAGTGGCGTATGCAGAATTCCGGCAGGCAGTACACAGCCATAGGCATTCTCAGCGAATTGCGCAGCATCCGCACAAAAAAAGGCGATGAAATGGCTTTCGCAAAATTGCAGGATTTCACAGGATTTTTGAGCCTGACATTTTTCCCGAAGGTTTGGGGAACGCTCCGCTCGCAAATCAAGGAAGGCGATGTGGTCGCGCTCAAAGGCAAGATTGACGTTTCGCGCGAAGAGCCTTCATTTTTGGTGGACGAAATCTTGGATTTGGATTCTCTTAAAACACGCGCGATTCAAGAAATCCACATTCAACTCAAAAGCGATTTTTATAATGAAACGGGGCTTCAAAATTTGCGCGACTTTTTGCTTGCCAAAGAAGGCCAATGTTCATTATATTTTCATATAGACACGCCTCAAGGTTCGTTCACCGTAAAGGCTTCTTCGCAAATCGGCGTTCAATATTCGCAAGAGTTCATCGAAAATTTGAGCGACCGAAACGAAGTCCAAGAAGTTTGGGTTGCATGATTCGCGCAGAGGGCTCCCCCACGACGCTCTGCACCTGGGTTTGTTGATTGCGAGCAAAAAAGCCGCACAAGCAGCGCGCTTTTTTGTGTTTTACTTGTGCGCTTCTGACGCACTCAAATGCCCTTTCGAAATTGCGATTTCGTTCGCGGCTTTTTGAAAAAGGATGGGAAAAATGCTTTATATTTTCAGGACATTGACGGCGGCAATTTCTATTTACAGTCTGCTTTGCATCATCCGCATTTTTCTCACTTGGATTCCGGGACTTTCGTATTCGCCGTTCGGAAGATTTTTGTCCAGCATCTGCGATCCGTTTTTGAATTTGTTTTCGGGAGTCCGATGGCTCAGGTTCGGCGCGATTGATTTTTCACCAATATTCGCGCTTGCAGTTCTTTCGATGGCATCGTTCATTCTTGAACGGCTTTCGCGCGGAACACAAATTTCGTTTGCCATGATTCTTGCCTTGGTAATCGAAACAGCATGGTCGATTGCAGCGGCACTAATTTTATTTTTGATAATCATAGTTGCGATTCGCCTCGTCGTCGCCTGGATTGGAAGCGACAGGAATTCATCGCTTTGGTATCAACTTGATTCTTCGCTCAGCCCATTCGTTTATTCAATCACAAAATTGTTTTCGGGCGGAAGGCCTGTGGCATACAAAAACGCCCTCGTGTTCGCGCTTGTCATGCTGATAGTCTTGCGATTCGGCGGCGGAATCGTAGTGGGCATTATTCTCAATGCTTGCATTCGCATTCCATTCTGATTTTTCAAAATGAAACTTTCCGAAATCAAAACGCCAATTTCGACGCTCCAAGGAATCGGTCCAGAAACGGCAAGGCTTTTTTCAAACCTCAATATTTTTACCGTAGCTGACTTGCTGCTGTTCTTCCCACGCGATTACAAAGACCGCACAAAAATCGTTCCGCTGAATTTATTCGAAGTCGCAAAAGAAGTTCACACCGTGGCGCAAGTGGTGGCGCAAGAATGGTTCGGCTACGGAAAAATGAAAAATCTCAAAATCCTGATTCGCGACAAAAGTGCGGCCGCCGAATTGATTTGCTTTAACCGTCCTTTTTTGCAAAAGACTTTTCCTGTCGGAAGCATCATCGTAGTAAGCGGTAGTTTTTTCATAAAATACAATTCATTGCAATGCACAGATTTTGAGGCGGAAAAAATTTCGGATTCAGGTGCGCTTTCGGATTTTGCCAATATACCCATACCGGGTATGGGTATCGTTCCAATATATCCGCTTACGCAAGGGCTTTCGCAAAAAAAAGTTTTCAAGGCAGTGCAATCGGCACTTTCGCAATATTCGCATGGCATCGACAATGATTTGGAAAATGAAATCATTGTCAAGCGCAATTTGCTTTCCAAACAAGATGCCATAAAAAAAATTCACGCGCCGCAAACTTTGGACGAAATAGATTCCGCGCGGCGAACTTTGGCTTACGAAGAACTTTTCAAATTGCAAAAAACAGTTTTTTTGCGCGCATACGAACATAAAGGCGAACTTCCCGAAATCGACATTTTCCAAGCAACTCCATCCACAGCGAATTCGGAAAAGATTGATTTCAAAAGCCAAAATGATTTTTCGCCAAAGCAAAGCGCGCTTTTGAAACTGCTTCCGTTCGAACTGACGCAAGATCAGATGAATGTGATTCTGCAAATGAATTGCGACATCGACAAAGGCTACGAAGAGCGTGCATGGATTCTCAAAAACGAAATTCCCGTTCACAAACCGCCCTTTACAATGCAGCGGCTTTTGCAAGGCGATGTTGGTTCGGGAAAAACTTTGGTCGCGCTTTTCGCCTGTCTCCGCGTAATAGACTGGGGTGGGCAATGCGCGTTCATGGCACCGACTGAAATTCTTGCAAGGCAACACGCAGAAAATTCCGCGCGGCTTTTGGAACAAATCGGAGTGAGAAGCGCATTTTTGAGCGGCAACCTCAAAGCGGCTGGGCGCACCCCCCTTTTGAAGGCTTTGAAAAATGGCGACATCGACATACTCGTTGGAACACACGCGCTTTTTTCTACCAGCACAATCTATAAAGATTTGCAACTCGCCGTAATAGACGAGCAGCATCGATTCGGAGTGTTGCAAAGAAACGCAATCATTGAAAAAGGCCGCTCGCTGGTTTCGGATGAATCGTCGTCAATAAAAAAAATCTTCGCATCCCCACATCTTCTTATGATGAGCGCCACCCCCATTCCGCAGACGCTCGCGCTCACTGTCTATGGCGATCTCGACATAAGCACGATAAAAACCATGCCCGCCGGAAGAAAGCCCATCACGACATATCTTGTGGCGGAAGGACACGAGCAAAACGCCTACAACGCAGTCCATGCGGAACTTGCAAAAGGCAGGCAAGCGTATTTTGTGTATCCAGCAATCGAAGAAAATTTCAGTTCCGATGAAAATGGAGGGGGTAACACAGGCGGAATAAAATCTGCTGAAGCTGCGTTCAACAATCTTTCGCAAAATATTTTTCCGCAATACAAATGCGCATTGCTCCATTCAAAAATTCCCGAAGAAGAGCAGTCAAAAATTTTGGATGAATTCCGCAAAAATGAAATCCAAATCATTTTCGCCACGACAGTCGTTGAAGTGGGCGTGGACGTTCCGAACGCCACGTGCATGGTAATCGAGCAAGCCGACCGCTTCGGGCTTTCGCAACTGCATCAATTGCGCGGACGCGTGGGGCGAGGCGATGCACAATCATTCTGCTTTTTGATTTATGGCAAAAACATAACAGAAAACGGAATCTCGCGGATGAAGGTGCTCCGCCAAAGCACCGATGGATTTTTTATCGCGGAAGAAGATTTGAAACTTCGAGGTCCGGGGCAGATTACAGGGACAGCGCAATCTGGACAGTTGGAACTTGGAATTGCGGACTTGAGCCGCGACAAAGATTTGTTGCTGATGTCCCGCGCCGACGCTTATGCACAAGTCGCGAAAGCGACGAGTTAAACAATTTCCACTCATGCAAACGCCGCAAAGCACTTGCGAGTTTTTATTTGCAGGGTGTAGCGAACGCAGGGGGCGTTGCGGGGGAATTCCCCCGCAGAGGGGGTAGCGGAAGACCTCGGGGCTTCCGCGAGGGGGAGACTTCCCCCTACGCAAGAATAAGAAATGTTCTCTTAAAAACAAAAAATCCCGCAACTTACTGCGGGATTTCCAGAGGCAATCGGCTATGCCGCCATATAGACATCCAGCCGCCTTTTGCGGACGGGCATTCTCATCCGCTCAATCGCGTGCTTTTCGATTTGGCGGATGCGTTCTTTGGTGAGGCTGCACGCATCGCCTACTTCTTTGAGAGACATCGGCTGATAGCCGTCAAGTCCGTAGCGCATCCGCAGAACGCGCGCCTCGTTCGGACGAAGCGTGTCCAAAACGTCGTCGATTTCGCCTTTCATCGAATGGTTCACGGAAGCGTCTTCCGGGCTTTCGTAGCGGTCGTCCACCATAAAATCTCCGATGGTGGAAACTTCGTTCTTGTCGGCACGCACCGTTGCGTCAAGTGAAACCATCTCGCGCGAAATGTTCAGAAGTTCGCGGACGTGCTCTTTTTCCATTCCGAGCGAATTGGCGATGGCAGCGATTTTTTGCCCCTCGGATTTTTCGCCGCCCACCATTTTTTTCGCAGCCTGAATTTTCGTCAACTCCGCGACGCGGTTCAAAGGCAGGCGAATCGCCGAACGAGTTTCATAAATCGCCTTGAGGATGCTTTGCCGAATCCACCAGACGGCATACGAAATAAAATGATAGCCTTTGGAAGCGTCGAATTTGTCGATTGCAGTCAAAAGGCCGGCGTTTCCCTCGCCAATCAAATCCTCAAAATCAAGTCCCAAATTCTGATATTTTTTCGCGACGTTCACGACAAAGCGCAGGTTCGCGTTCACGATTTTTTCGCGAGCCGATTTATCTCCAGCCTTTGCCTGAACAGCAAGGGCATTTTCCTCGTTGTGGTCCAAAAGCGGAATTTTGTTAATCTCGTTGAGATACATTGCAAGAACATTTTCGTCAGTTTTCATAGCACCCTCCTCACAAATGTTTTTGAATGATTTTGTCTGCAATTTTTGTGGCAAGTTTCGTGCCAAAAATTCATTTTTGCAAGATTTTTTTAATCCGAACGAAAACAGGCGGAAGAGGCGGTTTTCACCGCAAAAAAGCCGAATTCAGCCAAAAAAACGATGTTTTCGCGTGAATTTTTTGGCAAAATAATGAAAAAAATCTCGAAATTTCGCCACATTCCAAAGAATTTTTGTTATATTTAAAAGAAAAATCAAAATTAAATCGAACTCATAGAATTTTTTGGCATTTTTGACGCATTTGGAAGATTTTCAAAGAAAAAGTGCGTCATTTTGACGCAGTGTTTTCGAAAAAATGCAAAATATGTGGGAAAAAGTCGCAGTCTTTGGCACGCGATTGCATTAGTGGAAATCGTGGATGCCTACACCTCATACTCCCCGCATTTTTCTTCGAGCAGCCGGACGGCTTGTAATAGACCTCGCTGCAAGCGTCGTGGAGGTATTTCAGATAATCCTGATTGATATTGATGAACGTGAGCTTGCCTTTTAACGAAA
>JAFLSR010000043.1 GCA_022510845.1 Treponema sp.
TGGACCTCTCCTCCGCCGTGCGGATGTTCTTCACTCGCTCGGTGCAGGTGGGCGGCATCCCGTTCTCCGTGAGCGCGGAGAGCACCTACAGTTACGAGGACGCGATGGAGAACATCATGCAAGCTCGCAGGGATTCGATTAAAAACGGAACGGCAGACATGACGCTCGACGAGATTAACGCAATCATCGCCGACTACCGCAAAAAGCGAAGGGCGGCGAAATGAAGTGCTATGTCGTGGCGGACACGAACATAATCGTTTCGGCGTTCATTTCCTTGTAGCGCGTCGCGGAGTTTGAGTAGCGCGTTTTCTGCGCCGCCTTTTTTCACTTAGTCCCATACGGGGATTTTCTGATTTTTGTCCCGCACCGGGACTTTTTCTTGTTTAGTCCCATACAGGGATGCGAGCGCGTCCCGATATGGGACGGCTGAACATACACTTTGCGAACGCCAAGGCGTTCTGAAATGGAACGCGAGAGCGGCAGAAGCGGAATGCGCGAGCGTCCGTTAGTCGCCTTAACGAGGCGATTTCCGTTAACATCATTAACGGACTCCACGGAGAGGAGTGCTGACAGTACACGGACAGGGGTGCTGACAGTACACGGACAGGGGTGCTGACAGTACGCGGAGAGGGATGCTCTCCGTGGGCGAAGCGGTTTGCAAGGCGATGTTTATACGGATTGCAGGCAATTCATTCGGAAGAAGGTGAAAAACACCCCTTTTTTTGCATAAAATCCTAAAAAATATGATAAAAATTGCAAAAACCTATTGACAATACCCCCCCCCCATTATATAATCCGCGCATGGACGTTTTTATCGAATTTATCAATCTGTTTTTGTTGCCGCTGCTCACGCTTTTTCTCTACTGCAAGAAAACCGCGCGTGAGACAGCCATTTTTGAGAAAACAGGGCTGTACACCTTGTTTTGCGTGCTGAACCTGATTGCATCCAAAGTGGGCTGCAAGGTTTTTGAGATGCTACTTGGTGCTGAAATAAGCCGATGGTCGCTCAAATACACTGTGATTGGTTTTGTGGCTTCTTTTGTCCTTTTCTTTTTGGCAGTTGTGTTCACGGATTATATCCATGTGGAGCTTTTTCTGAGGAAGCGCGATGAAATCGAAAATGAAAAAAACTAGACGAGCGATAGGCTTCCACATCGTGACATTTGTGGTGCTTGCGTTCACGACCTCATTCTGCATCCTGTCGCGATGGTTTTTGCGGACTTTCACCGTGGACATTGCGGAAATCATATTCACCATAAAAACGCCTCTCAAAGGAGCGGGCTTTATTTTTGACAGTCTGTTCTCGTTTCGCTTGCTCGCACAATTCCTTGCGGTTCTTGTGGCATACATCTTGTTCGCGCTTGCTTGCGAATTCATCTTCGGGAATGTTGACGCACGAGTGGACATCGCAATAAAAAAGAAGAACAAACGGCTTTCACTTGAAATCTACAAAATCGTCAAAATAAGCGTGGTCACACTTCTTGTGTTTTGCAATGTTTTTTATGCGGTCGAGGATTGGAAAGAGTTAAAAATTTATGAGTATCTGAATTCAAAAAAGGAACGCTCGACCGTGTTCGAGGAGCACTACGTAGAGCCAGACGTTTCGCTCGTCATGGGTGAAGGCAAAAACATCATCTACATCTATCTTGAGAGCATGGAAACTTCCTACGCCTCAAAAGACGCGGGCGGGGCGCAGGAAGTGAACTACATTCCGCGCCTCACGCAACTTGCCCAAGCCAATGTGAGTTTTACGACGAAAGCCAAAAAAGGTGTGGGTGGATTCCGCCCGGCGACAAACAGTGTACATACGTTCTCCGCGTTGCTCGGAACTTCAAGCGGTGTTCCTTTTAAATTTCCCTTTTATGTAAACCATTTGAACAAATTTACTGACGGTGCGTTATCATCCCTCGTCACACTCGGCGACATCCTCGCGCAGAAAGGCTACACAAATGAATTCCTGTGTGGAAGCGACGGCGACTTTGCGGGGCGCAAGCAGTTCTTCGAGCAGAATGGTGGCTACCGCGTATTCGACTATTACTCGGCAATCGAGGAAGGCTACATCGCCCCGGACTATCGTGTGTGGTGGGGCTTAGAGGACGAAATCCTCTACCGCATAGCAAAGGACGAAATCACGCGCCTTGCAAAAACCGAAAAGTCCTTCAACTTTACCATGCTCACGGTTGACACGCACTTTGTCGGTGGATACCGATGCGCCATTTGCAAAGATGACTATGCAGAGCCGTTTGCCAACATTGTAGCGTGCGCCGACTCGCAGGTCGCGGATTTTGTGGCGTGGATTCAGGTGCAGGATTTTTACGAGAACACGGTCATCGTCATTTCGGGCGACCACCCCTATATGGGAAACGAAGTTGTGGGCGTAATCCCGTCCAGCGAGCGCACCGTCTACGACTGCTTCATCAACAGTGCGGCGGAAGTCAAAGGCAGCGAGACGGGCAGAGAATGCAACACACTCGATATGTTCCCCACGGTTCTTGCGGCGATGGGCTTTTCGATTGAAGGCGAGCGGCTCGGACTGGGCACCAATCTCTTCAGCGAAAAAAAGACGCTAAGCGAGGAGTTGGGCTACGACGAGCTGAATGCCGAACTTGGCAAATACAGTGAGTTTTACGAAAAGCGATTCTACTAAGCAGGAAATGGTATGGCAAACGTTCTGTCCAGACAGATAATACGGGGGGGGGTACTAACAGTACTCATTCTTGCGGTCGCGTTTTCTTCATGCCGATGCGAAGTCTCGACTGAGTATGCCCCGAGCGCGACGGTCATTCGCACGCGCGAAATCATCAGCAAAGAGCGGTTTATCATCCATGCCGCAGGATTCGTCCAAAACGCCGCAGGCGAGCAAATTCCGTACACCAACAGCAGGGACGCGCTTCTGAACTGCTATGCGGACGGCAACAAGATTTCCGAAATCGACTTCCGCATATCGAGCGACGGCTTTTTGGTCTGCACGCATGAATGGAATCAAGCATACAGGGACGGCGCACCGCTTTCAGGCACAGTGACGCAAGCAGAATTCCTGACCTGCAAAATCTACGGCGAATTCACGGCGATGACGCTTTCCGACCTTGCTTTGTTCATGCGCGAGGCAGAGGACTTCCGCATAGTCACGGACATCAAGGACAACAACATAGCCGGCTGCGCAATAATCGCCCAAACTTGTCCAGACTTGCTCGACCGCTTTATAATCCAGATTTATCACGCAGATGAGTACGACATAATCCGTGCGCTCGGCTTTAGGAACATAATCTATACGCTGTACAGAACCTCTGAAAGCGAACGCAATCCCGCCGTCCTCGAAAAATTTGCCCGAACGCACCCGCTCGTCGGTTTCACTTACTGGGATTCCTGGGTAGATACCTACCTTGACACATGCAAGCGCATGGAAGTTCCGTCGTTCGTGCATACCGTAAACGACCACGAAAAGCGAGAGGAATTTCTGCGGGCGGGAGTTGCCGCCGTGTACACGGACGTGACGAACAACTGAATGTATGTGCCGCCTTCATCAAAAAAAGGGCATTTTAAAACCACCGGTGCACCTCATTTCCCGCGAAATATTTTCCCCGCCGCCACGGTGAGCACGAAGACCGCCGCCATGACGGGGAGCGTGTTGCCGAGGACGAAATCCCAACGGAGCGAAATCCGGTAGAGGGCGAAGCCGAAGAGCCAAAGCAGGACGTTGCGGATGCTGATTGTTTCCCGCGAGGAGTCGCGCTTGAGGACGAAGAAATCCGCGCAGAGGACGGCAATCATCGGGGCGAAGACCGAGCCGATGAGGTAGAGGAAGTCCGTGATGTCGTCCATCGGGAGGAAGACCGCGCCCAGCGTTCCCGCCGCCGCGACTGCGACCGCCACGAGTTTTCCGTTCGCGCGGGGAAGAATCGTCTCAAAAGAAACGCCCGCCGAGTATGCGTCGAGGAAGGTCGTCGTCACCGTGGAAAGCACGACGATTGCGAGCGCGACGACTCCAAGTCCGCTTTTGAGCATGATTTCCGCCACGTCAGAGCCGCCCGTGAAAATCGCCGCCCCCATGCCGATTGCGTACATCCAGCAGCTCGTAAGTCCGTAGACGAGCGCGCTTGAAAACGATGCCGCGAACGGACGCTCGGAATCTTTCGTGTAGTCGCTGATGAGCGGAAGCCATGAGATGGGCATCGCCGCCGCAAGTTCGACCGCCGCGCCGAAACTCATCGCATCCGCACCCGCGGAAGAAAGGACGGACGCGCCGCCAAAGAACACCACCTTGCAGAGGACGAGCGTCAGGACGAAGAGCGCGCAGAGGGCGACCGCGCTCAGGCGGCTCACGTTTGAGACGCCCGCGAGAATCCAGAGGACAATCAGCGCGCCAATCAGCACTGCCCAAACCCAGCGGCCGAACGCGAAGATGCCGTTCGCCGAAATCGCGCCGTCATACACCATGATGCCCGTCCAGCCCGCAAGTTGCAGGACGTTCAGCAGCGCGAAGAACTTTCCGCCCGCCGCGCCGAAACTAATCTTGGACGTTTCCATCGCGCTTTTTTTGGATGCCGCGCCGATGTATCCCGCAAAAAAGAGGAGCGCGCAGCCGATGACGTGCCCCACAATCACCGCGCAGAGACCTTTCGCAAAGCCGAGGGGCGCGAAATACGTGCCCGTGAGAATCTCGGCAATCGAAACGCCCGCGCCAAACCAAATCATAGCCATGCCGGCTTCTTTTGACCGTGCTTTCATATAATATTGATAACAATTTTCCGCAAAAAAATCAACCGCCTGCAAAATTCTATGGAAACAGTGAACATCGCAAGTCCTGCGTTCGGTTCGTCAATGCCGAGTTTTTGCAAACAGAACTCGCTCTTTAATGCGCACAAAAATTCGTGCAAACTGTAAATTCCTTCCTCTATTGACCTTTTATTTTCAATATTGTATAATATGCCGATGTTTAAAAAGATTGCGTTTTTCATTTTGGCTTTTTGCGCTTTTGTTTGCGCGGCGTTCTCGCAGGGAATCGTTACAGCCAATGAATATTTTAACCTGGTTTCCGAAAAATACGGCACGATAAAGGACTACGAGTCCACCGCCAACATCTTCATTGGCGAAAGGCGAATGCGCGGCCGCATAACTTATCTTTCTCCGAATATGATGCGCATCGATTTTTCTGAACCTGCGAATCAGGCGATAGTGTTTGACGGAAAAAAACTCATCGTCTATCTTCCCGAAAACGCGATGCTTCTTACGCAGGATGCGAATTCCGAAACCATGGCGACATCCGAAGGGCTTTCTTTGATGCGCCGTTACTATTCCGTGAGTTATGAAACCAGTCAAACGCCGGTTCCGCTGGAAGAAGGTTCGAGCGAAGAAGTGGTCCGCCTTGTGCTTTGGCGGCGCACAACCAGCGAGGCGTTCCGCTACATCAAACTTTCGATAAATCCGAACACAAAAATGATTCGTCGGCTTGAGGCAGTAACGCCCGCAAACGTTTCATATATTTTTGATTTTTTGGGCTATGAAATCAATCAAGGTGTGACCGAACAGCGTTTCAAATATGATGTTCCGTCCGCCGCGAACGCTTACGACAACTTTATGTTTTCCCAATAAAAAATCAGGGTTTTTTTATGGAAAGTTACGGCACGATTTTACGGAAGGCAAGAGAATCAAAAGGCATTTCAATAGAAACCGCAGCGCAAGAAACTTCGATTTTGCAGCAATACATCGAAGCCTTGGAAAGCGAGATGACGAGCGTTTTTCATGGCGAAGCCTATGTGATAGGATTTTTGCGGAATTACGGCGACTATCTAGAACTTGATTCGCAGCGGCTCATCAATCTTTACAGAAACGTTCTTCTTCAAGAAGCGCCTGTTCCGGAAGGCTTGATTGAAAAACCCGCTTCGCCTTATTTGATTCCCGCGATTGTTTTGGGCGGGCTTCTCGCTTCGGCCGCTGTTGTGCTGCTTGTGCTTTATTTCAAAGTGTATCGTCCGCAACAAATCGAGCGGCAGAACACTTACGCGATTTCCAACAAGGTTCAGCAAAAAACCTATGAATTGGGCGATATGCCTCTGAACGAGCGGCTTTACATCGGCGACCAAATTCTTATTCCTGTGAGCGGCGGCAACGTCGTGTTCACTGTGGCGAGCGACACCAATTCCCGATTGGGCTTGGAAACTCCGCAGGGATTGCAATATTTCGAATTGAGCGAAACCCGCGAACTTGATGTGGACGGCGACAATTCATTTGATGTCGTAATCGATGTTTGGGAAATTTCTTCCAACGAAACTTCGCGCGGCGCGGAAGTCTACATGATGTTGCGCGATTCAAGTTTTGTTGAGAATGTCGATTCCACTTCCATCCCTGTGGCTATGTCTTCGCAAAAGCGTTCGCAAACTCCGGTTTTGGACGACAACCGCGCCTATCCTTTTACGCTGAACGCCTCATTCAGAAATCCGTGCGTATTCCGTTATGAAGTGGATCGCAATGATTCGGTGGAAAATTATTATTCCAACGGCGATGCGGTTACAATGACTGCGAACAACCGTGTGCGCATTTGGTGCGCGAACGGCAACGCGGTTAAATTCCAAATTGTCGCGGGCGGGCGCACGCACGATTTGGAAATCGCCAAGGCGGGTGAAGTGATTGTCCAGGACATCAAATGGATTAAGAGCGACGACATTCACTACAGACTGGTGGTTGAAGAACTTGACTAAAAACGCGAAAAAGTTTTTTTTGGACGAACACGGCTGCGCGAAAAATCAAGTTGACGGCGAAATAATAATTTCAAATTTGATTCGCGCTGGCTACGAGCGTGCGGAGCGCATCGAGGACGCGGATTTCATCGTAATCAATTCGTGCGGCTTTATCGAAAGCGCGAAAAAAGAATCGCTCGACGCTTTGGTGGGCGCGCGAAAAAATTTCCCCACAAAGAAAATAATTTTTGCAGGCTGTCTCGCTCAGCGTTATTCCGAAGTGTTCAAAACTGAACTTCCCGAAGCCGATGGAATTTTCGGCAATGGCGATTTGAGTTTGATTTCTGACCTGGCGAAAAAAGTCCTGCAAGGAAAGCGCGCCGTGCTCGCGCCAGAACAGGCGGGCGTGAATTGCGGCGAACGCTTGGCGAACCTTTCCTACGAAAATTCAGTTTACGTGAAAATCACCGAAGGCTGTTCGAACCATTGCGCGTTTTGCGCAATTCCGCTCATTCGCGGAGAATTGCGGAGCCGCCCTTCCAAAGATGTCATTGCCGAAATCGAATCGCTTTTGCACCGCGGCGTTTTTGAAATAAATCTCGTTGGGCAGGATTTGGCGGCGTATGGCACGGAAGAAAATTTTGTGCGCGAAAATGGAGAAAAGAAATCGCCGCTTTATTCGCTGCTCAAAAAAATCAGCGCGCTCAAAGGAAATTTTTGGGTGCGGCTTTTGTACATCCATCCTGACCATTTTCCGCTGGATATTTTGGAACTGTTCAAAAAGGATTCGCGCCTGCTCGCGTACTTTGACATTCCGTTCCAATCTGGAGACGATGGAATCATCCGCGCCATGAACAGGAAATGCACGCAAAGTGCGTACATCGAACTTGTGAATAAAATTCGAACTGCGCTTCCTCATGCCGCGATTCGCACGACTTTCCTTGCGGGATTTCCCGGCGAAGATGAAAACGCTTTTTTGAACACTTTGGATTTTCTGAAAAAAATCCGCGCGGATTGGGCGGGGGCGTTTTGTTTTAGCAAGGAAGACGGAACTCCCGCCGCCAAAATGAAAAATCCCGTGCCGAAAAAAGTTGCCGCCGCTCGCCAAAAAATTTTGATTGAAGCGCAAGAAGAAATCACGGCGGAAAATCTTTCGCGCCGAGTGAAAAATGAAAATGCGGAAAACCTCGAATACGAAATTTTGATTGAGGAAGTTTTCTTGGAAAAAGAAGGCGCGGGCGGCGAGGCGTTCGCTATAGGACGCGCTTGGTTCGAAGCGCCGGACGTGGACGGAAATTTCGTGGTGCGATTCGACAGCGACGACGAAAACGCGCTCGCGTTGGTAAAGCCCGGCAAGGTTGTCCGCGCAAAAGCAGTCGGCGTGAATGGCGTTGACATCGATTCGGTTTTGCTTGGAAAATAGAAAGAGAGTATGGAAAATCAAATCGCTGAATTTGAAAAAAATCTTTTGCTTTTGAACCCGGAGCAAAAAGCCGCCGTCGAGCACGAAGGAAAATCGCTTTTGATTTTGGCTGGCGCGGGCAGCGGAAAGACGCGCGTCATCACCACGAAAATCGCGTATTTGATTGCGAAAAAAAATTATGACCCGCGCAACATCCTTGCAGTAACGTTCACCAAAAAGGCTGCCAAAGAAATGCGCGAAAGGGTTGAGGCAATGTATCCGCTTGCCGATGGCTGCCAAATCCGGACGTTCCATTCTTTTGGCGCGTATTTTTTGCGGCGTTATTACGAAGAAGCCGGCATCGAAAAAAACTTCACGGTTTACGATGACGACGATATGACCACGCTTGTGCAAAAGGCGATGCCCGGCTTGAAAAAAAGCGAGGCGGCTTCTTACGCGCATAAAATTTCTTTGGCAAAAGATTATTATTTGCATTGCGATAGCGATCGCCTTGAAGAGATTTCTTCCGACCCGCTTTTTCCCGAAGTCTATTCCGCCTACCAAAAAAAACTTCGCGCCACTGGCAATGTGGATTTTGGCGATTTGATTATGCTTCCGATTGATGTGATTCGCTTCAATGAAAATGTCGCGCGGCAAATGCATTTTCGTTATCGCGTGATTATGGTTGACGAATATCAGGATACGAACATTGCGCAGTTTTTGTTTTTAAAGGCCTTGAGCGGAACTGACGAAACCTATGTTTGCGTTGTCGGTGATGATGACCAATCCATCTATAAATTTCGCGGCGCGGAAGTGCGCAACATTCTGAATTTTCAAAATGAATTTCCTGGAACTGATTTGATTCGGCTTGAACGAAATTATCGCTCCACGGCAAGCATTTTGAATGCGGCTGGAAAAGTCGTGAGCCACAACGAAGGGCGGCTCGGAAAAACTTTGATTGCGGAACGCGGAGAAGGAAAAAAGCCCGCGCTCGTTTTTTTGCCGAATCAGGATGACGAGGCGACTTTTTGCGCCGACCTCATTTCCAAAAATTACGCTCAGGGAATTCCGTACAATTCCTGGGCCATCCTTTATCGCACCAACTCGCAGTCGCTTGAATTCGAAAGCGAATTTTTGCGCAGGAAAATTCCGTATCAAGTTGTGGGCACTCTGAAATTCTACGAGCGCGAAGAGATAAAAGATTTGCTCGCCTTCCTTTCTTTGTGCGTGAACCAAAAAGACGAAGTGGCGTTCCGCCGAATCGTGAACAAGCCCGCGCGTGGAATCGGGGCGGGGTCGCAAGACAAAATCCTCGCTTCCGCATTGAACGAAGACGGTTCGATGAAAAACCTTGCGGAGGCGGCAAAAGAATTCGCGCCCGCGCTTCCCAAAAAGGCAAAGGAGGGGGTGTTGGAATTTTGCGAGATTCTCACTTCCCTTATCGAAGAAATTTCTTCGGGAAAAAAAAGCGGCGAAAAACTTTCTGCCTTTGTGGAAGAGGCGATTGAAAAAAGCGGGCTTGAAGAATTGCATCGCGCGGACGACGAAATCAGCGGAACTCAGCGTGTCGCGAATATGCAGGAACTTGCCAACAATGCCGCGCTCTATGAATTCAGCATCGAAGGACTTTTGGAATTTTTGGACACAATAGAACTTGACAGGACGCTTGCGAGCGAAGAAGAAAAATATGCCACAGATCGAGTTACTCTGATTACGCTGCACAACACCAAAGGCTTGGAATTCGAGCGCGTCATAATAACGGGAGTTGAGCAGGGAATCTTTCCGAGGGACGACAAATTCGGCGCGGAACTAGAAGAAGAGCGAAGACTTTTTTATGTTGGAATCACGCGCGCAAAAAATGAACTTTACATTACCAGTTGCGCACAAAGGCGATTTTTCGGAAGAACACAATTTATGGAGCCAAGCGTTTTTTTGGCGGAAGCGGGCGCAGATGTTTTTCGTGTTTTGGGAGAGACGCCTCAAAGTTACGCGCGCAAAGTTTTTGGAGTAGGCGCGGAAAATCAAATTTTCGATTCGGATTTTGCGGATGAAAATTATTTTGAAATGCGGGGCGCGTCAAACGCCGTTCAAAAAATCAATCACCCGCTTGCGAAAAAATTCCCGGTCGGACAAAATATTTTCCACGATGATTACGGCTACGGTCAAGTAATCAAGGCGTTTTTGAACGAGGGCGAGTTTGTAATCGAAGTGGCGTTTCAAAACGGCGGCGCGAAAACATTTTTGCCAGAATACCAAAGTTCAAGTCTGATGCGCGTGGATGAATGAAAATTCCGAGTTATGTCGATGGGGAGGGCGATGTCGTGATACCCTATACTTGTATGGGGTATCACGCTTTGTTGTTGCGAATTTCGTTTATGGATTGGGATTGTGTTGACGCGGCGGACTATCTGAGGCATATCAGCGGACAAGAAAGCCTGTCAATCAATTATTGC
>JAFLSR010000044.1 GCA_022510845.1 Treponema sp.
CACAGAAATGTTGTGGCAACTTTAACTTCGAGAATTTCGCTTTGCAGAAATTCTCTGCGAGTTTCGTAAATCGAAACTCGGTAGCAATTCAGTAGGAATTGCGTATTTATTCACTGCGATTTTTCACTTCGTTGCAAAATCGCTTTTTTAAAAGTGAAGAAACTTGAAAGTTCCTCCACTTTTAAAAATTAAGGAGGCTGTATGGTTGAATTAAATGACTTGCTCGATTCGTTCCTGACATGGACGAAAAATTTTGTTACTTGGAGCAATTTTTTCAAACTTGTTGGAATCATTCTGATTCTTTTGGTTATATTTATAATCTATCGCATCATTTTGCATCGCGTGAAAAAAATCCCTGCGGAAAAGATGTCGCCGCAGCGTTTGCTTGTCATTACAAAAATCATCAACTATGCATTTTTTCTAATCATATTGATGTATGTGTTGGGATTGTTCGGTGTGAAACTTTCCGCTGTTTGGGGCGCGGTTGGAATCGGAGGTATGGTCTTGGCTTTTGCGGCGCAGACTTCGGTGAGCAATGTCATCAGCGGATTTTTCATGGTTGCGGAAAAAAATCTCAAAGTCGGAGACCTTATCACTGTGGGCGATGAAACTGGAATCGTTGACGACATAAGATTGCTTTCTGTCAAAATCCACACGCTGGACAATCAGATGGTTCGAATTCCGAATTCTTCGATTATCAATACGAACTTGCGCAACACGACTTATTTTCCGCAACGGCGAATGACGATTTCATGCTCAATCAGTTACGAGGCGGATTTGAGTTTCGCGCTGGAAACTTTGAAAAAAGCGCCGGAATATTGTCCGATTGTGTTGAAAGACCCTGCGCCCGCAGTTTGGGTGGACGGATTTGGCGCGAGTGGAATAGAGTTGACGCTTGCGATTTGGTTCGAATCGGCGAATTTCCTTGACGCGAAAAATCAGGCGTTCATTGCAATCAAGCGCGTTTTTGATGAAGCGAAAATCGAAATTCCATACACCAAAATCGATGTAAAAATTTATGGCAACCAATAATTTGTTTTGAATAAGACGACTTGATAAAGTCCACATCAAACCAAAATTCAAATTTGCGCAAATCCGATTTTAAGGAAATGCGTGAATTTGAATAGCAAGAATTTATTTTTTAACTTTGGGTTTTCCGCGAAACTCGCTTATTGATATGCGCATCGACAAATCATTTTACAAAAAAGTTTTTTTCATCGTAATTCCAATCATAATCCAAAACACTATTTCGAATTTCGTTTCGCTTTTGGACAACATTATGGTCGGGCAAATCGGCACTGACCAAATGAACGCCGTTAGCGTTTCAAACCAACTTTTTTTTGTGTACCATCTTTGTCTTTGGGGCGCAATCAGCGGCGGCGGAATTTTTGCGGCGCAATTTTTTGGAAACGGCGACCACAAAGGCGTGCGAAACGCGTTCCGCGCGAACCTCGTGCTTTCAATTTCAATCACGATTTTTGCGGTTGCGATTCTGTTTTTTTGCGGAGATTTTTTCACTTCGCTCTTTTTGCATAAAACGGATTTTGTGGGCGATGTCGAGCGGACGAGATTTCTTGCGCGTGAATATTTGTGCATGATGTTTTTCGGACTTGTGCCGTTCGGATTTACGGTGGTCTATTCGAACACGTTGCGATGCACAGGGCAAACTTCCGTGCCGATGAAGGCGAGCGTGTGCGCGGTTTTCATAAATTTGATTTTAAATTATGTTTTGATTTTCGGACATTTCGGAATGCCTGAGATGGGCGTGAAGGGTGCCGCGCTTGCCACAGTTGTTTCGCGTTTTGTTGAATGCGCCATCATAGTTTTGTGGACGCACACTCACAAACAAAGATGTCAGTTCATTGTAGGTGCGTATAAGACAATGAAAATTCCCGGCGCGCTTTTGCGGCAAATCATCGCAAAAGGAACGCCGCTCGCTTTGAACGAAACGCTTTGGTCGATGGGGCTTACTTTTTTGAACCAAAGTTATTCGTTGCGCGGACTTTCTGTCGTGGCTGCCATCAACATCACTTCGACTATTTCAAATTTGTTCAATGTTTTTTTGTTTGCGATTGGCGATGCGATTTCGATAATCGTCGGTCAACTTTTGGGCGCGGGAAAAAATTCCGAAGCGAAGAATTCTGCCAAAAGGCTCATCATTCTTTCCGCGTGCGTTTGCGTTGTAATCGGCTTTGTCATGGCGTGCTTGCGAAATTCGTTTCCCGCAATTTACAAGACCGAATCGCAAGTGCGCTTCCTTGCCGCGAATTTCATTTTGATTACTTCTTGCATGATGCCGATTTTGGCAGTGGTGCACGCTTGCTATTTTACGCTTCGATGCGGCGGCAAAACCATAATCACTTTTTTGTTCGACAGCGTTTTCGTATGGATATTTTGCGCGAACACGGCGTTTTGGCTTACGCGCTTTACCGATTTGCCAATCGTAACGATTTATCTGATAGTGCAAAGCCTAGATTTGATAAAGGCGTTCATCGGAATCACGCTTGTGAAGAAAGGAATTTGGATTCAGAATTTGACAGAAGTTTAGGCGTGTTTTTTATTTTTCGGACGCATTTTATCGCAAGTTATTGGACTGCATCGCAACAACTTGCGATTGAAACTCGCGGCAGCAATTTTAATTTCTAGCAAATTAGCCCGATTTTATTCGCCCCGTCAAACTCACGGAAGAACAACTTCATCCAAAATCCCGCTGATTTGCGCAATCGCAATTCCATAATTTGTCATTGGAATTCCTGCGGCTTTTGCCAGCGACTGGCGGTGCGAAACATAAGCGCGATTGAACATACACGCGCCGCAATGAATTATCAAATCATAGAGCGGCGAACCGTTTTCGTCCGTGAGCGAATTGGGAAAATCCGTGCCGCGCACAAAATCAATCTTGATGTCCGGCGCGATTTTTTTGAGCATCCTTGGAATTTTTATCCGTCCGATGTCTTCATCTTGCGGAACGTGAGTGCACGCTTCTGCAATCAAAACGCGCGAATCTTGCCCGAGATTTTTTATCGCGGCAGCCCCTTCCTTGAACAAATCGATTTCGCCTTTTGCCGCCGCCATCAAAACCGAAAACGAAGTGAGCGCGCTTTGCTTTGGACGAAGCGAATTGACAAGCGGAAAAACTTGGCTGTCGATGATAATCAATTTCGGCGAGGTAGTAAGAGTGCGCAAAGTCTGTTCGAACATATCCGCCGTGCAAGAAGCAACGACGCATTTTTTGTCGAGCAAATCGCGCAGCACTTGCACTTGCGGCAAGATGAGCCTGCCTTTTGGCGCTTGAATGTCTTGCGGCATCACGAGCAAAACCAAATCGCCCGCCGCGCACAAATTTCCGGTCAGCGATTTTTCTTCGAAATTTTTTGCTTCATCGCAAATCCGCTGGATGAGATTTTCGATTCCTTCGCGCGAAAGCGAACTCACATGAACCGGGATTTTTTTTGTGATGGCTTCGATTTTTTTTGAGGCGAATTCAATTTGCGATTTTGAAGCGGAATCGATTTTTGTGAGAACTGGAATGATTTTTTTTCCGCTTTCCAAAATTTGCTTTGCGAAAAAATTTTCGTCCGAACTTTCAGACTTTTCTTCGCAGGAAGCGGCATCCTCATTTTCTGGAAATTCATCAACTCCGAAAACTGCCAAAATCAAATCCGCGCCAGCGAGAGCGTCCCGAGTTTTTTCAAGGCGTTTTTCGCCGAGCGAAGTCTGGTCGCAAAAGCCTGCCGTGTCCACAAAAAGCACCGGACCAAGCCCCACGATTTCCATCGGCTTTTTTACGGGGTCGGCGGTAGTTCCTGCTTCCGGCGAAACAATCGAAAAGTCCTGATTTGTGAGCGCGTTCAAAAGCGAAGACTTGCCGCTGTTCGTGCGCCCGAAAATTCCGATTTGGATTCTAAGCGAATTCGGAGTTTGTGTCATAATTTCTCTCAAATTTCAAAATCTGAAATCGCGCTTGCCGTTCACTTCTTCTTGCAAATATTGTTCCGCGCGTTTTCGAACTGCCTCATTTGGAATTGTAAGAAGTTCGCGCGCTATTAGTTCGTCGCCGATTTTTTTTGTTTCAGGCGAAGCGTAGTCTTCCAAATATTCTTTGAGCGTCATCAGCGCGTTCGGATGGCAGCAGTTTGCGATTTGGCCGGATTTGACGAGTTGCATAAATCTGTCGCCAGTGCGTCCCGCGCGATAACAGGCGGTGCAAAAACTCGGAACGTAGCCCAGCCGCATAAGCCAATTCAAAACTTCGTCGAGAGTGCGCGTGTCGCTCACATCAAACTGAACTGTGTCATCGGGGCGCGTCGATTCGCAGTAGCCGCCGACGCTTGTGCGCGAGCCGCCCGAAATTTGCGAAACGCCCAGTTCAATGACCTTTTCGCGCGTGGTTTGAGATTCACGCGTGGAAACAATCATTCCTGTGTAGGGAACGGCGATTCGAATGCAGGCGACAATTTTTGCGAAAGTTTCATCGTCAATCGCATCGGGAAAATTCGCAGGGTCGATACCGTCCGCCGCGCGAATTCTCGGCACGCTGATTGTATGCGGGCCAACTCCCTTTGTGGCTTCCAAATGTTCGGCGTGCATCAAAAGTCCCACAAAGTCGTAGCGGTACAAATTCAAGCCGAACAAAACGCCGCAGCCCACGTCATCGATTCCGCCATCCATCGCGCGGTCCATTGCCTCAGTGTGATATGCGTAGTTGCTTTTTGGGCCTGTCGGATGCAGTTTTTCGTAGGCAGCCTTGTTGTAAGTTTCCTGGAACAAAATGTAAGTGCCGATTCCCGCGTCCTTCAACTTGGAATAGTTTTCCACGGTGGTGGCGGCGATGTTCACATTCACGCGGCGAATCGCGCCGTTCTTGTGCTTGATTGAATAAATCGTATTGATGCTTTCCAAAACATATTCGAGCGGATTGTTCACGGGGTCTTCGCCGGTTTCCAAGGCGAGCCGTTTGTGCCCCATGTCTTGCAAAGCAATCACTTCGGCGCGGATTTCTTCTTGCGTGAGTTTTTTGCGCGGAATGTGTTTGTTCGTGGCATGATACGGACAATAAGTGCAGCCGTTTATGCAATAGTTCGAAAGATAAAGAGGCGCGAAAAGTACAACGCGGTTGCCGTAGAATTTCTGCTTGATTTCCCGCGCCAACGATTTCATCTTTTCGTTCAAATCGGGAACATCGCATTCAAGCAAGACAGCAGCCTCGCGGTGAGAAAGTCCTTTGCAAAGCGCGGCTTTTTCAAGCAGACTTTCTATGAGCGCGCGGTCGCTTTTGTGCTTTTGCGCGTAGTCAAGCGTTTCAAGAATCTCAGCGTCGTCAATGAAATCTTCGGCGTGAGGAGAATTCACATTGTACATACATCGCCTCTTTTAAAATTTCATCGATTCCAATGAAATCGATGAAATTTTTTCATCTTATGCTGTCAGTTCATCGTCATTGCGGTTGAGAACAGTGTTGCCGATATTTCGGATTGTCTCATTAACCTTGGCGGTGGTCGCTTTCAAATCTGAAACGGCGCTGGTTACAGTTGTAGCATTGTCGCGCATCTTTTGCAGAGAACTAAGCAAAAGTCTTCCTCCGTCGGCCTGTTCAGAAACCGCGTTCTTCACGACTTGTTCCTGATTTTGCACCGTGCCAGAAAGTCCTACGATGTTATCGATTTGGTTTTGAGCCGTGCTTGCCTTTTCAAACGCATTTTCGATAAGTGCTTGAATTCCCTTCAAAACGTCGGAGATTTTCTTTGCCTCTTTGTTTGAAGAATCCGCGAGTTTTCTGATTTCTTCCGCAACGACAGCAAATCCTCGTCCGGCATCTCCGGCGTGCGCCGCTTCGATAGAAGCGTTCATCGCAAGCAAGTTCGTCTGCGAAGCGATTTTCATAATGACGCGGCTCATGTCGGTAAGGCTGGCAGAAGAATCTTCGATTTTGCTCACCAAATCGCTCACTTCATTGATGCTGACTTTTCCAGTTTCAGTCGCTTTGGTAAGCGCGCTGATGCTCTGCGAGTTTGTGTCAAGAATATTGTTTATTGACTGAATGTTGCTGATCATCTGTTCGATTGAAGAAGATGATGACGAAACGCTGTCCTGCATTTCCGTCGTCATTTCCGAAATCGAAGAAACCTCGCCTTCGCTTGCGCTGATTGTCTTGAGCGATTCCGAAACCATGGAAGAAATAATCTCTTCGATTTCCGCAGACTTCGCCTCTGTGGACTGGCGGAATCGCATCGCAAGGAAGTGGTGGCAGTTTTCGGGCTTGTTGCGTCCGTTGATGACCGCCGCCGCCATTTGTTCGCACGAACGGTATCCACACGCGCGGCAGTTCAAAATGTCGCGAGCCTCGTATTTGCCCATGTCCTTGAAGACCTCTGCGATTTGCTCCTGCGTGGGCGGCTTTATCGTGGAAGTGAATATTTCGCTTTTGTCGGTGTAGGTGCGGACGTATAAATCTTTCCTCCAATATTTTTCGAGCCTCTTGTTGTACTTTTTCTGCTCGCGAGGCGAATCCAACGTCTTCAATTTCTTTTGCTGCCTGACGCTGCGCTTTTCAACATAGGATTCCATTTCGTCAAGAAGGAGTTCGTGCGTTTTGTAAGTTCCCGCGCCGCCATTGCAGCCTTCCTGGCAGTTCAAACAGTCAATCAGTTTGAAAAGCGGAGCCGCGCCCTTGTCAATCGCCTTGTTGAGGTGGGCAAAATATTCGATTACGTGGGGCTGACCTTCGATTTTGCGCGTAATGTTGGAAACGCCAGGAAGGAAACGCTCCGCAGTTCGCATAAGTCCGCCCGGCGTGGAATAAAGAACGCCGCGTTCCGCGTCCATATCGTCATACGGAGTTTTGGGGAAAGTGTCCAAATTGATTTTGTTCGCTTCGAAATATTCGCCGAGCGACTTCATCGTAACATTGTAGTCGCCGTAGCCCGTATCGTCAAATTCGCGCCGCTTCGCATAGCAAGGCGAAATCACCGCGATTTTGTAATTCTTGTATTGCGGATAGAATTCGCGAATCATTTTCAAAGAATGGAGCATCGGGCTGTCCGCTGGCGCGAGATATTTCAAAAGACCAGGACGATAGATTTCGCAATAGGTTACCAAAGCGGGGCAGGGCTGCGAGATGACCATTTGCGGATTGTTTTCTTTGATGTATTCCACATAACTTTTTGTACAGAGTTCCGCACCCATACCTACGTCAAAAATGGCCTTCACGCCGATTGATTTGAGGTAGCCGTTGAATTCCAAATCCTTGCCGCGGAACGAAACCGCGATGGCGGGCGCGACGATGGCGATGATGTCCTGTCCTTTTTTCAAGTCGTCCATGAAAACATCAAAATCATCCAAACCTTTTCGCGCTCCGTGCATACACGCTCCGATACAAGCACCGCAGCCAATGCACAAGTCGCTGTTTACGTTTACATAGTCGCCGCTTCCATCGTTGCACATTTTTGAAGGACAAACCGTAATGCAAAGATGGCAGTTAATGCATTTGTCTTTGTCTACCGCGATAACAGGTCTTGGCGATTTTGACTTTGTAAATTGAATGGGCATAAAATTATTCCTCCTTATAAACTCGGCATCTCAGAAATCTTCAGATTTCGGGAATTACGAGTTTTGACCGCGCGAGCGGTCAATCAAATAAATGAGGTTTTCGCAAAGCGAAAACTCGAAGTTGAAACCATCCGCGCAAATCAGCGAGTGATTTCAACCGTCCATTCATAAACGAATGTTCTTTTTAACAATTTTGACTGCATAAGCAGGCAAGCAAATATTTTATTGCTAACGAGTTTAGGCACAAGCCCTCGTTCGCGCTAAAACTCAAATTTGAACCCAAATTTAAATATTCCAATAGATTATATATAATAAATTACTAAATAATGCAAATTTATTCAATAGATATATCGGCATAAATTTCGTTTTAGATTAGTTAGGAAATTGTACGCAAGGCAGCGGCTTGCGTACAAACCTAGCAACCTTAAATCTTTGCGTCGATGAAATTCTTCAAAGAATCTTTCGGGGTAAAGCCGAGTTGGTTTGCGACAAGTTCGCCTGCCTTGAAAAGCGCGACGAACGGAATGCTCACAATTCCAAACTGCTGGGCGAGCGCGGGATTTTCGTCAACATCCACATTGTAGAACGCCACGCGCCCCGCATATTCTTCGGAAACCTCTTCCAGAACCGGGGCGAGCATTTTGCACGGCCCGCACCATTCCGCCGAAAAATCCACGATGGCGAATGAATCGTTTTTTATTTGCGCGAATTCTTTCTCGCCGATTTTTTTTACCATAATTTTCCTCCATATAAAGTAATCATATTACAGACAATTTGTGCCAACGCTGTGCCTCGGGGCTTGTTGTTTGTATAGAAGCGGTTTCCGCTCCGCAAAACCCCGAAGCAAAGATTATTTTTCGTTCGCCAAAAAATCCACGGCGGAAAGTGCCGCCACATTCCCTTCGCCGGCAGATTTCATATACTGGTAGGGCTTGCCGGTCGCATCGCCGCAGGCAAAACATCCCGCGATGTTTGTGCGCATTTCGCGGTCAACCTTGATGTGCGCGCCGTCCATCGCCAGCCCCGGAACAAGTTGCCCCGCTGAAATGTTTTCGCGCAGAATGAAAACGCCGTCCACGTCGTAAGAATTCTTTTCCGTGAAAATCCTGGAAGCCTTCATCTCGCCTTCGATTCTTTGCGGCACTTCACGCACGATTTCGATGTTCGGAAATTTCGCTGTATCAAGGGCGCAATCCTTGTAGACGGGAAAATAAATTATTTTGCCGCAAATCTCCGAAAGATAAATCGCTTCGTTTTCCTCGGCGGCGGAAAAGGCTGCCACGGCAACGGTCTTGCCTTTGAAAAAAATTCCGTCGCAAGTGGCGCAATAACTCACGCCGCGCCCCAAAAATTTTTCTTCGCCTTCGAGCGGCTTTTGCGCCAAAACTCCGGTTGCCAAGATTACGGATTTCGCTTCGTATTTTTGCGCCGCGCCTTGCAGCGAGAAGAATTTCCCCATAGCGTAAATCATTTTTACGCGCTCTTCGTTTACGCCGATTTGCATCTGCGCAAGATGCTCCGAAAACGCCGCCTGCAATTGCGTGCCGGAAATCGAAGGCAAGCCCAAATAGTTTTTTATTTCTTGGGCGGAATTTATTTTCTTGCTGAAATTCTTTTCGCCGAAAAGCAAAATGCTTTTTCCGCGAAGTTTGAGCGTTACAGCCGCGCTCAAGCCCGCAGGCCCTGTTCCGACAATCGCCACATCAAATTGTTCCATCCGATTTCTCCAAAAGCAAAATCGCGCAAACCGCTCGCAATGCGGTCATTTTTAATATTCCTTAAAAATGGTCGAGTTTGTCGCAAGCCATAGGCTTGCGCCCAAATTTCAGCGGCTTATTTTAATTTACAAAATTCGCGGACGAAAGTCAATGTTTTCGCTCCGTTTGCCGCCCATAAAAAAAGTGCGCGCCCTTTTGGGGCGCGCACAATATCGTCAACTTTATTTTGAAACCGGCGCCGTCTGACATTTAGGGAACGCCGGTAAAGTATAGTCACATTTGTATCTCGCAGGTCAAAGCCTGCCTTAAAACAATTATATCAATCCTTTAAATCAAGTTATGTTCAGTCGGTTATAGAAAAAGAGTTATTCAGTTTGCTCTGTGCCAGTGGCGGAATCCTTTTTATCATTCGCTCCGTCCGCTTTCTCTGATTTTTTTGAGAACGAAATCTCCGCCTGCATCGTCCGTTTCAGCGCGGCATCGGCAACAAACGTAATCCTTATCGTTGACCTGTCGATGTTCGCGGCCGTAACTTCCTCGGCAGTGACTTCTCCAACGCCCTTGAATGAAATCTTGAACGTCCCGATACCGTTGAGAAGCACTTTGTGCCCCCTCCCCAGATACCGCTGGAAAATCTCAATTAACTCCAAAACGACAGCCTTTACGTCCGACGGCGTAAGAGATGTGGCATGGGAGATTTCTTTCACGAAATCGTCCACGCTTATGGTGCTCTCATACTCCGGAAACGGATAATATTTGCCACTGTCATTCTCCACCTTTGGATTAAAAAATTTCACAGCCTTGTACCTCATAAAAAACCTCCTTAACGAAGTACTGAATACAGTGATCTCCCAAATCCAAAGCCTTCCCTAAACTGTTAAGAACGCTGTCAGACGCGGCCCGCATTTGGGCATCTCACAGGGAAGGACGAAAAACGTATATCCTTCCAATTTTCAATTATAGCTCACATTTTTGCGACTGTCAAATCTTTTTTTTAAATTTTTGCAAAAAAAATCACCGCAGAAAACTCGTTGGAAACTCCGCCTTGCGGCTTGCCACGAAAACAGTTTTAGAAAATGCCGATTTTCCGCCCGCGTCAAAAACCCTTACTGTTTTGCCCAAAAACCGTAACTATTTTGTTTAAAAACA
>JAFLSR010000045.1 GCA_022510845.1 Treponema sp.
AGTGCAATGTCTTTGACGTGAAGTTCGTCGCGCTCAGCCACAACACCAAGCGCGGGGCCGCGCTGGGCGGAATACTGAACGCGGAGCTTCTCAAAGCGAAGGGATTCTTTGGGTGAGATTTAGGCGGGAAAACAGGGCGCAAGCCCTGTTTTTTTATCCGCAATGATATGCAGGAACGAGTGGCAAACACAGGTTTTGACTTCATCATCGCAGGAGAACCATTATGGAAAAAGAGCAAATCTTTCAATTTATCTCGGAGCAGAAGACGGCGTTCATCGCCTCGGTCAACGAGCAAGGCTATCCCGTAATCCGCGCCATGCTTGCGCCACGCAAAATTGAAGGCAACGAAATTTATTTTACGACAAATACTTCGTCAAACAAAATAAGGCAATATTCTGCCAACAACAAGGCGTGTGTGTATTTCTACAAGCGGGGCAGGTTCAAATATCAAGGCGCGACGATAGTCGGAGAGATGGAAGTCTGCACCGACCAAAAGACCAAGGACGAGATTTGGCGTCCCGGCGACAAGATGTTCTACAAACTCGGCGTTACCGACCCCGACTACTGCGTCTTGAAATTCAAATGTAAATCCGCAGAATATTATTGCGACTTCAAAATCGATTTCGTTGATTTGTCAAATTAGGGCGAAAGTTTAAATGATGGCAAAAAGGAAATATCCTTTTTGCATCCATCGTGACCTTACCTTGCAAAAAATCTAATAATTTGTTGTTTGCCATTCAGAATCTGCCGATAAAAATACGAGGTATATATGTCGGAAGAAAAGATATGGTCAAAAGAATTCCTTGAATACGAAAAATTTATAGTAAATCACCCTAATTATAAAGATTTGCCAATTACAAAAGGAAAAGACGGAAAATACAATTGGATTGCCACCGCCCAATCTGAAATTGGAAAAATGCGCAAGGCTTGGGCAAAAAATAAAGGACTAGATTTAGGCATATCAAGCCATACAGACGGATTTTTTGCCGCGGTCATGCTTGCAGTGCATCCCACGAAAACAAAGCCATGTCAAATTTGCGGCAAATCAATGTCGCTCTATTACCATTACCCAAATACAAATTTAGTGAAAGCACTCAAAAAAGAATTCGACTATGATTGCGGTATTTATGAATCAATCTATGATGTTTGCAAAAATCTCAAAACCAAACGAATTCCCGAAAAACATATTATAAATTTTCTAAAAGCAAAATGTAAATTGGAAGATGCTTACACTGACCTAGAAACGCTAATCTGTCATTGCGAACTGAAATGCCGCAGCGGAAATTCCAAAATGCTTGGTCCTGGCGCGATGTCGAATTTTCCTGACCGATATGACGGATTTCACACATACAACCGCTGCTGTCGCGTAAAAGAAGACAAAGGCAGAAGCCTTGAAAACTTGAAGACCTATGGCAAAGACAGACGAGCCTATGAATATTTCAGCGACGGCAACATTCACGCCGCAGACAGATTTATGACTTCCAAATTCTTTAAGAACAGCTCGGCAGACCACATCATTCCGGTTTCTCTTGGCGGTGTGCATGACCCACATTATCTGCAACCGATGTCCACAGGAGATAATTCTGCAAAACGCGACCGCCTTGTGAAAGAAGATGTGATTAAGGCGATTGAGATTGAAAAACGAACAGGAATATCAGCGGTTTCTTGGTTTGTTTCGGATTTGTGGAAAAATTTAAAAAGAAATGCTACGTGTTTTAGCCAGCAAGATTTTGAGAATTTCCGCATCTGCCTGAAACAAGTTATGACCGATTTTTTGACTATCCTTTGCCAGATAAAAAAACTTGATGATGATATTGGGACTTGTTTTATAACTGAAAAACTCATAAATCCGAAGAAAAAGTATTTTGTTGCAGACTATGATTTTAAAATCGACGGTTCTTACACAAAAAAGAAGAGACACATTACGGAACGCGCATCGAAGGAATTTGAGCGAATTAAAAGAATAAGTTTTGATTCTTTAAGCGAATACCAAAACAAAGACAATCGCAATATGTCCGCAGATTTTACAATTACCGAGAAAAAAACAATCGTCAAAATTCACAGCAAAATAAAATCAAATGATTTTAACGAGGCATTTTTTCTCTTAAAAAAACTTATGAAAGCAATACAAACTAGGAAATTGCAGGACTTTCAAAAATCAAAAAGTGAAGGCTGATTGTCCTGCTTCGCGGCGACTTTTCTTATGCGCTTGATAAACGCGGAATACGCAACCTTACCTTCAAGGGTTTTTACAAAATCGCTCTGCCGCTCCGCGCTGTATACAACATCGTCGCCGCACGGAATGTTTTCCAAATCTCCTATCGCGTCAAACGCAGTTGTTTTTGCAGGCTCCTCAATCGTTAGAGGTTCCGGGAATAGTTGTGCCGGTTCAAATTCTTTGTCCTTACGGACGCAAATGATTATGACCCTTTTCCGCCTTTGAGGAACGCCGTAATCGCTTGTGTTCAACAGACGACCAAGACAGTTATATCCTATGTCCGAAAACAACTGCAGAATTTCCTTGTATGTGTTGCCGTTCTCATAACTAAGCAAGCCTTCCACATTCTCGAACACGACAATCTTAGGTTGGACGGCTTTCACGATGTCAATAAAATCACGGAATAACTGGTTGCGGGGGTCATCGGAAGAACGAAAGCCTGCCATGGAAAAACCTTGGCACGGAGGACCGCCGCAGATAATTTCTGCGCCGCCGTTCTTTGCCGTATTGATTATTTCCGCTTTTGTCCTTTCATTCGTTATGTCGCCACATAAAATGGGGATGTCGGGATTATTGATTGCGAGCGTGGCGCACGCGCTTTCTTCGATGTCCGTAGCTAAAAGCGACTTCATGCCCGCAAGCTTAAATCCGCATGTCATTCCACCTGCGCCGCAGAACAAATCGATTGTCCGCACGCATTTTGTAACGCTGATTATTTTGCTTGCAATCTGATAAGCCAAAAGAGGCGGAACGGCGTTTCCCACTTGATTCAAAAGCTGCGTCTTATTGCCATAAAAATAATAATCATCTGGAAAACTTTGAATTCGCGCTGCTTCACGGACGCTCAGAACACGGTTAAAATGTGGATGTGCATACGTTCCGTTTCCTGGACGGTTAAAATAGGTAGTTATAGTGTACGCTGGCTTTGAATAGTCTATGCGTCCGTACAACGTGGTGCGTCCACCGTTCTTTGCAATTCTTTCAAGACGTTTCGACTTTTTGATTACCGCTGTCGGAATATTTTTCCAGTTGCCGCCCTGCGGAACATTTTTTATTGTTTCAATATCAAGTTCGCTCAGTTTGAAAGTCGTATGGTTCAACACTTTCCCACCGCTTAAAAGATATTCTTTTCGCTCTCTCCCCTTTTTTATCGCTTCTTCAAGCTTTAGATTTATTCTAGGAGTTTTTTCTGAATTGAAAAACGACTTGTTCACAAGCGCATCGATTTCATCAAGCGCATCAGCATTTTCAGTTTTCAAATATTCCAAAACAAGAGATTCGATTTTATTTTTATAAGGCGAATTTACAGGAACAGGAAATTCATCAATCTCATAATTATTTATGTGGTTGTTCGAACTGCTTAATTTAAAATACCAATTTATTATGGAAGAATTGAACACGCCCATCAAAAAATTGAGCGATAAGGGCGCGTTTTTGTCAAGCGCGATAAAATTGCAAGAATTGGCGAGCACATAGCATTTTTTAACAGGAGCGAAAGAAACCCGCCTTGCTTTGTTCTTGTTCACAATCTGCTGGCAAACAATCCGTTCGTTTTTTATGAAATCAGATTTTGCCGTAGACGCGACGAATTCTGGCAATGCAAATTCTTTTGTTTCGACATTGTTTATTTTGTAATAACCGATGTCGCGACCCCGAATAAGTTTGTATGCCGTTTTTTCTTTTACGATGGACGTGCCGTTAAGCGTCAAATCAAGTTCGCCGCGAAGATTTTTTATGTACGGCAACTCTTTCACTTTGGGGAAATCGTGAAGAGTCTTCAGTTTTTCAATCTCATCTTTTGAGAGAGGAAGAATGTTCCAGTCGGAAGAAAGCGATTTTATATCCGATAAACGAAGCGTCCGCACTTCTTTCGGGAAATGGTAAAAATCACGATACATTTGGATTGCCCCTGTCTTTACGGCTTTGTCCATCAACATTGCGCACAAACCCTGCCGGGCATCAACCACATCAACGCCTTCTGGAATCACTTTTATCGAAATGACTTTGCTTTCTCTTAAAATATGTTTCCGCAAATCGGAGCAGTTCTTGTCGGAAAGAATCGATGACGGAATGAGCAGGTTCACGAATGCATCCTTGCCAGCATATCGATCCATAATTTCTTCGACAAACAATTTATAGAAATTCAGTATACCGTCAATGGAATATTGAAAAATCTCTGACGCTCTCTGCTTTATTTTTGCATAAATTGCACTGTCGCGCTCATAATCGGTCTTGTTTTCATAATGTTTTGTTTCCGCCTTGAAATTCTTGTACGGGGGATTTGTTATGATGATGTCCGCTTTTTCAAATTGTGGAAAAACATCGTGCAAAGAGATGTATTCCGAAGCCTCATCGCATATATCGAACAAAAGCGCATTCCCGATATGAGAAGAAAAATATTCTTCATCCAAAACAATATTAAAATATGTCTTGCAGAATTCGGCAAAGGTCGATTTGTAAAAATCCGCCGCCTTTTTGTTCGCATCGCAATAATAGATATTGTTTATGATTTGCGCGGTTTCTGCGTCAGAAAAACCGAGTTTTGAAATCTCGTTCAGATAACAGTAAATAAAATTGCCCGTGCCACCACAAGGCTCCAAAAATATTTTCTGCGCGAGCAGTTCTTTTCCGTATTTTTTTCGGAAAGCGCCTATTAAATCGCAAACCATGACTTGGGCCATCGGAAAACTTGTGAAATAACTACCCGTCCTCTTCCGAAAGTCAGAAGCAAGCGAGCTCTCAAAACTTTTGCAGTTTTCTATTAGGGTATTCCAAAATGTTTCTTTGCCTGTAGCCATAGGCACATTATACCACAAAGTGAATTGCGAGACAATATTTTAGAGACAAAAATACAGTAAAAAAAGACAATTTTACCGCATTTTTGTTTCAACAAACGACTTCGCTACTCCCACAACTCCCTGCGGAGAGACCTTTAAACATTTCACTGTTAGACACCCTCTCCGCGTAATGTTTAAAGGTCTCTCCGTACAATGTTTAAACCGCTCTCCTTGGATTCCGTTAATGCCGTTGACTGAATCCAAGGAGAAAACCATGTTCAACTGAAAAAGTTAGTTTTTAATGAATTATTCAAAATTATTCCCTTATAAATTTTACTATAGATTTTCTCCGCCGTGGTATCTTAGTAATTATGGAGGGTAAGACGGAAGACACGGATTCAGCAGAACGGGAACTTGAGCATCGCGCCACCACAGCGATTATTTTGTAAGCGACTTGGCGTAAGTCAAATTCTCAAGCCATGTCTTGCCGTTCCTGCGCATCACATCGAGAGTGTTCACGTTCACCGAATTGACTTCAACCGCTTCGGTGGTCTCGGGGTCGCCAAAGTAGTACGCGCCCACGGCGTTAATCGTGTAGTACTTGCCGTCAATTTCGCCGATGTACATGAACACGTGTCCGAAGAAGCCCATAATCGAACCAGGCCGAAGCGCGCTCACGGCAGACTTGCGTGCGGCGAGGCTTTTGCCTTCAAATGAAACGGTCTTTCCAGGCATGGCAAGTTGCGAGCGGCTGCCTCGCGGCAACATAAAACCGAAACAACGGAAAATGTCCTTGAGGTATTCGGAGCAATCGCGCGCGTTCGCCATGCCGCCCCAGCCGTAGCGCACGCCAATCGGCTTGAACGCCTGTCCGAGCACGTTCGCCGTCGTGTAGTCGAGCAGCCCTTCCGTGCAGATGCCAGCAGGGATTGCCGCATAAGTGATGCCGAGCGTGCCGTCCGCTTTTCTGTAGGGGATTTCGACAATGTAGCAGGCGTAGGGCTTGCGCTGGAAAAAACTGTCTGCAATGTGCTCGTCGTTCCAGTCCGCGGTGTGCAGATATGTTCCCATGAACAGTTCGGGAATGCCGTCAAACTCCGCGTCCTCAGTCGGAACGGCGTAGTCTTCGGAAAGCATGGCGCGATCCGCCGTAATCGTGACGAAGCCGCTCTGCTCCTGCGTGGCGTAGTCGAAATAACGCGCGAACTGCTCCTCGGTGCAGAATGCCACGTCCTCGTGGTGAATCCAGCCAGTGCAATAGTTAGTGCGCACGTACAGCCACGACTTGTCCGCGCTCTCCCACAGCACGAGCACAGGCTCGTTCATAAGCACGCCCGAAGTCTGCGCGGAATCATCGTACCAGTATTCCTCGTCGTCGGTGTAGAGCGTGTCGTCCGGCACGAGCCGCAAGTCCGACCGCCGTACCGTGACCGCCTTGCGCACTGGGAAATTCCGCGATTCCACACCAGGCGCATCCCGCTCGCCAGAAAAATACGAGAAGTCGCCCAATGGCGCAAAGTGCATTTTTTCGTAGAGCGCGCGCCAATCCGTAGTTGTGAGTTTGTGCGTCTCGCCGCCCTGCTTTTTGTACCAAGGATACGAAGGATTGTAGCGAACCATAAAACGGCGCACATCGGGCGACGAAGCCACCGTATCAAAGCGGCGCAAATCGTGCACGAAAAATAAATCTTCGTCCGCCGCCATGGTTTGCTCAATGACACGTTCGTTCCACCGCGCAATCTGCTCTTTTGTCATAATGATGTCATGGGAATTCTTCACGCGGCAACGCCAAAAGGAAGCGTCGAGCATCTTTGAGTGCACGTCTGGGGCAAGCCTGATGATTTCGCGTCCGCCGCTAGTCTGAGGAATTCCGCTCGTGTTGGGCTTATGGCAACAAGCGACTGCCAGCAGGCTCAAACACGTGAAAGCAATTCGGAAAAATATGCGCATGATGCGAGGCTACCGAATGAAGTTGGTGAAGATTTTTTTCTCGGATTCAGGCTGCGCCACGCCCGCGCGCTTGCCCGCCTCAATCGACTTGAGAATCCACGCCATGTTGCGCCCGAGCGTCTTCATCACCTGCACCCCCTCCTCGTCCTTGAGCACGTCCTCGGGGTTCGAGCCGTGCACCATGTTCCAATAGCGCGAAGTGACGACCGGCTGCTGCGCGTAGGTGATGTATTTGTTCAGCACGTCGAGCGCAGCCGTAGTGCCGCCGCGCCGCGCGGAGACGACCGCCGCCGCAGGCTTGAAGCGCAGGAACTTTTCGCCCTGCCAGTAGAAGCGGTCAAGGAACGCCGTTATCTCGCCGCTTGGCGAAGCGTAGTACACAGGCGAGCCGAACACCACGCCGTCCGCCGACTGCACTTTCTCAACCGCCTCGCTCACCATCGCGTCCATCTCGCCCGTAAGCGCGCGTCCGCCCACCCAAAACAGTTCCGTTTCGATTCCGTTAGCGTTCAGTTCGTCCGCAACCAAACGCAACGCAGTATACGTGCAGCCCTTCTCGTTCCGACTGCCGTTAAAAAGAATGACCTTCATGCGAATCTCCTTGCTACATTATAGCACAGGCGCGGGGATGTTTAAAGTGGGGAAAATGACGCCATGTTTTTTGCGCTACAACAATTCCACATCTCCGTCCGCGCAATGCACGAATAGTCCCCTTAATACCTTAAATCAGGTCTTTTTGTTGTCAAACGCCTCCTTGTCTTTTGCAAAAAACTTGCGTCCGACCGTTTCAGCTCCTTTAGCGAGCAAAATCCATGAAGCCGCACCCAATCCAATTAGCCTTACCAATACTGCTGTTGACATACTGTCCTCCTTTGTTTTGTCTTACAATATAAAAGGAGTACTGTGATGACAGAAAATTGACAGATTTTCATAAAAAATTGTGTTTTTTTTTTTCAAATTAGCGAGCGTAAGCGGCATCTCGATTCGGCGCAATGTTTAAAGCCCTCGTCGCAAGCATTTAGGCACGAGGAGTTCAATGGCGTTTTTTGCACGGTAAAGGACGGAAGTTCCGAGGCTACATTTCTAAATATGACAAGCGCCCTATTTACCCCGAGTAAATACTCTATGCGCCGCAGGTAAATAACATATTTACCCCAGGTAAATACGCTATTTGCCTCGGGTAAATACACTATTTACCCATTGCGCACAGTCATTTCGCTCCAAGTAAAACGGCAATTGTCTGGCAAAAAAAGATTCTGAATTGTTGGAAACGCTTACTTTCTGCACTGCGCTTCTCCCGCACTTGCCAGCACCATATCGCGCACATTTTTTGTGATATAAAAACCGTTCGACTGCAAGTCGCACAGAACCGGGGCGACGCTCGGTATCAGCCCGGTTCGCTTCGCTTTAAGCAGAACGCCGAGCGTGCCCGTTACGGTAAGCCCCAGAAACTTTGCCGTTCTCTTTGCCGCGCCGTCGTCCAGAATGACCAAATCAGCGGGCGGCTCCTGCTGCGCAAGAATCATCACCTCGACCTCGCCGTCATGGAGTTTTGCCTGATACATACGTTTCTGCATGGTGTCCTGTATGCGCTCCACATGAATCCAGTCAAGGTTGTCGCGAACCTGTTGGCAGGCGGAGTCGGGCTTTGCGGTAACTTCGTCAAAGACGGCGCGAGGAATGAAAATCTCCTGATACAGGTGTTTGAGCAAATGAAGTCTGCCCACGTTGCACAGCACGATGAGCGGCGTGGAATTCACGATGACCCTACGCATTGTTCAGCTCGTCCTCAAATTCCTGCTCGCCGTCAAAATGGAAGAGAGAGACGCGCCGCTCCCCAAGATACTTTGCGAAATCCTCTTCCGTCATCTCCGCAATCTGAGCGCAATATCCGAGGGAAACGCCCATCGTAGTATAATAGGCGACGGCGACGGAACGCTTGGCGAACATACTCACCTGCCGCTCGTCCATGTGCGTGTCAT
>JAFLSR010000046.1 GCA_022510845.1 Treponema sp.
TTAAGGGCTTCGCTCCTAGGCTTTCCCTGCAAGACGGTGATTTTTTCGGGAGAGAGCAATGCGATTTCCTGCGCGTCGCCGAGCTGATAATAATGCCGCGCGTAGGCGAGCACTGCTTCCGCTCCGTACTGCGACACGCCGGAGAACATCAGGGCATCTTCCCAGTCCTGCACGTCCTGTGCGTTCTTAAATCTGCGGAGAAGCAATTCGGCAAGCTCCTGCTCCGTCTCCGTTGCGTGAATAAGGTCGTTCCATTTCTTGAATCCGACCATTTTCGCAATCAGGTGTTGTGCCCGGGCAAGTATAATTTCCTGCTCGTCCTCATCGCTGAACTCGTAGTAGAAAAACAGGTCGCCCACATCATAGAATTTCCAGTCGTAATGATAGGAAATAAAACCGTCGTCCTCCACGGTCTTGGTCTGGGTCTGCCAGTCTTTGAGCAAATTTTTGGCTTGCTTCTTGAAGAAATCAAGGCGAGTCATAATATTCTCCTTGGGCATTTGTCTTGTTGCGTTTGCTAAAATGTCAGTACCTAGCAGCAACAAACCTTGCCCCAGGTAATATTATGTTTTGATATGGCATGATAAAAATCTTCGCACTGACCGCAAGCTCTGCCACGGAACTATGGCAAGGATAGCACGAGGCGGCGGGGGTTGTCAAGGGGAAGAATATGAAAAACTGATTAAATTTGTTGCAAAATGCAAAAAGGTATAAAAAAATGATAGAGTTGTCAGTACGCTCCATGCCCCAAAACGCCGAATGTTTGCGGTTCGCGCCAAGATGCTGCCGCAAACCGCAAATTGGTTTAAAAGTGCTCAACAGTTTGGCTCGAACTGCTCAACACTTTTGTCCGAAGTGCTCAGCACTTGGGTATGTAAGTGCTCAGCACTTGACCCTCCAGGTGCTCAGCACTTGAGACGAAAGTGCTCAACACTTCGAGCCTAACTGCTCAACAGTTTAAAGGGGGTGCGGACATTGGACAAAACCCGCGCTTGACGGATGCCGTTTTGCAGCGTGGTGAAAAATCGAAAAAAAATCGCTTTTTGTAGCATTTTTTTGTTGACAGGTGCTGAAAGTGGGGGTAAAATATTAGAAGGGTCAGAAGTGGTATTGCCATTTCTGTAGATGGGTTCCGAACTGGGGCCTGCATTTGGCGGTCTTTGACATTTATCAGGGAAGGTTCGTTTTTATGGTTCGGAATGTATTCTTTCGCCGATGTTTCGGCAAGGAGTTCAGACATGAACTATAAACCATTTTTGTATAAGAATCCTAGGGATGAAAAAGACCCCGGGAAATTTTATCCGTACCCCCTCTATGAGAAAACCATTGGGTTGGATGACTTTGTGCGGGAAATCTCTCACGCAACGTCCCTTACCCCGTCAGATGTTCGGGCGGTCGTAATGGAAATCATAGAGATATTCCGGCGTTATTTGCTGCGCGGGCACAAATTGCGTCTTGATGGAGTGGGCACGTTCAAGGTGTCCTTCAAGGGAGTGGGTCAAATCTCGGCAGAGGCTGTGACGGCCGCCGACATTGACATGTCTACCGTAAGGATTTCGTTCGTCAGTGATCTCGCGCTGAAAAAGGCTGTGAGAGCAGAGATTTCGTTCACAAAAGTTTCGGAAAAGGGCGGCTCGAAGAAGGAGGCAGATGCAGCCGTCGGCAACTCATGAATATTTATAAAGTGTTTTTATACTTTACTATACATTGTCTTTAGTATATTTTGTGTTGAGTTATAATTTTAGTATATTGCTTTTCAAGGTTCTTTGAGAATGTTCTCAATGCCTTGGAAAAAAAATTGAAAGTTCCTTTGTAAGGTCGGTGTTCCCTGAAAAAGCCAAATGCCACCGTCCAAATATAGTGTTCAAATATAATGTTTATTATTTGTACGCACCCCCAAAAGGGGTGCGTACTTTTTTTTACCGCCTTCTTTCCCTCTTTTTTCTTTCCAATAAAAAACTCCAAAAAAACTTGTATTATTTTCCTAGATGTGCTACAATCTATATTATTTCATTTCGGAGGACTTGATGAAAAGGATTCTGATTTTTTCGTGCGTTGTCTTCGCGCTGATTTTTGCTTCGTGCAAATCGACCGAGCAGGACACTTCGAACTCTCTCGTGGATTCGTCCGTTTCGGCGAACGAGGAGACGGATAATTCCGAAGACGATTCCGTTGGCGGAATGCTTGCCCAAACCGAAGAGGCTAGGAAAAAGGCTTTGGATGCGGGGGCGAAAGATGCCTATCCCGATGCGTTTGCCGCGCTTGACGCCGCGTTCGACGCGCTCAAAAAACTCGACGGCGTGAACAACGATGCGGAGCTTGCCGAACTTAAATTGCGCTACGAGGCTTTGGAAAAGGCCGCCAAAGCGCGCGCCCTCAAAAAGAGAATCGACGAAGAAGGTTTGGCGCAGAATTCCCCTGCCGACTACGAAAAGGGCGAAAACGCTCTCAAAGAATTCGATTCGCTTGTGGGCGATGTCCTTTCGAATGTCAAAGAAATTTCCGAAAGCCTGAAAAATGACAGCGGCTCGATTTCGGCCGTCAAAAATGCGGTGGGCGCGCCTTCCAAGACTCTCGCCGCGAAAGCGGGCGAAGCCTACGATTCTTATTATGCGGTCTACTTGAAGTCATACAAGAAATTCGCCAACGAAGAGCGTTCGAACGCGCTGGCGCAGAAAAAACGCGCCGACAAGGTTTTGGCGCAGGTCGCCCGCAAAGAAGAGTACAAGTCTTGCGCGCAGTTGATTACCAAAGGCGACTCCCAATATTCCACTTCCAACCCCGAGGGCGCGTACAATTCTTACAAGGAAGCCACGTCTTCGTTCAAGAGCCTTGCCGACGATGTGGAGCAGAAACGCGCCGAGGCGCAGAAGAAGATTGACGAGGCGAAGGAGCAGGTGCGCGAGGTGGAGAACTACGCGCTCAACGCCGACAAGTACAATCCGCTTGAAGAAAAGGTGGAGGGAATCGAGGACGAGGAGACCGTTCTTTTGGACTCCGATGAATTCGAAAATCCCGAAAAGCAGATTATCGAAATCGACGAGAATATCGAAGGAGAGTGATGATGAAAAGAATCATAATAATGGCTTTGCTTTGCGCCTTTGGAGCGGCGTTCGCCGTGAGCTATAAGAACAACACTTACCAAAAACTTGCGGAAGAATATGCCAAAAAGGCCGACGCCGCTTTGAATGCGGGCGAATACGACTTGTCGGAAGAATACGCGCAAAAGGCCGCCGAAAACGCAAAGCTTTCCAAGGCTTTCATCGACAGCATGAACGCCCGCTACAACGCGCAGACCGAAATCGCCGCCGCCGAAGAAAAGATGAAGTGGGCGAAAAGCATCAATGCCGAATCGACATTCCCCACCGCCTATTCTGCGGGGCAGGAGGCTTTGGACAACGCGAAGGCCGCTTTTGAAAAAGAGGACTACGAGCAGGCGGTAAAATACGCGAAGGCAGTGAACGAGGCTTTGGCAGGGGTTTACGAAGTGACTCCGCTTCCGAAATTCTATGTCGTTCGTCCCTGGGCGGAAAACAAAGACTGCTATTGGAACATTTCGGCCCGGAAGTATGTCTACAACAATCCGCTTTTGTGGGAAAACCTCTATCAGGCGAACAAGGACAAAATGCCGCGCCCGAATGATCCGAATTTGATTTTGCCCGGAATGAAAATGGAAATCCCGAGCATCGCGGGAGAACTGCGCGACGGAACATACGATTCCAAAAAGGATTACGACACGTTCAATCGCTAGGACTGCGCTGGCGGGATTCCCGCTGGCGATATAGTTCAAGCGCCGCCACCATCAGCGCGTGCGGATATTCCGCGCCGCCCATTTTTTCGAAAACCTCGGCTTTGGGAATTTTTATGTAATCCAAGAATTCGTCCTTGTCGAGGTTTTGCTTTCCGTTGGGCTGCAAGTCCTCTGCCAAAAATACATGGAAGCGGTTTGCGAAAAGCGCGGGGTTCGGGTTTATGGTCCCAAGGTGGACGAGCCGCCCTGCCGAAAAGCCTGTTTCTTCCATCAGTTCGCGGCGCGCTCCTTCTTCCGGAGTTTCGTCGCTTTCGATTACGCCGCCCGGAAATTCGATGCTCAGCCCTTGGTGTCCGTGCCGCCATTGCCTTACCATCAGAAAGTCGTCGCCCAAAACGGGAATCACGGTCGCCCAGTCGCGCGCCTTTATGACGATGTATTCGCCCTCTTCGCCCTGCGGCGAAACGCTGCGCGCCTTTGTCACTTTGAAAACCCGCGTGTCCAAAATCTCTTCGCTTGAAATTTCTTTCCAAGTCAAGTCTTCGTCTTTCAAATTTCCTCCTGCTGCGCATGAACGGCAGTAAATAATCGAGTTTTTGTGAAACACGCTTTGGCATTTGACAAATCGTGCGATATGTTTTATTATATCAGATATTGAAGAAAAGTGTTTAAAATTGCATTGCTTATTTTAACTTTGAGTTTTTGTTTTGCAAAAACTCGTTTATTGTACTTGTACTGCGATTTTTCACTTCGTTGAGGAGGGGTTAAACAAAATGGCGATTGTTGCGATGGCGCGTCAAGTGGCGGCCCTTGGAGATGAAATCAGCGCGGAAGTCGCAAAGCTTTTGGGCTACAAGTTCATTACGAAAAAGGAAATCGAACAGAAAATCTTGGACAATGGTTTTTCTGCGGAAAAACTCCACAAATACGACGAGGTGAAGCCCGGCTTTTTTGCTTCGTTGGCGAAGGAGCGCGACGAATATTTGTATTGCCTCCAGACCGCGATTTTGGAAAGCGCGGCGGAGGGCAACTGCGTTCTGATTGGGCGTGGGAGCGCGTTCGTCTTGGAGGAACTTCCCAATCTCGTTTCGTTCAGGTTTGTTTCGAATGACAAGGTGCGGCTTTCGCGTTTGGAAAAGGAATTCAACTGGAACGAAAAGCAGGCGAGGCAGCGCATCGAAGAAAGCGCGGCGAACCGAATGGGATTCCACAAGAATTTCTTCAACATAGACCCAGAAGACCCGACGCACTATCACATGGTCGTGAACAGCGGCAAGATGGATTTGCAGAACGCCGCGAACGTGATTGTTTCCATTGTCCGCGCCTACATCACGCCAGAAAAGGAAGAGGCGGGCGCAAAAAAAATCCAAGAGCTTCTTTTGGCGCAGCGTCTGGTGAACTCGCTGATTTTCGAGCACAAGGTCAACATCAATTTCTTGCACGCCGTCGTCGTGGACAAAAAAATCGTCTTGCAGGGAATTTCGGATTCCGGCGCCTGCGTGGAAAAGGCTTTGGTTCTGACTCGGAAGGCCTATCCTGACTACGTGGTGGAATCTGCTGTGAGCGTCGTGCAGGATTTCAAAACTTACAAATGATTTCGGCTGTCCGAAAAAATTATTAAGGCGATGCGTTATCCTGCGAATGTCTATTTGAATTTGGCTTTTCTCTTTTTTGGCGCGTTTTTGGGATGTGCCGTGTGCATCTTGGCTGGCAAGATTGCGGCGCGGAAATATTTTAAATTTCGCTTTTCGCTTGCGATTTTGCTTTTGGTTTCTGCCGCGGCTTTTTTCGCGCTGGTTTTGTTTGATGCTCGTTTTCAGGCACGGAATGCGAACTTCATTTTTGAAAATGTTGCGCGGCGTTTTCCCGCGCTTTTTTTGTACGCGATGCTCGGTGCGCTTTGCGCGGCGTTTTTGCGCAGCGTTTTTCCTGTTGTTTCCGTGCTTTATATTTTGTTCGCTTTTTGTTTTGGCACCGCGCTTTACAGGCGGCTTCCTCAGCCTCAGAATTTCACGCTCACTGTAGGCGAAACTTTTTTGCGCGATGAGTCAAGCGGCAAAGAATATGAAATTTTTTCGGGGAAGAAAATCCGCGGAAATGGCACGGAATGCGAGGCGGCTTTTCTTGTCTACGAAATCAACGAGAACGCGCTTCTTCCTTTGCCGCACATCTGGTATGAAATTGCGGGCGCGACTTTGCGGAATTCTTCTGGCGAATTCCAAAAGAATCTTGGCGCGGATTTTTCGGCGCGGAAGATTTTCGTTTCTGAAAATTCCGATAATTTTTTCAAGAAATTTTTCTTCAAGGTTTTCAACGCGATTTTGGGCGATGCGCGTTTGGAAATGTTCGCGCTTCCAAGCGGGCAGGGCTTTCCCGCGCTTTATAAAGTTTATGTTCAGACCGGGCGTTCGGATTTCCGCGTGACGTTTGAAAAAATAATGTAGCCTTAATCGCGCAAAAGTCCGCGCGGATTTTTTGAGTTCCATGCTTCGCAGAAACTCAAGTGTTGGACTTTCGGTTTTTCGTTTGCCGCAAAATTGGTTTTCAGTATTTTCAGAAATTGAGGTGGGAAAATGAAAACTTCAAATAAATTCACATTTGCGAGAATCATCGCTTCTCCGATAATTTTCGCGCTTTATTTTTTGCCGGAATGGCTTGCTTCGGCGGAAGTGGGCAAGGTGGTTTCCGTCGCGCTCATCTTGATTTTGCCGTTTGTGGAACTCACGGATTATTTTGACGGACATTTCGCGCGGAAGCATGGCGAGGTGAGCGATTTCGGAAAGATGTTCGATCCGTTCGCCGATGTATTTTTGCACCTTTCGATGTTCACTTGTTTCGTTTTGAGCGGCTATATGAATCCGGTTTTTTATGTTTTGATTTTGTATCGCGAATTCAGCCAGAACTTTTTGCGGATGGTAGCGGCGAAAACTGGAACTGCGATTGCGGCGCGAAAAGGCGGCAAGTTGAAGACCGTTTTTTATGTCGCCGCTTGCTTTGTGGCTTTGGCGCAGAATTGCCTTGCGCGCACGGGGCTTGCCGCCGTTTGGGGCGTGGACATGGCCGCGTTCAATTTTGCGGGGCAGGTTGTGTTTGCCATTTGCGTCGTGCTTTCGTACGCGAGTTTTTTCGACTATCTGAAAAATTTCGGGCACGTCCTCAAAGATGCCGCGCGGTAGTTCAGAGTTCGCTGAAAGGAATGATGTCTTTTGTTTTTTCCGTGTGCGGTCCGATGATTTTCTGCATCCAAACCATGTCGAACCATTTTCCGAATTTGAATCCGCATTGCGAAAAATGCGCCGCCTTTTTGAATCCCATCTTTTTGTGAAATTCTTCGCTTGCGTTCGTGAGGTATTCGCTTGCGCCCGATGTGTGCGCGATGCAGGCGTTCATGTTTAAGATGTTCTGCGAGCGCAGGATGTTTTCCAACGCGGAATAAAGTTTTTTTCCAAGTCCGCGCCGCGCGTATCCGTGCTTGACGTAAATCGTCGTTTCCACGCACCAATTGTAGGCGGGCCGATTTTTGAAAGGCGCGGCGTAGGCGTATCCCAAAATTTCATTTTCGCAAACCAATACAAGGTAGGGGTATGTTTTGAGCGTGTCGGAAATCCGCTTTCGGAAATTCGCGACGGTTGGGACTGTGTTCTCAAAACTGATGGCGCTGCGTTCGATATATGGCGCGTAAATCTCAAGCAGTTCTTTCGCGTCGTCGGGCACTGCCGCTCTGATGAAAGTTTTGGGTAATTGAATTGGAGCCACCAAATCCAAGAGGTCTTTGAAATTTTCGATTTTGGCATCGTAACTTCGCGCAGTTCCAAAACCGTAGCTTGCCCAGATGAATTTTATTCCGGCTTCCTTGCAGGCGGTGCGGTCGCCTTCGGTGTCGCCGACGTAGACCGGCTTTTTGAGGCGGTTGCGCTCGCACAAAAGGCGCAGGTTTTCAGCCTTGTATTTTTTTGTGTCGCCGTAGCATTCGTGGTCGCGGATGAAATTCGCGATTCCGATTTTTTGCATCGTGAGTTCAATGTATCCGCTTTGGCAATTTGAAACGATGTAAATATTGAAACGCTCGCTCAATTTTTTTATCGTGGAAAGGACGTTCGGGAATTCGATTTTCTTTTCGTTTTCTTTGAGCGCGATTTGTTCCTGTTCGCAGCATTCGCTCATCAGTTTTGTTCTTTGCGGCTTGCTCAAATTCGGCCAAAGACTTTCGGCAATCTTGTCCATCGGCTTTCCGAATTCGCTTTTGAGGTTTTGTGGATTTACTTTTTGCGCGGGGAAGTTCAGTTTTTCAATGGCCTTGTTCCAGGCTTGGGCTACCACTCCCGTAGTGTTCCAAAGCGTTCCGTCAATGTCAAGAATTATCGCGTCTGTCTCGATTTTCATTCAAAAATTGTAGCAGAAAAAAAGGCGCAGGTCAAGATGGAAAAAATTCGCACGGTTGAATTTGCGCGACTTTTTTGATATAATTTTGGGGATAAGAATAAAAATCAAGAATAGTAACAGACAGATGTGGATATATGTTCAAACTCTGTCAGAATGTTGACTTTTCCGCGTTGTGTGGTATACTTGTTCCATCAGAATTGTCAAGACGCGAGATGGCACTTGACCTGCGATGTTTCCGATTCTGATATTTTCCGCGGCCAAGCGCGGACTGGAGGCGATTCGATTATGGAGAGGCGGGAATTCTGCGAAAAAGACGGCATTCTGATTACCTATACGGACGCGGACGTGTGCTTTGAGGACTGCGCCACGGCGGAGT
>JAFLSR010000047.1 GCA_022510845.1 Treponema sp.
TGCCGCGCCCGTACTTGTCCAAGGTGGCGCACACGTCAGCCGCCGCCGTTTTCACCTCGGCGAAGGGGCTTGCGGTGTAGCCGTTCGTGAGCGTGAAGATGTCGCGCGTAACAGAATCGCGCTTTGAGTCCGCCTCGTCGAGCGTGGACACAATCGCGTCCTGCTTGATTGCCGTGGTGTTCCGCGCGCTCAGGTCGATGAGCTGCTCGAAAAGCCCTTTGAGAACGGTGTCCTTTGCCACCGCCGTCTCTCCGCCCGCGCAAGCCGCCTTGTACTCGCGCTCCATCGCGTCCGAAAGCGCGTCCAGTTCCGTCACGCGGACATTGTTGATAAGTTTCGCAACTTTAGCCATAGCCATAAAAACTCCTTACTGTATGATGATTTTTGTCTGAATCGAATTGAAACCGCTTTTGAACGAAAATACTTTTCTCAAATGCCCACGAGTTTTTGTGCTTTTTGCCGCAAAAGGCACGAGTTTTCCGCAGGAAAACTCGGTAAGCAAGGCAGAGCCTTGCGGCAAAATGCGAGCGGTGCGAGCAAACAAAAACTCGGTAAGCAGCGCGATGCGCTGCGATGTAAGCCGCGCATCGCGCTGCGACGAGGCAATGAAAGAACTTTTGAACGCCGAAATCGCTTCGTGGAGGCAACAAAAGAACTTTTGAAAGGTGAAATCGCTTCGGGGAGGCAACAAAAGTTCTTTTGAAGCCCAAAATCGTTTCGGGGAGGCAACAAAAGTTCTTTTGAAGCCTGAAATCGCTTCGGGGAGACAACAAAAGAACTTTTGAACGCCAAAAACACGCCAAGCAAGGCGTGAAACCGCTTTTGAAGCCCAAAATCCCTTCGGGGAAGTCGCAAAAGAACTTTTGAACCCCAAAAACGTGCCGAGGAAGTGACGAAAATGGTTTTGAACGCCAAAACTGCGCGAATTTTTGTGGTTTTTGTCGCAAGGCTCTGCCTTGCGGCAAAAATGCGAGCGGTGCGAGCAAACAAAAAGTCGGTACGCAAGGCAGAGCCTTGCGTTACTAAATACTGATATTGCGGATGGGGGGGGGTAAATATGTATAGGGTTTCCGCGCGGGGCGCGTCATGCCGCCTTTTTTGCCGGAGTAGATTGGCTGTGCGCGTGAAATCCTCATGTAAATAATTTTATCAGACCTATTCTTTTATTTCAATCGAAAACTTCCCGAAACGCAGGAAATTTTTCCCGACTTTTTGTGGCGCGGGCACTTGCGCCTCACCACCTTTGCTTTCCGAGCTCTCCGTCCGTGCAGCGGACCGCGAACACGCCCACTCCGTTCCAGTAGCGGACCTTCTCTATCGCCTCCCACTGCTCCTTCGTGCCGTCAAAATGGACCGTGAGATTGTCGCAGGCAAAGAACGCCTCGTCTCCGATTTTCTTCACGCTCCTCGGGAGCGTGACGGTTCTGAGCGAGTTGCAGTACGCGAACGCGCTTTGCCCGATTTCCCTCACGCCGTTTGGAATGGCGACGCGCTCAAGCGACGTGCAGTCGTGGAACGCCTCGCTGCCGATTTCCGTAATGCCCTCGTAGAGTATCACCCTTTTGAGCGACGCGCTGCCCTTGAACGTGGCTTCCTGGATTACCGCCACGGTGCCGGGAATCGAGACGCTCTCAAGGCACATGCACTGCTTGAACGCCTCCTGGACGATTTCCGTTACGCCATCGGGTATCACGACGCTTTCGGGAATGATGTCCTTGTCGCAGCCGGTTATCACCGTGCCTTCCAGCACCAGATACGCGGGAAGCCTTCCCGTTATGCCGATAACGCCGTCAGTGCAGCGGACGGTAGAAAACGGCGTCTTTTCAACGAAGGACTTCTCCCTCCACTGCTCCCTCGTGCCGTCAAACTCCACGGTGAGATTGTTGCAGTCCACGAACACGCCGTCTTCGATTTTCGTCACGGTCTTCGGGACTGAGACGCTTTTGAGCGACTTGCAGCCGTAGAACGCGCCCTTCTCTATTTCCTTCACGCCGCTTGAAATCGTCACGCTCTCAAGCAACGCGCAGTCCTGGAACGTCCACCCGCCTATCTCCTTTACGCCCTTGGGAATCGTCACCGTCCTTAGCCCGCTGCTCATGAACGCCCGCTCGCCTATTTCCGTAACGCTTTCGGGAATCGAGATTACTTCGAGCGACTTGCAGCTCGCGAACGCCGCCCTGCCGATTTGCGTGACGCTGTTTGAAATCGCGACGTACTCAAGCGACGTGCAGTCGCGGAAGGCTTCCGTGCCGATTGAAAGAACGCCCTCGTCTATCACGACGCTCTTTAGCGACGTGCATGCCTGGAACGCGCCGCTCTGGTTGGAGAAATCGTTCTTTGTCGAGCCTATCGCCTTTACGTTGCCGGGAATCACGACGCTGGCGAGCGTCATGCGATTTGCGAACGTGCCGTCATAGATTTCCGTAATGCTGTCGGGAATCCGCATGTCTTCAACTTCAAGCAACGCGTAGTCTTCGGGCGCGTCCCCGCCGGTTTCCGGAGCAACGCCTTCGGAATTCACTTTCATCCAAAACTCCTTGCGCGGAATGTTCATCGCCGCATAGCGCGATTATACCAAATTGGTTTTTAATTTCAATCGAAATTTTCCCGAAATATCGGGAAAATTTCCCGATATTTTTGGGCGCGCCCGCCGCAGTCGAATGCGGATTTCGGCGCGGGAGGAAGCCCTGCGATGCTTTTGGTTTCCGCGGAGAGCCTCCGTACCCCTTGAAAAAAATCGGGGATTCCTATAGTATTGAGCAATGAAAGTAAGAAGTATTGCGGCACTCGCATTTTTTTCGGCACTGCTTTTTTTCTCGTGCCAGACGACAAGGCAGGAAGACGCTTCCGCCCCAAGTGCGGCGAAAGCCCCCGCCCCCACCAAAGCGAACAAAACGCTGAAACTTGTTTTCGCGGGCGACATCATGGCCCACACCCAGAATTTCCAGATGGACGACTTTTCGCTCATCTGGAACGGAATCAGGGAAAAGGTGGGCGCGTCTGACTTCGCGTTCGCGAACCTCGAAGCGCCCGTGGTGCAGAGCCTTCCATTCGAGTCCTACCCCACCTTCAACATGAGGCACTCCTATCCGCAGGCGGCTTTCGACGCTGGCTTCAATTTGATTTCGCTTGCGAACAATCACACCGACGACAAGAACACGCAGGGAATCCGCGCCACGCAAGTTTGGGCGGAGGAAGTCGAGGCGAGGACGAAGGGAACTCCGCGCGAGATTTATTTTTCCGGCCTCACGGAAGGCGGCGAATTCTCGTTCGCGCAGTTCTACTGGAACAAGAAGAAAATCCTCTTTATCGCGGCGACTGAGATTCTGAACACCTGGAAGAATTACGACAAGGTGAATTTCATCACGCCGAACGCGCAAGGGCGGGCGGCGTTCGTCGAGCGCGTCAGAAGAATGCGCGAGGAGTTCGCGCCCGACATCTTCGTGGTTTCGGTTCACACTGGCGAAGAGGAATACGTGATGACGGTGCTTGAAAGCGTGAAGAAATTCTACCGCTCGCTTTTGGACGCGGGAGCGGACATCGTGGTGTCGAACCATCCGCACGTCATCCGCCCGGTGGAATTCTTCGGCGAGCAGGATTCGGGCAAAGTCCGCAAGGTGGTGATGTACGCGAACGGCAACACGATTTCCGGGCAGCGGCGCGCGCTCAACTACGCGAACCCCTTGGACACATGGGAGTACACTGGAGACGGCCAACTGGTGGAACTCGAACTCGCCTCGGACGAAAGCGGATTTTTCGTGCAGAGCCACAAAATCAATTTTCTGACCACATTCACGCCGGCGGGAACGAAAAGCCCCGTGATAAAGATTCTCGACGAGGACTTCATATCGGAACTCGAAGCCGCGGGCGACGCGAAAAACGCGAGGTATTACCGGGCGAGGCTTGACGCGCTGAACAAAGTGAAGGAAATCCACACATGGCAATGAAGACATCGGCGGCGAAGAAAATCGACTACAAGAGGCTTCCAGTCTACGAGCAGAAGGAAAAGATTCTCGAATGCCTCAAAGAAAACCAGGTGATTGTCGTGCAAAGCCCCACGGGTTCGGGAAAGACCACGCAGATTCCCGTAATCCTGCACGAGGCGGGCTTTTCCGAAGACGGGATAATCGCCGTGACTCAGCCGCGCAGAATCGCCGCGTTGAGCGTGAGCGAATTCATCGCCAAGCAGCTGGACACGACCTACCCCGGGCTTGTCGGGTACAAGATGCGCTTCGAGGACTTTACGGACGCCACCACGAAAATCAAGATTATGACCGACGGAATCCTCTTGCAGGAAATGAAACTCGACCCGCTGATGTCAAAGTATTCGGTAATCATGGTGGACGAGGCGCACGAGCGCAGCCTCACGATTGACTTCGTTCTGGAGCTTTTGAAGCGGTGCCTCGAAGTGCGCAAGGATTTGAAAATCATCGTTTCTTCCGCCACGATGAACGCGGAGTCGTTTTCGGAATATTTCGGCGGCTGCCCGATAGTGACAATCGAAACTTCGACATATCCCGTAACGCTCGTCTATGACCCGCCCGAAATTCCCGCGAGCACATTGACCGAAGCCGCGAACGACGCGATGCTTTCCAAAATCGAAAGCGCGGTAGAGCGCGCGTTGGAAAACGGCGATGACGGCGGCATACTGATTTTCCTTCCGGGCGAAAAGGCGATTCACGACTGCACGGCGAGGCTCTCGCAGGGAAGGAGCGCGCACCGCCTTTTCATCCTGCCGCTGTACGGAAGGCTTCCCAAGGAAGAGCAGGAAAACGTGTTCATGGACGCGCCGCGCGGAAAGACAAAGGTGATTGTCTCCACGAACATCGCGGAAACCTCCGTGACGATTGACGGAATAACAACCGTAATCGATTCGGGGCTTGCGAAATTGAATTTCTACAATCCGCGCACATTCACCTCAAGCCTTGTGGAAACGCCTGTTTCGATGGCTTCGTGCATGCAGCGCAAGGGACGCGCGGGACGCACCGCCCCCGGGACTTGCTACAGGCTCTATTCCAAGAAGGACTTCGAGCGGCGCGAGGAATACACCACCGAAGAGATTTTCCGCACCGATTTGAGCGAAGTGATTATGCGTATGGCGGAACTCGGAATCCGCGACTTTGAGAACTTCGACTTCATCTCGAAGCCTTCGCTCGAAGGAATCAAGGGAGGGGAAGAAACGCTCTTCATGCTGAAGGCTCTGAACCCCGACCGCTCGCTTTCCTCAATCGGAAAGATGATGGCTCTCTTCCCCCTGCTTCCGCGGATTTCAAGAATCATCGTGGAGGCGATTCTGAAATATCCCGCCGTCTTGGAAGATGCGCTGATTGCGGCAGCGTTCCTTTCCACGCACTCGCCCTTTGTGCTGCCGCCCGGAAGCGAAATGGAGGCGCGGAAGGCACACCACAATTTCAACGACGAGCGCGGCGACTTCGCAAGCTACACGAAACTTTACCGCATCTACGAAAGATTCGACGACGAAAAGCAGCGTCAGAAATTCGCGGAGAAAAATTTCCTTGACTACAAGGTGCTCGCCGAAATAAGGAACATCGTCGCGCAGCTTTCGGAAATCGTGGGCGAACAGGGAATCCCGATTTCGGGAGGCGGCCCCGTGGACGACTACCTGTGTTGCGTCGCGTCAGGAATGATTCAGTTCGTATGCGCGCGCGAGGGGAACGCGGGCGGAGGAAGGCGGGACCGCGGCGGAAACTACAGGACGCTCACTGCCGACCACATCGCAATCCATCCCGGCTCAAGCCTTTTCCGTACTAGCCCGCCCTACATAGTGACAGGCGAAATCGTAAAGACGAGCCGGATGTTCGCGATGAGCGTTTCGCCGCTCACGAAAGGCCTGCTCCACAAAATCGACCCCGACTTGGAAGCACGGCTCGAAAGCGTGATGCGCTCGCGCCAGAAAAGGCACGAGGGGGATTTCGATTCTAGGAGTTTCATCGAAAAAGATTCCCGGAGCGAAAGGCAGAAAAAACTGCGCGAGGACGAATTCGTTCTCGGCGGCGCGTCGTTCAAAGTCGCAAAGGTCAAGGGCAAGAAAACGGTTGAACTCCCCTACCGCGACTTCGTGGAGGCGGTGAGTAAAATCGAGATTTCCGAAATCGAAAAGAAATGCGGCGGCTTCCGCGCGAGGGTCCTGATGGATTCGAGCTTCAAGATTCTGGACGGCGAAAAACTCTTCACCGCCGTGAAAGTGGCGAAAATCTTGGGATTCGAACCCGTGGACGAAAGCAAGTTTGACCGGAAGACCAACTACAACCTGAACGCGGAAGGCGGATGCCGCGCCCTGATGGAAAACCTCAAATGGCTAATGCGCTGCGCTCAGGCAAAGGCGAAAAGCCGCGAGATGGGATTCGTGTGCCTTTTTGCGGACGGCAATTCCAACTACTGGCTCAAAGTCTCGCGCGGGTTTTACACCGCCCTTTCGCAGACGCTCTCTTCGCTTGAAACGCTCGCGGACGACGAGAACGCCAAACTGAGCGAAGAAGAAAAGCAGGCAGCGGGCGAACTGTACGCGAAGTTGAATTCATTCTTTGAATGAAAACGCGGGAAGAAGACGCAATCTCATTCTCACAATCTCCAAGCATGGCAGGAAAAACTGCGCGGGAAGTAACAAAGCATGAAAAAATTCATGAAGAAGAACTGGTGCGCCGCGCTTGTGGCATTCCGCGTCGCGTCAGGGAAAGCCGTGCTATAATCAGACCAAGGAGAACCCGATGAAAACGAAAACCCACTTTATCGCCGCGTCCAAAACGCACATTAAAGAGGCCCTTTAACTGCAATTAAAGGGTCTCTTTAATTGCAGTTAAAGACACCCCATAATGTACATTAAAGGGTCTCTTAAATGTACGTTATGGAGACCCTTTAATGTACGTTTAAGACCTTCCAATATTTACATTAAAGGGCATCTATCACTGCAATGAAAGGGCCTCCAAAACTGGCGGCAAGGGTTGAGCCGCAAATCATGCGCACAAGGGCGCGGAATGTGGTATAATTCCAAGCAAAGGCAGAAATGAGAACATTTCGCAGAACGCTTTGCAAATAACTGAAAAGGAGCAAATATGGCAGTATCAAGACAGGCATTTGTTTTTATTGAGAACCTAAAGAAAAAAGGTCAATTTTCCTGCCTTTACATTAACGAAGCGGCTAATGTGTATGAAGAACTGCCCAGTACATTCGATTAGTTTGCAAGAAGCACAATAATGTAGACTGCGCGATTTTCCTTGACTATGCTGAATTTTATAGAGCCGTCAGAGAAAATTATGAAAAACATTCGGCATTGTTCGGCGACAGGAAAAATGAAATGGCGGGATTGCTGAATAAGTTGCGGGAAAATCTGAAACTGAATGACGCGCAAAAAGGAGACTGGAAATGAATACACCGGAACAGTTCAAGCAGATACTTGCCCGCTACTACCGGCGCGATGAGAGGACAAAAAGGCTGCGCGAGGAATTTACGACACATTCGTCCGCCTCGTCAAAGTTAAAAGACCTTCTTGTTGCGATGCCGAAGATTGAAGAGAAATTCAAACTGAGGCTTCCGCAGGAATATAAGAATTTCATCGCGGCTGACAGCGCATGGGGGATGTATGGCGGCGCAGAAGAGTTCCGCATCTATGATGAATGTGAAATCTACGAATTTAACTGCATAGGCAAACATACAGGAGAATCGTCGATAGAAGAGCTGAAAGACTATTTCATGTTCGGGCAGGACGAGGGCGAGTACAGCTATTTCTTTGACCCGTTCAACAGGCTGGGATACGGCATCGATGCGGTCTGGAGAATAGACCGATGCTCGTGCGACAAAAGGGCTTTCGAGCTTGTCGCAAAGGATTTCTATGAGCTCGTTGAGAAATTCTGCAATGAAGAGGATGAGAATTTTACGCGGCCTTTTGAAAATGAAAGACCCGTTTACGAGGGAACTGCCATAAAGGATATTCTTGAGAAGCAAGTGGAGAGCAACCCTGCCCTGATGGAGAGAATATCCGACATGCAGGAAAAAATCAGAGGATATTATGATATAATGATTGCCAATGGCATAAGAAGGGCTAGAATAACGGAGTATGATTATGACGAGGAAGAAAACTATAAACTTCAAGAAACGACAAACATTCCATTGGATGTATTGTATTTAATACAAAAAAATATTTACACTCTATCATATTTTAACAAGCATTTTTTTGGCACTGTCTGTGATGAACCATTGCTCAGCATAAACTCTGGCGAGCATTCAATGAAAATCCTGAAAGATATGTTTGTGTTTGCAGAAATGTCTGATTCTATAATCAATAAAAAATCAAAGTTTATTACCGATTTTTTCTTTGTAGACCCGACAAACAGGCTCGGCAACGGCCCGGACGCAATCTATATGATAGGCGAAAAATCCAAAAAGCTGGAGGAAGCCTGCCTCG
>JAFLSR010000048.1 GCA_022510845.1 Treponema sp.
ACTTTTGAAGCCCGGACACAAGATTTTTGAGACATTGAAAAAGTTTTTGCTGAAATAAGCGCGAGTTTTTGTGCATTTTGCCGCAAAAGGCACGAATTTTTGTGTTCTTTGCCAAAACTGCGCGAATTTTTGTGGTTTTTGCCGTGAAACGGCAAAAATGCGAGCATTGCGAGCAAACAAAAAGTCGTAAGCAGCGCATCGCGCTGCGATGTAAGCAAGGAAGAGCCTTGCGATATAAGCAGCGCAAGGCTCTTCCTTGCGACAAAAAAGGACGCGCTCCCGCGACATTGTGTCCGCGGTGCGCGTCCTTCTATATGAAAATTGGGGATTTACAAAATTAACTAGGCTATTGTACCCCCCGTAATTTTTGGAGAGAGCCGAGCAATGTATTCGAATTGAATGTCGTTCATCGTCATGAATATGTTATATGAAATGCCGCGCATTGTCAAGGCGCGGGGGGATGTGCGCGGAGCGCCGTCATTCGCCGTAGACGTTCTTCACGCTTTGGTAGACCGAGCGGCCTTGCAGGAAGATTTTTCCGCCCGAAGCAGAGACCTTTCCCAAGACGCGCACGGGAAGAGAAGAATCGATTTGGGGAATCGGCAGGAAGTCGAATTCCACGCGGATGATTCCTTCGACGTTCCTCATGTCCTCGTAGCCCACGAGCAAGTCGCAGGCGTAGGAATCCTCGCCGATTTCGGAATTGGAAACGCGCCCGCTCCAGTCCACATAGCAGTCGATGTAGAGTTCCGGCTGCGAGGCGACCTGCTCGTATGAGAAGTTGTCCTTCAAGGAATCGAACGATGGGGGGCGCAAGAAATTCATCATCTCGCGGCACTTCTGCTTTATCGGGCGGCTCGCGTTGGAATTCAAGATTCGGTTCAGTTCGCGCTGTGCGGCATTGTCGCGGTATTCCTGGAAGAATTTGGCGGAATCGTTGTAGGCGTTCTTGATTTCCTTCGCGCTCATGTTGAATTTGAAGTTGCCGGAACTGTCCTCGGCGGCGTTCGCGCTTTCGCTCACGGTGAGCATCAAGGCGGAAAGGTCCGCGCGGCCCTTCGCGGCAAAATAGTTCCGCGGCCAGAACAGCACGAGCAGGATTCCTGCCAACGCGCCCAATGACAATGCCAAAGCCAGGTTGCGGATGTGGCGCGGGTTCGAACCGAGCGGAGGATAACAGATTTCGATTGAGCCGTCGTCAACGCAGCGGCAGATTTCCTCGTAGTTCCCGTGCTCGCGGACAAAAAAGAGCGCACGCCCCGCGTCCTTGTTCTGCGGCTCAAAGTCCAGAATGTCAAGGTAGTATTGAACCGCGCGGTCGGTCTCTCCGCGGCGCAGGAAAATCGCCGCCTGCGCCAAGAGCAAATTCGGGTCGTTGATTTTTATCTCGCGCGCGCGGTTGAAATTGACGGACGCGCTTCCCGTGTCGCCCGCGTACAAGAACGCGAGTCCAAGCGTATAGTGGAAGTCGAAACTGTCCTCGTAATTCTCTCGCCTCGAATTCAAAACGGAAATCGCGTCGGCAAATTTTCGGCATCGCATGAGGTAAATCGCCTGGTCTATCGCGTTCTTCACCTGCGGCTCCTGAGGACTTCCAGCACAGCGTCAATCTCTTCCTGCAACCGGCGGATTTCCTCGCGGTTCAAGGCGGGGTCGCTGGCTTCAAGCGAGTTGATTCGGTCAACAAGGCACTGAACGTAGTTCTCATCGACGGTGGAGGGGTCGATGTAGTTTCGCTCCGTGTTGAACTCGTAGTCAAAAACCTGTCCGTCATCGTCGTCCGCAGGAATTTCTTCGGATGCCGGCGCGGGCGGCTCAAGCGGCGGAACGATTTCCACCTCATCAGGATACGGCTCTTCGATTTCCGGCGGAACATAGGGAGGGAAATCTTCTATCTTTCGGGCCTCGTGTATCACGCTTGAAAAATCGATTCTATGACGAAGCACGTTCTTGTCCTTGCCCAAATTCTCGTCTTCCCAAAAAAGGGCGACGGACGAATTGTTGTAGGAAAGGAGCGAATTGAACGGACGCCCGTTTTTGAAAACAGTCGCGAGGTTCGATTCTTCCACAATGTCCTTGTTGGCGAGCACTACGATTTTCGGAGGAGTAATTCCCTCGCCAAAAACCACAAAGCGAATCGCGCGGTTCTCGTCGCCCGAAGAAACATAGTCCAACTTGGACGAAGGCTCGAATGAAATTTCCGCGCTCACCTCTTGCGAAGGCACGGAAAAATGCGCGTTGTAAGTTTCAGCGAGAATCGTGTTGTACACCGCCTTTATCGCGAACGAATGCGGCTTGGAATCCAGGTTCGAAAGCGAATAGGAAACAAGGACAGAAGAATTCCATATCCGATATTCCGCCTTCAACTGCGCGAGCGACTTTATGTCGTAAATCACCGAAACGCAATCGCCTTCGACTTCATAATGGTAGTCCACCTTTTTGGAACGGTTCAGGCGGTATTCCTTGCGGTCCACGAAAAGCGAAATGTAGGTCGATTCGCCCTGGTCGTTGGTTTCGACGACGGGATGCCAAACGCCGCCCTTCCCCGAAATGTAAAAGCCCACCGAACCGTTTTCGGCGAAAGTTTGGAGGCGCACGATTTCCTTTTCCACGGAAACGTTCTTGCCGTTTTTCGCGATGACGGTTTTATCAGAACGGGGCTTTTCTTCGGAAGCGGCGATGGCCGCCGGCTCTTCCGCATTGCTCTCGTCCGCGAGTTTTTCCGATTCGGATTTTGAAGGACGCTCTTTTCGTGTCTTTTCCTTTTCCTGCTTGCGGCTCTCGTTCGAAGCAGGCTTCTTTTCCTTTGCGGGCTTCTCTTTTGGCGCTTTCTCTTTGACGGCCTTTTCTTTGACCGGCTTTTCCTTTACGGTTTTTTCTTTGGCGACTTTTTGCTCTTTCTGTTCTTTTTGCTTTTTCGCAAAACAGGCAGAAGAGATGACCGCGAAACACAAAAACAAAGCAAGAATCTTTTTCATTTCATTTTCCTTCATCGTTGAGAAGAATCTGCGCTTCCATTGCCGAATTTTTCAAGTGAATCAGTTCCGCTTCCAGTTCCGACTTCGCGGAGTTGTTCCGCACTCGCAAGCTATCTTCGGACTCGGAATCATTCTCACCGAACACGAACAAACTCACGTCCTCCGCGGAATGCTCGTCCCGTTTGGCTTGAGCGCGACGGGGGTCTCCCAGCGAATTTTCTAATTCGTAGCGGCGCAATGTTTTCTCGTAATTTTCCTTGGATGAAAAATAACTTTCGCCGGTTTCCTTGAGCAGCGACAAAAGCTTTTCCTCGCGTTTTCGCGTGTTTATCGCATCCAGCCTGTATCGTGCGTCCGCGGCTTTCGGGCTGCCCGGGTACTCGCCCACGATTCGCGCATAGAACGGCTCTGCCTCGTCGAATTCGTATTCCGCGTAGAAGCATTCGCCAATCAAAAAGAGCGCGGAAGCGTACATCATGCTCTGCGGATTTTCGTGGCAAAAATCGCCGAGCGCAATCAACGAATTGTCGTAGTCGCCAAGGCAGAAAAGCGCGCGCGCCGACTGGTACTTTACGAGCGGAGCGTATTCGCTGCCCGGATACGCGCTCAAAAAATATTCGGCGTCGGCGTAGGCGGCATCGTATTGCCCAGAATGCATTCCAGCCATTATCGTCATGTACAAAACTGAATCGCTTTGGTTTTGCCTGTCGGTCAAGGCCCGCCTAAAAAGAAAGAGCGCGCTTTCGTAATCGCCGTCTGCGTAGGCGTTGTACGCTTCGCCCAGCACCGCGTCCGAACCGAGCGTCTCACCTTGAGAAAAAAGCCTCGCGGCAGAAAAATCATCCGCCGACAAAGGCGCAAAGATTTGCATCGCGAGACAAATTGAAAAGATTTTTTTCAATTTCAATTTCACTTCAATATCTCCAATTCAAATCGCCTTTGAAAAAGGCAGAGCCGGAAACAATTATGTCCGCCCCACTTTCGATGACGCTCGGCAAAGTCTCCGCGTTCACGCCGCCATCCACGGAAATTTTGTAGCCAAATCCGTTTTCGCGCCGCAATTTCGAAAGCTCGGCGACTTTTTCGAGGCATTCGGGAACGAGCGTCTGCCCGCCATAACCAGGCTCGACAGTCATTATCAATATAATATCGGCATATTTCAGCAAATTCTGCAATGCAAAAACAGGGGTTCCGGGTTTTATCGAAACGCCCGCCTTTTTTCCGAGCCGCCTGATTTCGGAAAGCAAGTCCGCGGCGCGAGACTCCGAATTCTCGTAATGAAAAGTAATCCAATCCGCGCCGGACTTTGCGAACGATTCGATTTGCCGCTCCGGATTTTCAATCATAAGGTGAACGTCGAACGGCAAGGCAGAAAGCGGACGAATCGAACGGAGCACGACTTGCCCGAACGAAATCTCCGGAACGAAAGAGCCGTCCATAACGTCAAAATGAACAGCACCGGCCGCGCTGCCATTGATTTTTTCCAGCGCAGCGTTCAAGTTGCCAAAATCGGCGGAAAGCAAAGAAGGCGCCAAAATCCGATTTTCCATCGCGATATGATACCACGAATTTGAAGAAATGTAAAGCGAAAGTTTATCTGGGGAAAAGACAACCCCTCTACTCGGAAGCGGGGGTTTTCTTTTCCCCAGACCCCTTTTCTTTCCCCAGCACCGCTCGGGGTTGCACCCCGAGACCCCGCCATCTCTTATTTTCCCACAGAATCTAGTGCCGCAATTGGCAACCTTTAAAAAAAATTATTTACAGTAAATGTTGTCAACAAGTGAAATAACGTTGTTGATAAAAAAAAGGCGCGGCCAAAACGGACGCGCCTTTTTTGGAGTATATCGGACTCGAACCGACCACCTATAGATTGCGAACCTATCGCTCTACCAGATGAGCTAATACCCCAAGTGAAGTCCATTCTAGCATCTTTCTAAAATTTATTCAATAGGTCTGGCAAAAAATATATCGAATTTATTTTCAAAAGTTCGCCCTGCTTTCCATGCGGAAGCCTTTCAAAAATCGGGCTTGCGCAATTCAGCGGGCGGCCGTTTTGCTCCCCCACCAAAACCGCAGTTCCGCCAAGCGCGCGGAATCCGTCAGTGTACTTCAACTGGTCGTCCAGAAAAATCGTGTTGGAAATGTCGCCACCGCATTTTTCCAGAGCCGTCCTGTACGCCACTTCGTAGGGCTTTCCTTGCAAGCCGCACGCGCGGATGTCCACAACAGCCGAAAACAAGTCAGCCACATTGAGTTTTTTCAGAACGCGCTCCGCGTGCTCGCGCGGAGAATTCGTCAAAATGACGCGGCTTTGCGAAATGCCCGAAATCAGTTCGCGGAGGTTCTCGTCCGGGGAAAGTTCGTCCGCCTCGTTTTCGGGATGCACTTGCGCGAAATATTTTTCCGTGTCGGAAAGACCTTCGCTTCTGAGCCATTCAAGCGTCGTGCTGAATTTGGGAAGATTTTCGCGCCGCATTTTCGCCGCTGTATCGATGTCCACGCCGAAAAATTCCGCCACGGCTTCCATCATTCGGCGTGTGATTCCAGCGTCCATAGCGGAAGTGCTCGAATAGAGCGTGTTGTCCAAATCAAATATTATGTGCTCCACTTTCATTTGCCGAACACCCTTTCTTTTATCCGCTCCGGATTGAGCGCGTATTCGTAGAGGTTCACGCCCGCCTCGTTCAATTTTTTTATGAACTCGATATAGAAAGTTCCGGGAATTGCGACTTCTGCGGCGGCGATGCTCTTCCTGTAGGTTTCGTTGTCCATGCCCACCCCTTCCTGCGCAAGCGTGCTCTGCGAAAGATAGATGTTCGCGAAATACCTTTCATAGTCGTTCGAAGCGTTCTCGACCGCGCGGGCGTACAGTTTCCTCGCCTTGCTTCGGCTGCCCCCTCCAATCGGAGGCGCGTTGTAATACCAATGCCCCGTAAACAAAAGCGCGATGCTCATCTTCGGAAACTTTTCGACCAAATCGTCGCAGACTTTCTTTTCCTGCAATCCGAGTTTTATGAGCTGGCTCTGCTTGAGGTACTGCATCGTCGAATTGATTAAGTCGAAGGAAGAAATCTTAAGGTACGGATTCTGCTCGTCGAACGGATGCGACTCGTTCCAAGAAAGAATCTTTTCATACTGCGCCCAAATCATTTCTTTTATGCCCGGCATACTCGGATTGATTTCCCAAAAGCATTGCCACCTTTCCAGAATCATAAGGTTGTCGAACGTGAGCCGCGCCTCGTCGGAAATTCTGCTCTGGACACCTTCTTTTAGAATTGAATCGTGGAAGTCCTTCAAGAATTTCTGCGCCTCTTCGAACGAAGCGCATTTCCTTGCGTCCGCGCGTTTCCGATAAATTTCCTCAAGGATAGAATTCTCGTATTCAGTGAAACTGGCGGCAAAAACCTTGTCTTGCATAAAGGCGAAGAAAACAAGCGCGAAGAAGAAAAATCTCAGCATCACACGCGCCGAAGCAAAAAGTCTCATACTAATATAATACGCGAAAAGGAAAATAGTTTCAACTCTGCGAAAACTCGTCCGCACCGCAGACAGCCCGGCGCAGGGCGGCGTGGCGTTCATTTTCGCCGCAAGGCCTTTTCGACTTTCTCGCGATTTTTTGTGTATTCCAAATACGAAAAGCCGGATTTGTTCAGCGCGCGCACAAAATCCAAAAAGCCGCTTTGGGGAAGGATTTTTTCAGCCGCAGAAAAAAGCTCTTCAAAGAGGGCCGTTTCGCCGCGGTCGAATTCAAATTGCGAGAAATAGAGATTCGCAAAAAATTTTTCGTAATCATTCTTCGCCTTTTTCACAGCCTCGGCAAAATATTTTTCCGCCTTGGAATCGCTTCCCCCTCCAATCGCGGGCGCGAAGGAATACCAAAGCGCGGCGTTGAAATAGACCACGCAATTTTCGGAATCCGCTTCTATGCGCGAATCGTAAAACCGCTTTTCTTCCATGCCGATTTTGAGCACGTCGGAAAATTTCAGTTTGGGCATACACGAATTGGCGAGGTCAAACAGGCTCAAAGAATACCAAATGTTCCGCGCGTCATCAGGATGGGAAGACTGCCATGAAAGATTGTCTTTATACTGATTTCCAATGGAATCCCACGCCGCGGCGTCGTCGGGATTTTCTTCCCATGAAAAATGGAATTCCTCCCAAGCGAAAAAATTTTCGAATGTGATTTTCGCCTCGCCGGAAATCTTCGTTGCGGCGGAATCGGAAAGAATCCGCGCGCGGGACTTTTTGATGAATTCCAATGCCTCGGGATTCGAGGCGAATCTCCGCGCCTCTAGCCGGACACGAAAGATTTCCTGCAAGACGGAATTCTCGTGTTCGGAGAAGTCCAGCGAAAAAGCGCGCGGCGCGAAAAGCAAAAGCGAAAGGATAAGCAGGAGAAACACGTCGCGCGCCTTTTTCATAATCCGCCTATTTGAAATAGCGTTCGAGCAAGCCCTTGAATCCGGCTCCGTGGCGGGCCTCGTCCTTTGCCATTTCGTGCACCGTGTCATGGACAGCATCGTAGCCCAATTCCTTCGCCTTTTTCGCGAGCATGAATTTTCCTTCGCACGCTCCTGTTTCGGCTTCGACGCGCATCTGCAAATTTTTCTTGGTGTCGTCCGTGAGCACTTCGCCCAAAAGTTCCGCGAATTTCGCGGCGTGCTCGGCCTCCTCAAAGGCGTAGCGTTTGAACGCCTCGGCGATTTCGGGATAGCCCTGGCGGTCTGCGTGGCGGCTCATCGCCAAATACATTCCGACTTCGCTGCATTCGCCGTTGAAGTTGTCGCGCAATCCTTGGACCACTTCCGCGTCCAAGCCCTTCGCAGAACCCACTTCGTGCTCGCAGGCAAATCCCGCGTCAGCCTTCACTTCCACCCACGGATTTTTCGCGTGGCACTGCGGACATTCATCGGGAGCGTTGTCGCCCGTAAAAACATAACCGCAAATCTTACATCTCCATTTTTTCATAACAAACAGACCTCCTTTATAGAAATAACAAGCATCGGGCGATTTTTCAGAACCGCGAATGCCTTTTTGGTGCGCGGATTTTGCGAAAACTCGAAAATCCTTGTACTAAATATAATAAAATTTTCAAAAAAGTGCTAGAAATTTTTCAAAAATTTTCTAAAATTTGACCGTGCGGAAACCAAAAATCCGCGCCACCGGCATCGCGGCGCGGATTTTGGACATTGCAAAATTCCGTCAAATGTAATAGAATGAGAGCGCGCAAGGCGGATGCCTCGCGTTTTGGTTTTGTGCGCGGCGGAAACGCGCGGGCGTTTTCCAATGCGGTTTTGCCGTTGGCAAAAATCATTCAAATTTTATTCAATATCATCGAGGGAAAATATGGTCATATTGACGTTGAACTGCGGCTCGTCGTCCGCGAAGTATCAGGTGTAC
>JAFLSR010000049.1:0-5605 GCA_022510845.1 Treponema sp.
TGCGGCGGCACATTGCTTGGAGGAATCAGATTATGCGCGAAAAAATTATCAGGGATTGGTTTCAGGCGTGGATTGACGCGGACATCAGCGCGGTGCGGCGCACTTTCACCGAGGACGCAGTTTACACGGAATGCTACGGCCCTGAATATCGCGGGATTGAGCAGATTGAGAAGTGGTTCGCGGACTGGAACAAAAAAGGGCGCGTCCTTGAATGGAAAATCGGGCGGATGTTTGAGTGCGGCGAGAGCGTGATTGCGCAGTGGTATTTTGAGTGCGATTATGATGGCGAGGTGAGCGGATTTGACGGCGTGACAATCGCGGATTTTGACGGGCCTCTCATCAGCCGCCTCTGCGAGTTCCAGTCGAAGTCCGAGCACGTCCATCCTTACGGCATTTAGTTTTTTGGAGAAATCATGGCAGAAAAATCATTCGACATTGACTCATGGATGCGCGAGTACGCGGACGCGGTGCGGCGGAAGTTCGGCGGGCGCGTGCAGTTCATCGGCTTGCAGGGAAGTTTTGCGCGCGGCGAGGCGAGTGACACAAGTGACATCGATGCGGTGCTGATTTTGGATTCGCTTTCGGCGCGGGACTTGGCGGAATATGGCTCGCTTCTGGAATCGCTTCCCGAGCGTGAGCGCGTGTGCGGCTTCGTGTCGGGCAGGGCGGAAATCGAGGCGTGGGAAAAGTCCGAGCTTTTCTTTTTCTGCTGCGACACAGTTCCGCTTTTCGGCTCGCTTGAGAACCTTATGCGCGGCGTGACGGATGACGATGTTCGGCGGGCGGTGAGAATCGGCGCGGGCGCGGCTTACCATGCGTGCGTTCACAACTTCCTCCACGAAAAAAGCGCGGAAATCCTTGGCTCGCTCTACAAGCAGGCGGAGTTCACCCTGCGGGCGGAGGCGTATCTGAAAACCGGCATATTCGAGCGCAAGTTGTCGCGGCTCGCCGAGACACTCCCGCCGGACGATGCAGCACTTGCAAAGGACTGTCTGCGGATTCGGCAAGGCGGGGAAATCAAACTGACGGACGATGACTTCGCGCGTCTTTCGGAAAGGCTGATTGCATGGGCTTCGCGCACGATTCAGTCCGTCCGATAAAATTGCTTTGAAAATCATATTGACAAATCTAAATATGTCTATATAATTACACATAGACAAACTTCAATCTGACTTTTGGAGGGGCGCGTGGAAACTCTGCGGCTTGCGTGGGATTTTTTTCAGGACGAGATTCTCGGCATGGCGTGGCTCAGCCGTCTGATTGCCAGTCTGCTGCGCATGGCGGGCATCGACACTTCGGGGCGGCTCGGTGGAAGCGTCCTGTTTTTCATCTACGACTGCATCAAGATTATGACGCTGCTCTGCGTTCTGATTTTCGTCATCTCGTACATCCAGAGCTACTTTCCGCCTGAGCGGACGAAGCGGATTCTCGGGCGTTTCCACGGCATCGGTGCGAACTGCGTTGCCGCCCTGCTCGGCACGGTCACTCCGTTCTGCTCCTGCTCGTCAATCCCGCTTTTCATCGGCTTCACGAGCGCGGGGCTTCCGCTCGGCGTGACGTTCTCGTTTCTGATTTCGTCGCCCATGGTGGACTTGGGGAGCCTCGTCCTTCTGATGAGCATATTCGGCTGGAAAGTCGCGCTCGCCTATGTCGCGCTCGGGCTTGTGATTGCGGTGGCAGGCGGCACGCTGATAGAAAAACTTCATCTTGAAAGCGAGGTTGAGGACTTCATCCGCAACGGAAAATCAGCGGGACTGCCGGAGGAGAAGCCGCGTTTCAAGGAGCGGATTCGCTACGCATGGGAGCAGGTCGTGTCCACGGCGAGGAAAGTGCTTCCCTACGTGCTTGCGGGCGTTGCGGTGGGGGCGGTCATCCACAACTGGATTCCGCAGGATTTCATCGTAGCCGCGCTCGGCAACAACAATCCGCTCGGGGTCGTCCTCGCGACAGCCGCCGGCGTTCCGATGTACGCTGATATTTTCGGCACGATTCCGATTGCGGAAGCCCTGCTCGCAAAAGGCGCGCTGCTCGGCGTGGTCCTCTCGTTTATGATGGCGGTGACGACTCTCTCGCTCCCCTCGATGATAATGCTGCGAAAGGCAATCAGCCCGAAACTGCTTGGGATTTTCATCGCGGTCTGCGTCGCGGGCATCGTCATCACGGGATATGCCTTCAACGCGGCGCAGAGATTTTTGGTGTAAAGAGCAGCGAAAGGAAAATGAGCGGAAATACAAGATTTTCTGAAAACCTCGTATTTCCGCTATACAAATGTTTTGAAATATGATATAATCGCATTATGGCGAACAAAAATCTTTCGGCGGCAAGGAGTGCCAAGAACGACGAGTTCTACACGCAGTTTTCCGACATCAGCAACGAGATAAACGCTTATATCGAATACAATCCCGATGTATTCCGTGGAAAGACTGTCCTCTGCCCATGCGATGACCCAGAATGGAGCAACTTCACCAAATTCTTTGCAAAGAAGTTTGACGAATTCGGGCTGAAAAAACTCATCAGCACGAGTTACGCATACGATTCCAAGAACCCCAAGCCCGACTTTGACTGGCAGCCAACTCTTTTTGAGACGGAAAATCCGAATTACGATGCGGCAAAGTCACCGCGGCACGGAAAAATCTTCACGCTTACAGACCAAGAGGAGCCTCCGCGCGATGTTGACAAGCTCAAATGGCGCTACCTTGATGGCGATGGCGACTTCCGCAGCGACGAGGTGCGCGCCCTGCTTAAAGAAGCGGACATTGTGGTGACGAATCCGCCATTCTCGCTTTTCCGTGAGTTCATCGCGTGGATTTTCAGCGAGGAAAAGCGGTTTTTGGTCATCGGCAATAAAAACGCAATCACTTACAAGGAGATTTTCCCGCTCATAAAAGAAAATAAAATGTGGTCAGGAAAAACAGAATGGTCCGGCGGCTTATGGTTCGAAACCACGAGCAAAACTAATATTGATAAAGTGGTCGATGGCGTTAATATGAAAAACATACCTTCAATTTGGTTCACGAATATTGAGCACGGGCGGAGGCACAAGCCTTTAGAGTTAAAGACGACCGACAAAAATATAAGATACTCAAAGCACAAAGAAATAAAAGAAAACGGATATCAGAAATACGACAACTACGGTGCGGTTGAAGTTCCTTTTGCAGATGCCATTCCATCTGACTACAAAGGCGTTATGGGCGTTCCCATCTCATTTCTTGACAAATACTGCCCTGAGCAGTTCGAGATTCTCGGAGCGACGGAAAGCGAAGGCAAGGGATTCTCGAACGGACTTTGGGATTCTTCAAGCGGAGTCGCGCAGCCGCTCGTGCATGGTGAGCGCATATATAAACGCATTTTCATCCGCCATAAAAATCCGCAAAAATAATGAAAAATCTCTCGTTTTTATTGTCAAAAATGTGCGATTCGCGTCTATATATATAATGAAGAATAAAATCGCAAGGAGGCATCATAAAACTACATCCGTGTATTTTTATGATGTCGCAGACTTGTCCGCGTTGCGGTCAAGTCTGCGATTCCGCGCATCCTTGCGCGTCCGCTAACGCGGGTTTTATGAGGAGCAAAAGATGAAGACAGAACTTCGCACTGATTTTACGGTCGAGCAGATTTGCAAAGGATTCGTTTACAACGAACTTGAGGGAAAAGGACTTTACGGCTTGGGCGGCGACTTGATAATACAGCCCGAATACCAGCGCAATTACATTTATGCGGATGGCAAAAAAGATGTCGCCGTCATCGATTCCATTCTGAAAGGCTATCCGCTCGGGCTGATTTACTTTAACCGCCGCCCCGACGGAAAATATGAGATTCTTGACGGACAGCAAAGAATCACTTCAATCGGACGGTTTATCACTGGAAAATTCGCAGTGAAAATAAACAACATGGAGCATTTCTTTTCAGGACTGAACGAGGAGCTCCAAGAGAAGATTCGCAAAACAAAATTCCTTGTCTACATCTGCGAGGGTGCGGAAGAAGAGATAAAAGAATGGTTCAAGACAATCAATATCGCAGGTGTGCCGCTCAACGAGCAGGAACTTCTGAATGCCCTCTATTCAGGCTCATTTGTCACGAAAGCAAAAGAAAATTTCTCAAATTCCAACAACTCAAACATCGATGTTTGGTCTTGCTTTATAAACGGAAGCGCGAACCGGCAGGATTTTCTTCACGCCGCTTTGGAATGGGTTTCTGCGCACAACAATCAGACGACTGAAAAATACATGAGCCTTCACCGAAACGATGACAATATCAACGAACTCAAAAACTATTTTTATACGGTGATTGACTGGCTGGACGGCACTTTCAAGGAAGTTACGGGCGAGATGAAAGGTCTTGAATGGGGCAGAATCTACGAGACCTACCACGCCAACGGCTACAATCCCGACAAAGTTTGGGAGCGCGTGTCGGCACTTCTAGCGGATGATTTTGTGACGAACCGCAGAGGCGTGTTTGAGTATGTGCTTGGCGGAGAGACGGACAGGTCTCTTCTGAACATACGCATTTTTGATGAGCGCACGAAAAAAGCCGTGTACGCCAAGCAGACTGGCGATGCGGAGAAAAAAGGCGAGTCCAACTGCCCGCTGTGCGCACTCGGCGCGGACGCGAACAAGGCGAAAATCTGGTCGTTCAAAGAAATGGACGCTGACCATGTGAGCGCATGGAGCAAGGGCGGCGCGACGGACATCAAGAACTGCCAGATGCTCTGCAAGACGCACAACCGCGCAAAGGGCAACAGATAATCTCGTGCTGCGGGAAAAGTCATCCTTGGCTTGATGGCACAAGGCAATCCGCAGAGTTTCTTTATCATGCTCGGTTCAATTCGGCGGCATCGGCTTAAAAGTCATATTGACAAATATCAATATATCTCGCATACTATATATAGACCGATTTCTATCTAAATCCAATTGGCAGGAGGAAAAAATGGCGTTGTTCGGTTTCGGAAAGAAAAAGGAGAGTGAGAAAAAAGCCTCGTGCTGTTGCGGCGGAAAGCCTGCGGCGGAGGACGCGCCCTGCTGTTCCGCGCAGGAATCCCAGTCTGGCGAATGCTGCGGAAAAAGCGCGGACGGAATCTGCTGCGTGAAAGTCCTGGGCGCGGGCTGCAAGTCGTGCCACGAGATGTTCGAGAACGCGAAGGCTGCCGTCCAGAAAGTCGCGCTTCCCGTGCAGGCGGAGTACGTCACTGACATTCAGAAAATCGCGGAGTACGGCGTGATGAGTATGCCCGCGCTCGTGGTGAACGAGAAAGTCGTCTCATCGGGCAAGGTTCTGAAATCCGCGGAAATCGAAGGCATCCTGCGGGGAATGTTGCAATGAGCCGGACGCCCGACCTCAAAAAATCGGCGGAGGTCTTCAAGGCGTTCTGCGACGAGAACCGCCTCAGGATAATCCGTATGCTCACCGGCGGCGAAAAGTGCGCGTGCGAGATTCTGGACGAACTTTCGATAACCCAGCCCACGCTCTCGCACCACATGAAAATCCTCTGCGACTCGGGAATCGTCACGGGAAGAAAGGACGGCAAGTGGACATGGTACACGCTCTCGGAAAAAGGCATCGCCTCGGCGCGAAACTGCCTTGACGAAATCATTGCGCAGTAGGA
>JAFLSR010000049.1:5705-7963 GCA_022510845.1 Treponema sp.
AAAAAGGCATCGCCTCGGCGCGAAACTGCCTTGACGAAATCATTGCGCAGTAGGAGGGTGCGCACAAGGAGGGGGAAGTCTCCCCCTCGCTCTCAAGGCAAGCCGCTACCCCCTCTGTATGCACGGCATAAGCCGTGCTATCAACTCCCACGAGCCGTGTGCTTGCAAAGCAAACTCGTCTTCAACGCCCGCGAACTGGAGCGCGGAGATGATTTTCTGAAAATGATATATTGTCATACAAACTGTTTTTCGGAGGAAACTGACATGGCAAACAAAAACGGCATCACATTTTTCCAGCGGTATCTCTCGCTTTGGGTGCTGCTGTGCATGGCTTCGGGCGTGCTGCTCGGAAGGCTCTTCCCCGCGCTCCCGGATTTTCTCTCGCGCCTTGAGTACGCGCGCATCTCGATTCCGATGGCAGTCCTCATCTGGATTATGATTTACCCGATGATGCTCAAAGTGGACTTCGCAAGCGTCCGCGGAATCAGGGAAAATCCGCGCGGTCTTTTCGTGACGTGGACGGTCAACTGGCTTGTAAAGCCGTTCACGATGTACGCGATTTCCTATCTTTTCCTCCTCGTGATTTTCCGGCCGCTCATTCCGCACTCACTTGCCTCCGAGTACCTTGCGGGGGCGGTGCTCCTCGGGGCGGCTCCGTGCACTGCGATGGTCTTTGTGTGGAGCGCGCTCACAAAGGGAAACCCCGCGTACACCGTGGTGCAGGTTGCCACGAACGACCTGATTATCCTCGTCGCCTTCGTCCCGATTGTGCGCTTCCTGCTCGGCGTTTCGAACGTGACTGTTCCGTTCGACACGCTGATTTTGAGCGTCATCCTTTTCGTGGTGATTCCGCTCGCCGCAGGCATCCTCACGCGGGCAGCCCTCACAAGGCGCAAGGGCACGGATTGGTTCGAAAAGTCGTTCGTCAAAAAGTTCGACGGGGCTACGACCGTTGGGCTTCTTTTGACGCTCGTGCTGATTTTCATGGGGCAGAGCGAAGTGATTCTCGCGAACCCGCTCCACATCGTGCTGATTGCTCTTCCGCTGATTTTGCAGACGCTTCTGATTTTCTCCGCGGCATACATCGCGTGCAAAATCCTGCGCCTTCCGCACGACATCGCAGCACCCGCCGGAATGATTGGCGCGTCGAATTTCTTCGAGCTTGCAGTCGCGGTTGCGGCGGCTCTCTTTGGAACGTCATCCCCAGCCGCGCTCGCCACGACTGTGGGCGTTCTCACGGAAGTGCCTGTCATGCTGTTCTTGGTGGGCGTTGCGAATAGGACGCGGGGATGGTTTGAGAGGTGAGCGTGCGAATCGGTTTTGACGTGAACTCCGCGGCCTTGCGAACTGATTGAAGTTGCGGGCGAAATCCAATATGATAGAAACAATCAGTGATGCAGAATGAGATGCGGCGAATGCCGTTGCCGCGGTGCGAATCCGTGCGGCTGTTCTGTTTTTATTCTGGAAGACCGCATTGCGCGGCGCACCAAGCAAGGAAATCAAAATGAAAAGAAAATATTTTCTTCCCGCGGCGATGCTCGCGCTTTTCGAGGCTGTTGCGGTGACGCTCTGGCTTTCAACCGGGAACGTCTTCTATCTTTTTAATTTCAGTTACATCGGGATTTCGGTGTCGCTCGCGATTTTTCTTTTCGCCGTGAACTTCGTCCATGCAAGGCGCGTCTCGCAGATTCTCGTGGGGCTTTACATGATGGTCTGGCTCGGACTTGTGCGCGGCGAGAATATGCAGATTGAGGGATTCTGGTACTATCTTTTCACCGGAGTTTTCGAAGCGGCGACGATTCACTATGCGGTCGCAAAAATTTTCGGCCCGCTGATTTTCGGACGCGGATGGTGCGGATATGCCTGCTGGACTGCGATGGTTCTGGACTTCCTTCCGCACAAAATTCCAGAAAATCACAGGCGCAGAAAAATCGGATGGATTAGCTACGCCGCGTTCGCCTCATCGCTCGTATTCGTCGTGCTGCTCTTTCTTACGCGCGCGCCCGGAATCCAGCGAATAATGTTCTGGTCGTTCGTCATCGGAAACCTGATTTATTACAGCGCGGGAATCGCGCTCGCATTCGCGCTCAAGGACAACCGGGCGTTCTGCAAGTACGTCTGCCCGGTCGCGGTCTTCATGCGGCTTCCAGCCAAATTATCGCTGCTCAGAATAAGGTGCGACAAAGAAAAGTGTGTCTCCTGTGGCGCGTGCAGAAAACTGTGCCCGATGGACGTTGACATGACCGACAACTCACGAG